>JBFMGU010000334.1:0-10238 GCA_040752415.1 Myxococcota bacterium
CCCGCCGCCACCGGAGCGACCCTCGCCGCCAAACCGCCCTTCGCCGCGCCCGCCACCACCGGAGCGCCCGCCACGGGTGTCACCTCTGCCGCCACGACCAGATTCACGTCTCATCTGCCACCACGCTGCGCCCCGGGAACATGCCGGGGATAGAAGGGGCGCGCATCCTACCCGTCGCGGCGCCGTTGGCCAGCGTTTGTTCGCTTTGTCCTGTCCACGACGGGGCTTGCCGTGCACATCCGGTTGTGTCACGCCAACGCCCATGACCCTGCTGTTCTCCATCCGTGAGCACGAGGCGCTGGCCGCGGAGCTCCGGGAGCTCACCGGTTACGACGAAGGCCAGCTCGAATGCCGCATCTTCCCCGACGGGGAACGCTACCTGCGCATCCTCTCGCCGGTGCGCGCGCAGGACGTGGTGATCGTCGGGGGCACCACCACGGACACGGCCACGCTGGACATCTTCGACCTCGCGTGCGGCCTGGTGACGGCGGGATGCCAGAGCCTGACCCTGCTCATCCCCTTCTTCGGCTACTCCACGATGGAGCGCGCCGTGAAGAGCGGTGAGGTGGTGACGGCCAAGACGCGCGCGCACCTGCTTTCCATCATTCCGACGGCGCCGGGCGGCAACCGGGTGGCGCTGCTGGACCTGCACTCCGAGGGCATCCCGCACTACTTCGAGCCGGGCGTGGTGAGCACGCACCTCTACGCCAAGTCCGTCATCCTCGACGCCATCCGTGGCCTCGGGTTGGGGGACTTCTCGTTGGGCTCGGTGGACGCGGGGCGCGCCAAGTGGGTGGAGTCGTTGGCGAACGACCTGGGCGTGGTTCCGTCGTTCGTGCTCAAGCGTCGCTCCAGCGACCGGAAGACGGAGGTGATCGCCGTTTCCGCCTCGGTGTCCGGGCGTCCGGTGGTGATCTACGACGACATGATTCGCACCGGAGGCAGCCTGCTCGGCGCTGCGCGCGCCTTCCGCGACGCCGGAGCCACGGACGTGTACGCGGTGGCCTCGCATGGCGTGTTCCCGGGCGACGCGCTGGAGCGCATCCGGGGCAGCGGTTTCATCCGTCGCGTGGTGGTGACCAACAGCCACCCGTGGGCCATGCGCCGCCCCGCCGACGACGGATTCCTCACCGTCCGCTCCTGCGCCCCGGTGTTCCAGGCATTCCTGGCCACGCTGGGCCACGCCTGAGCGTCGTCCACGCCTGATTCTCCGTCGGACGAGGGATATCCCGGTGGTCGCGGGAGGCTCCCATGTCCGCCGTCTCACGACGCACTTTGATGGTGTTGGGCCTGGCATCCAGTTGCGCGGTGGGCCGTTGGTCGGGGCCGGACGCGTTCGAGAGCGTCCCGCTGGGCCAGGAGGTTGCCCCCGGCGAGCCGCGGCCCGTTCCTGACACCGAACAGCTTCCGCCCGCGCCTCCGCCCGCCGCGCAACACGCCATCCCCGACGAGCAGGTCACGCAGGCCGTCTCGCTGAACCTCCGCGCGGATCCCCTGCTGGCCAACCAGTCGCTGCACGTGGCAACGCATGACGGCGTGGTGACCGTGACCGGGAACGTCGACACGCTGCTGGCCAAGGACCGCGTTTCCCAGGTGGTGCGCGGGACGGTGGGCGTGGTGGCGGTGCGGGACGGCGTCACCGTGCGCATCCCTCCCGTCGACGACCGGGTCCTCGCCCGGCGCCTGGCGCGGACGCTCAACGGTCTCAGCGTGCACCCCACGGTGGCGGAGGGTGTGGTGACGTTGCGCGGTCACGTCGTCGACGCGGCGGATGCGCAGCGCGTGGTGGAGCGGGTCCGGGCGGTGCCGGGGGTGTCCGCGGTGGTGGAGGAGCTGGCGGTGGGACCGACACAACCGGACGCGGAGATCCGCAGCACCATCCAGCGCCAGCTGGCACGCCAGGGATTCTCCCCCGACGAGGTGCAGGTGGAGATCCGTGGGAACGGGGTGGTGCTGCGCGGCCAGGTGGACAGCCAGGAACAACGGGAACGGGCCCGCGACCTTGCGCACGTCACCGGCGTGGCCTGGGTGGATGACTCCGCGCTGATGGTTGCCGTGGAGGAGGAGCAGCCCCAGGTCTCCGACGAGCGCCTGGAGACCGACGTGCGCGCCGCGCTGCAACGCGACCCCCTGCTCTCCGGCACCACGCTCGAGATCGACGTCGAGGACGGCGTGGTCCGCCTGGAGGGTGAGGTCACCGACGACGCCATGCGCACCGCCGCCGAGCTGGATGCCGGCATGACGACGGGCGTGAAAGGCGTTGATAACCGGATTCTCGTCCGTGGGGAGACTCCCTCGCCGGATGAGCGGCTGGAGGAGCGGGTGCGTAACGCCCTGCGCGAGGACCCACGCACGCGGGATGAGCACATCCTGGTCTCCGCGCGCGAAGGCCACGTGACGCTCCACGGCACTGTCGACGACGAGAACGCCGCCACCGCGGCCCAGCAGGTCACCTCGCGCGTGCAGGGGGTGAGGCAGGTCATCAACGGGCTGGCGCCTCGGCCCTCTTCCCGACGGGACTGAGGTGCGGCAAGCTGCCGCCTTGGCGCGGCGTCGTGGCAGATGCACCAAAGCAGGCATCTGGGTAGGGCCGCGCTCGAGGTGACCCATGTCGGATCTGCTTGCCGCGCGTTCGCAGATGGCGGTGTCGCTGGCGTTCCACATCATCTTTGCCGTCGTGGGAATGGCCATGCCGTTGCTGATGGTGGTGGCGGAGGGCCGGTACCTGCGCACCGGCGACAAGCGTTACCTGGTGCTGGCCAAGCGGTGGGCCAAGGGCACCGGGATCATGTTTGCCGTCGGGGCGGTGAGCGGCACGGTGCTCTCCTTTGAGCTGGGCCTGTTGTGGCCGCAGTTCATGGAGCTGGCAGGTCCCGCCGTGGGGATGCCGTTTTCCATGGAGGGCTTTGCGTTCTTCATGGAGGCCATCTTCCTGGGCATCTTCCTCTACGGGTGGGACCGCGTGTCGCCGCGCGTGCACTGGCTCAGTGGCGTGATGGTGCTGCTCAGCGGGGTGACGTCCGGAGTGTTCGTGGTTTCCGCGAATGCGTGGATGAACACGCCCACGGGGTTCACCTTGCGGGACGGCAAGATCGTCGACGTGGTGCCGTGGGCGGCCATGTTCAACCCCGCGTTCCCCTCGCAGGCGCTGCACATGGTGGTGGCGGCGTTCGAGGCGGTGGGATTCGGCGTGGCCGGCGTGCATGCGTGGCTGCTGTTGCGCAACCCTTCCGACTGGCTCCACCAGCGCGCGCTCGCCATTGCGCTCACCGTGGGTGGCGTGGCGGCGGTGGTGCAGCCGCTCAGCGGGGATGTCAGCGCGGTGCAGGTGGCGGAGAACCAGCCCATCAAGCTCGCCGCCATGGAGGGGCACTGGGACACCGAGAAGGGCGCCGCGTTGAAGATCGGCGGGTGGCCCGACGAGCAGCGTGAGGAGACGCGCTTTTCCGTCGACATCCCGTACCTCCTCAGCATCATGGCCTACCGCGATCCCAACGCGCCGGTGCGCGGCCTCAAGGACTTCCCGCCCGACGAGCGACCCCCGGTGGCGGTGGTGCACCTGGCCTTTGACCTGATGGTGGGCTGTGGCGTGGTGCTGGCCCTGGTGGCGTTGCTGGAGGCGGTGCTGTGGCGTCGTCGACGACCGTGGGAGGTTCCTTGGCGTCTCAAGGCGTTGGTGGCGTGCACGCCCCTGGGCTTCATTGCGATTGAAGCGGGCTGGACGGTGACGGAGGTGGGTCGGCAGCCGTGGATTGTGCAGGGCGTGATGCGCACGTCGGACGCGGTGACGAGCATGCCGCAGCTGCGCGTGACCTTCCTGGTGTTCACGCTGCTGTACGTGGTGCTTTCCGTCGTCGTGGTGGTGCTCATGCGGCGCCTGGTGTTCGCCAGCCTGCAACCCGCGGAGGCCCAGGCGGCGGGGGAGGGGCACCATGCTCTCGCTTGAGGTGGGCCTGGCGGCGTTCATGGTGATTGCGCTGACGGTGTACGCGCTCAGTGGTGGCGCGGACTTTGGTGGCGGCGTGTGGGACCTCCTGGCGCTGGGACCGCGCGCCCGTGCGCAACGCGACCTCATCTCGACTGCCGTGGCGCCCATCTGGGAGGCCAACCACGTGTGGCTCATCGCGGTGATCGTGGTGATGTTCTCGGCGTTCCCGCCGGCGTTCGCGGCCATGAGCACGGCGCTGCACATCCCGCTGACGCTGGTGTTGCTGGGCATCGTGATGCGGGGGAGCGCCTTCGTGTTCCGCTCGCAGCTCCCGCGTGACGACGTGGGCTACCGCCAGTGGAGCCGGGTGTTCGCCATCTCCAGCGTGGTGACACCGGTGATGCTGGGCGTCTCCCTGGGGGCGGTGGCGTCGGGAAAGTTGCCGCTGGATGCGCGCGGCCGGGTGGTGACGGACTTCATCTCGTCGTGGTGGGCGCCGTTTCCGTTCATGGTGGGGCTGATGATCCTGGCGTTGTTCGCGTACCTGGCCGCGGTCTACCTGACCCTGGAAACCGACGACGCTGCCCTGCAGGACGATTTCCGTCGTCGCGCGCTGGGCTCCGCGGTGGCGGTGGGCCTGTTGGCCTGGGCCGCGCTCTCCTTGGCCCACCACGGAGCGCCCCGCCTCTACGAAGGCCTTCTCCGTCGCTGGTGGTCGCTCCCGCTGCAGGGGCTGATTGCGTTGGTGGCGGTGGGCGGAATGGCGGCGTTGTGGCTGCGTCGCTACCGGCCGGCCCGCGTGCTGGCGATGGGGCAGGCCACGTTGATGGTGTGGGGTTGGGCGTTCGCGCAGTACCCGTACCTCGTGGCGCCGGACCTGACGGTGGAATCCTCCGCGGCGCCGCGCTCCGTCCTGGTCGCTGTTTCCGTGGCGTTGGCGGTGGGCACCGCGCTGCTCATCCCCGCGCTTGGGTACCTCTACGTCGTCTTCAAGGCTCGCCCGGGAACAAAGTTGACGTCGTCGTAGCCCATCTCACCGGATCACCAGCTCCGCGCCCAGCGGGTGGAACGCGTGCGCAATGCGCAGCAAATCGTCGTGTGCATCCGCGCGGAACGCGGCCACCTCCACGCGCTTCCCGCGTCGTCGCATCAGCTGCACCAGCGGAACAAAGTCACCGTCGCCGCTGCACAGCACCACGGTATCCACGCGCGCCGTGTCCTCGACGACATCCATGGCCAGACCCATGTCCCAGTCCGCCTTCACCGACCCATCCGCGCGCGTGACCGGTTTCTTCACCCGGACCTCGAAGCCCGCTCCGCGCAGCGCCATGCAGAACCCCTGGAACTTCTCGGGCTCGCCCTGCTCCACGGCGTACGCCACCGCGCGCGCCACGCTGCGGCCCGCGGCCAGCATGTTGAGCATGGAGACAAAGTCCATCCTCCCGCGCTGGTGGTGATGCGCGCCCGCGCTCAGGTTGGCCACGTCCACGTGCACGGCGATGCGCTCGGTTCCTTCCGTCGTCGTCGCGGCGGCCTGTCCCTGCGCGCGGTGCCGCTGCTTGCGTGCGTCGCGCAGCATCTCCCGCAGTCTCCGGATGCGCTCCTGCGCCACCTGGTCCCGCGAAGCCAGCGCGCCCGCCAGGGTCCGTTGCTCGTCCTGCATGCGGTGCAGTTGCGAGACCGCGGCGTCCCGTTCCTTCTGCAGCGCGTCGCGTTCGGCGGTCACGGTCTCCAGTCGTCGCTGCGCGTTCTGCAGGCGGGTTTCCCACGCGCCGGCGTCGACCCCGAGCCGCTCCTCCGCCCGCAGCCGTGCCACCTCCGCGCGACTCTCCTCCAGCGCCACCTCCAGCTCCCGGACGCGCGTGTTGGCCAGGCTGGCCTCGCGGTCGGACTCCGCACGCGCGTCCACCTCGTCGCGGAGCTGTGCTTCCTTCGCTCCCAGCTGCGCCAGGAACTCCGCGCGCTCCTTCTCCAGCCGGTTGACCTGGGAGGCCATGCCCTCGGCCTGCCGCTCCACCGCGCGCGTCTGCGCCTCCAGGTCCTCCACCTTCTGGCTCACCGCCTCCGGCGAGAAGATCGCGGTGCGCTCGATGGCGCGCGCGTCACCCAACGCCTGCAACAGCGCGCCCACCATCTCCTCGGCCACGCGCTGCGCACCGGGTCGCGGATCCATCGAGAGCGCCCACATGATCCTGGCGCGTTCCCGACGGAGCTGGAGCGCGGGCAAGGCGAGGATCCGCTCCCGCAGCGCGTTCTCCTCCAGCGCGTCCACCAGTCCCTTCTCCCGCGTGGCCGCGCGGCTCAGCTCCTTGGCCAGCAGGCCCAGCGCGCCCTCGTCGGCAAGGGCCAGGCGGACCAGCACGGCGGTGAGCCCTTCTTTGTCCAGGCGGGCCGCCCGCGGACCCCGTCCCGCGGAGAGCCGGTCATACAATCCGCGCAGCCGCACCTGGTCCACCGCGTCGTGGACCACGCTGAGCAGACCCGGAGCGCCCAGGAGCTGCGCCGCACGGGTGTAGGTCGGCGCTTCTCCGGACATCACGCTCCCTCGTCTTCCGGAAGGTCCATCTCGCGCGTGAAGATCACGAACGCCATGCGCGGGCGCTTGGAGGCTTCGCTCGGGACAAAGGTCATCCCGTCGTAGACCCAGCCCTGCTGCGTCATCTCGTTGAGGATGCGCGTCAGGGTCTCGTCGGTCACCGTGCTGGTCTCCACCACCTTGTACTCGGTGCCCTTCATCGCGCTCAGCTCTCGCCCTTCGCCAGCGCCTTGCACGCTTCCTTGGCGTAGTAGGTGATGATGTTGTCGGCGCCGGCGCGCTTGATGGACACCAGCGTCTCCATCATCACGCGTGGCCCGTCGATCCAGCCCTTCTCGTGTGCCGCCATCACCATGCTGTACTCGCCGCTGACCTGGTAGGCGCACAGCGGGTGGTCGAACTCCTCGGACGCGGCGCGCAGCACGTCTAGGTAGGCCAGGGCGGGCTTCACCATCAGCATGTCCGCGCCTTCCGCCAGGTCCATGGCCATCTCACGCAGGGCTTCCCGCACGTTGGACGGATCCATCTGGTACCCGCGACGGTCGCCTTCCTTCGGTGCGCTCTCGGCGGCGTCGCGGAAGGGACCGTAGAAGCCGCTGGCGTACTTGGCGCTGTAGGCCAGGATGGGCACGTTATCGAACGCGGCCTCGTCGAGGCTCTCCCGGATGTAGCCCACGCGACCGTCCATCATGTCACTGGGCGCCACGATGTCCGCGCCCGCGCGCGCGTGGCTCACCGCTTCCTTGGCCAGCAGCTCCAGGGTGGCGTCGTTGTCGACTTCCATCCGGCCGCCGGGGCCGCGCGTCAGGTGACCGCAATGACCGTGGCTGGTGTACTCGCACATGCACACGTCGGTGATGACGGTGAGGTCGGGGACGCCCTTCTTGATGGCGCGGATGGCCTGCTGCACCACGCCATTCTCCTTCCACGCCTCGGTGCCGTCCTCGTCCTTCTTCTCGGGGATGCCAAACAGGATCACCGCGGGCACGCCCAGGTCGTACGCCTCCTTGGCCTCGTCAACCACCTTGTCGACGGAGAACCGGTGGACGCCGGGCATGCTGGCAATGGTCTGTTTGGCGCCCCTGCCGGGGACCACGAACAGTGGGTAGATGAAGTTGCCGGGGCTGAGGCGCGTCTCGCGGACCAGGCGACGGATGCTCTCGGTGCGGCGGAGACGGCGGGGACGGTAGTCGGGATATTGCATGGGGGCCTTATAGCAACAGCGTGCGGGGCCGGGCATCGTCCCGTGGACGGGAGGCGAAAGCGGGATATGTTCGTGCTCATGCTGCGCGCGTTGCTCCTGCTGACGGTGCTCCTGACGGCGGCCTGTGATGACGGGCGACCGGACCGCGCGCCGTTCCTGTGTTGCGTCCTGACCTGCAATGGCGGGCAGATGAAGGCGGAGAAGCAGGCGCCCACCCGCCGTGATGCCGGCTTCCTCTGTGAGCGCGGCCAGCCCATCAACTACGACGGCACCTGCAGCACCGACGACGGCCTGGAGTGCGAGCGCGAGGACGACCAGGAAGAGACGCAGGGCAACCCCGACGGCGGCGGTTGACGCCATTTCCCCGTCGTCACGAGGTCACGGCGCAGGTTCCTCCGACGGAGCGCGTCCCTTCAGCACGGCGTGGAGCTTTTCCGCCTCGTTGAGCGTCGACTGGGCCTTGAAGCGGGCGTTCTCCAGTTCCTGGCGTAGCTTGGGATTCTCCACGGTGCCGAGGAGCACGTTGTCCAGCAGCGCCACCACCACCCGCTGCAGCCGCACCATGGATTCCGCGTACATGAGGTCAAAGTTCTCGTCGGAGGCGCGCCACAGCCTCTCCGCCCCGCGGCCGATGTGACGGCCCAGCTGGATCTGGAAGAGGAACGGGTCCTCTCCGTCGTCGGCCGCCACGTCCACGACGTAACGGTTGAAGAAGACCATCTTCCTGGCGCCGCCCGCGCCCTCCGCGAGGAGCTTCTCCGCAAGGATCGTCACCTGGGGGTTGTTCGTTCGCAGCAGCGCAATCTCACTGGCCCTGGCCTCGGCGCCGGCGAGCTCGAAGAGCACCAGGGTGATCTGGTGGTCGTCCCATTTGACGTCGTTGAATGCGCTCATCTCGTCGTCACTGGTGGTTTCACCCGGCGGCCCCACCGGGCTGGCGTGCGCACCGGCTGGGGTCACCAGCGAAAGCAACCCAACCAGGCAAGCGGTCTTGATCGCGGACATGGTTCCCTCGTGTGTGAGGTGGCGCGTGGCGTGACTGGCTGGGGAGTTAACGGCGCGCGCGGGGGCCGTCCTTGCGTGTCGTCGTGACCTGTCCTGGGTGACGACGTGGGCGGCAGGCGAGGGGGACGCCCAGGGCGCGGCCTTCAGCGGCGGGCGGCCAGGGATGTGACGGCGGGCGCACGCGCTTGCTACAACCCTTCTCCATGCAGGGACGCCATCCCGTTCTCCGCGTGGTCCGCCTGGTGCTCGTGGCCTTGTGTGCGTGGGTGCTGCCCGTCAGCGCGTGGGCCCATCCCGACGTGGAGGCTGGCAAGGAGCTGTACCAGAAGGGTGAGTTCCGCGCGGCGCTGGCCAAGCTCGACGACGCGCTCCGCTCCCCCTCCGCCACCGAGGAGGACCAGGTGGAGGCGTACTGGTACAAGGGCCGTTGCTACTTCGCCATGGGCAAGGAGAAGCAGGCCGCCAAGCAGTTCGACGAGGTGCTCTCGCTCCGTCCCCTGTACACGCCGGACAAGCTGCAGACGCCCCCGGACCTGCGTGAGGCGTTCCTCAAGCGCGCGGAGGCATACCAGAAGAAGAACGGCGTCACCCTCGGCGCGCCGCGTCTGGACGGCGCCTCCCTTGCCACCACGCTCGAGGGGAACGTCGAGGCCGCAGCCAGCGTGACGGTGTTCGCGCGGGCGCTGGGGGAGAAGAACTACAAGCCGTATGACTTCTCCGTCGTCGACGGGACCGCCAAGGGCATGCTCAACAACGTGCAGCTCTGGGAACAGGCCGGCGCCAAGGGGAAGTTGGAGGTGGTGCTGGAAGCCAAGAACGCGCGCGGCGTCCCGGTGGCGCGTGCGGGCGACGCGTTGGAGCCCCTCGCCATCGACGTCACCAAGGAGCAGGCGGAGACCGCGGCGGCGGCGGTGAAGGCGGCCAACCCGCAGCCCCAGCCGGAGCTCGCCCAGGGCGGAGACAAGGGCCAGGACGTTGCCGCGCAGCAGGGCGGCCGCGGCACCACGAACGTGGCGGAGGATGAGGCAGCGGGTGGACCCTCGCTGATGGTGGGCGTGGGGGGCGCCATGCTCGTGGGTGGTGTGCTGCTGGGTTTGGCGGCGCTGGTGTTCAACGGCGGCACCGCGGCGCTGTGGAGCGGCGTGGGGCTGGCCTACTACCAGGCCGCGGAGATCAACGGGATCGAGCGTCGCCCGGACAAGCCGGCCCTCGACGCCACCATCTACTGGGGCTCCCGCGCGGGCGCGGTGATGCTGCTGGGCATTGCGCCGCCGGTGACGGTGGTGGGCCTGCTCGGCCTGCTGTCCGGGCTGCTCGGCGTCATCATCATGCTCGTCTCACGCTGAACCGGTGCGAGCGGCATCGGGCATCCCAATCCGAATACCGGACATTAGCGCACCAGCGCGTCGCGCAATTCGTCGTGGCGCTCGTTGGGCGAATTGGCCGCACCCCGGATTCCGGGGTCCGCCGACTTCTGATGCGTCGGGGTGAGGCGTTGGTGGCGCAAGAGGGAGTGCGGATTCGGCCCCCCCACCCCCGCCGCCCTACCGCGTTCACCGTTTTCA
>JBFMGU010000335.1:0-10225 GCA_040752415.1 Myxococcota bacterium
CCCGTCGCCGTCCGGCGGCTCCAGCGAGAGATCGTCGGTGGGGTCGAGCGGATTGAGGCCCAGGCCCACCTCCACGCCGTCGGAGACGCCCCCGCCGTCGCTGTCCGCCAGCAGCGGGTCGGTGCCGCGGGTCACCTCGTCGCCATCGGAGAGGCCGTCGCGGTCGGTGTCCGGGTGGTACGGGTCCGTGCCCAGCAGCGCCTCCTGCGCGTCGGTGAGCCCGTCACCGTCCTGGTCACGCACGCGCACCACCAGGTTCATGGAGCTGCGGCGCAGGTTGTTGCTGGAGGTGACGCCGGTGATGACCGCGCGCTCCTGCCACGGCGGCGTCACCTGCCCCACGGTGGCCACCGCGCAGATGTGCCGCGTGTTGCCCGGCGCGGTGGGCCCCACGTTGGGGCTCCCGTCGCCGTCGGGGTCCACCAGCGCCACCGCGTCGGAGAGACTCCCGTCGCCGTTGGGGTCCTCGTAGAAGGTCCACGCCAGCGTGGCGCCGCTCACGCGCAGGTTGGGATTGTCCAACGCAATGCCGCGCGCGGAGACGTCAAAGCACATCGTCACCGTGTCGCCGGGGCTGGCGTCCTGCGTCAGCAGCGAGGGCGTGAGTCCCACGCCGGCGCGCGGGGCACGCGTGGGCGGGTTGTCGCCGGTGGAGTAGTGGGGGAAGAGCTGCGCGTCGTCGAGGGTGGTGGGGCGGAAGATGAACTGGTTGCCGCCGTTGAAGTTGGTGATGTCCACGCGCCACCAGCCGGCCGGGACCTGCGTGGCACCCCCCACGGGATTGACCACGTCACCACAGGGCGCGGTGGGCGTGGTGCAGGTGTCGTCGACAGCCAACGAGCCCCGGTTCCAGCGCCCCTGCCCCACCGACGGGGTGCCGGTGTAGCTGCTGCCGCCGGGCGCCGTGTACACCACCCCGGCTGTGGCGCGGTCCATGTCGAAGTTGAACAGGCGCAGGCCGTTGATGCCGGGCGGGACGAAGAACCAGAAGCGCTCCGAGAGGTTGCTGCCGGTGGGGTACTGGTAGCTGGACCGTAGGATGGGAAGCTCATTGCTCTCCGCCACGCCCGCGTCCGGGGTGACGCGCAGCTTCCAGTAGTTGTCGTCGTCACTCTCCCCCGCTGGCGCCCCCGGAGCGCCGGTCCACGCCTCAAACAGGTACACCCCGTTGCCGAACTGGCCAGTGGTGAAGGTGAATGCGGTGACCCACGCGCCGTCTCCCTGCCCCGGAGTGAAGCTGACGGTGCCCACCTCCACCCCGTCGGGGTTGGTGAGGCGGTAGTAGGTGGTGTCGTCGGCGTTGCGCACCTCGTCGAGCTGGTTGCCGCCGACGGGACGCGAGCTGTCCGGGTCAAACAACTCCACGACGATGGGCGTGGTGGAATCAAAATCCTCGGCAATGTCGATGAGGATGGCGTGCGTGGTCTCGCCCCCGTTCTGCGTCGCCGTGGCGCTGTACCAGTCCCCGATGCCGACGGCGGCGTTGCGCCCCGTGGTCTGGATGAGCAACGTGCTGGATGCCGTGGGCACCTCCAGCGCGGAGACCGGTCCCGCCGCCAATGCCAACGCTGCCGTCACCGCCCAACGCATTCTGCTCAACATGACGCCACCTCCATGCACACCGGCGCACTGTAGCCGCGCCACGACGGAATGTTCATTCCCCAACCGGGTAGGCCCGAGTGGGTGTGCTCGTCGTCACCGGGGGGGTGCGCACAAGTCCGCGAAAGCTGTAGCGCACCAACCGGCGGCACCGTGCGTTCTGCCAACGACCGCCGCGGCGTGGTAGGCACTCCCACCATGGTTTCCGCGCCTGATCCGCACGCCGTGCTGCCCGCCTGGGGCGTGAGCTCCGCCGCAACACTGACCCCGGTGCAAGGTGGCCTCATCAACAAGACCTTCCTGGTGGATGAGGGTCCACGCCGACTGGTGCTCCAGTACGTGAATCCCATCTTCAAGCCACCTGTCCATCTGGACATCGACGCGATCACCGCGCACCTTGAGGCCACCGGGATGCGCACCCCGCGCCTGGTGCGCACGCAGCAGGGCGAGCTGTGGGCCACCGACACGGCGGGCAACGTCTGGCGCGCCTTGACCTTCCTGCCTGGCCGCGTGGTGCAGACGGCGCAGTCCGCGACGGTGGCGCGCGCCGCGGGGGCCCTGGTGGCGCATTTCCACCGCGCCGTCTCCACGTTGAAGCACACCTTCCACTTCTCCCGCCCCGGCGCGCACGACACCCCCGAGCACCTCCGTCGCCTGGAACGTGCGTTGAAGGACTTTCCCACCCACTCCAATTACGCGTCCGTGGCGCCGGTGGGAGAAAGAATCCTGGCCCTGGCGGCGCGCCTGGAGAGCCTGCCGGAGGTGCCCCGGCGCATCATCCACGGTGACCTCAAGATCTCGAACCTGCTGTTCAACGACGAGCTCACCGAGGGCGTGGCGCTGCTGGACCTGGACACCTTGGCGCAGCTCACCATCCCCATCGAGCTGGGCGACGCGTTCCGTTCCTGGTGCAACCCCGCGGGCGAGGACGCCAGCGAGGTCACCTTCAGCGCGGAGCTCTTTGAAGGCGCCATCCGCGGCTACGCGCGCGCCGCCGAGGGGCTGCTCACGCGCGAGGAGGTGGACTCCCTGGTGCTGGGCACACAGACCATTGCGCTGGAGCTGGCCGCGCGCTTCTGCGCCGACGCCCTGAACGAGAGCTACTTCGGCTGGAACCCGCAGAAGTTCCCCTCACGCTCCGAGCACAACCGCATCCGCGCGCTCTCCCAGCTCCACGTGGCGGAGAGCGTCGCGGCGCAGCGTGCGGGCCTGGAGCGCGTGGCGCAGGAAGCGTTCTCCCGGCACGGCTGAGGAGGGGACCATGGTGCTGGCTGCGCTGACGTTGCTGGCGATGTGCCCCGCGGCGGGCGGCGTCGTGGTGGGCGTGCAGGCGCACATGACGCAGGCGGACTACCGCAGCGCGGAAGCCTTCCAGGCGGCGCTGGAGCGCAACCTGGCGCCGGCCGTGCAGCAGCTGCAAGGCGCCGAGACGCGCATTGTGGTCTACCCCGAATACATCGGCTCCTGGCTGGTGGCGGTGGGTGAACCCGACGAGGTGTTCTCCGCGCCGGACATTGGCAACGCCATGGAGGCGGTGATTGCCGAGCACGCCTGGGAGTTCCTCACCGGGCTGGTGCGGTCGTACCTCGTCGACGACGGGGTGACCGGCCTGGAGGGCCATGCGCGTCGCACCATCTTCCGCATGAAGGCGCCCGCCGCACTGGAGGCGTACGTGCAGGCCTTCAGCAGCGTGGCGCGCAACCACGCGGCGTACGTGGTGGCCGGCAGCATCCTCCTGCCCGCGCTCCAGGTCTCCGACGGAAAAGCCACCCTCACCGAGACCGGCCTGCGCAACGTCAGCCTCACGTTCGACCCGCAGGGACGCATCATCCACCAGGTGGAGAAGGCGTTCCCCATTGCCGACGAGCAGCCGTTCGTCGACGCCATCCCCGCGCAGCGCATCACCACCTTCCCCACCCCCGCGGGCAAGGTGGGCGTGCTCATCTGCGCCGACAGCTGGTTCCCCGACGCCTACGCGGCGCTCAAGCAGGCGGGCGCGGACGTCGTGGTGGTGCCCAGCTTCTCCACGGACCCCAAGGTGTGGAACGGGCCGTGGAAGGGCTACAGCGGGTATCCCAACGCTCCCGACGTGGACGCCGCCGACGTGGGCAAGCTCAGCGAGCGCGAAGCGTGGCGGAAGTACGCCCTCAACGGGCGCATTGCCTTGGCGGACGCGCGCTACGGTGTGAACACGTTCCTCGTCGGGAAGCTGTGGGACCTGCACGGCGTGGGTGAGACCATTGCGGTGGTGCGTGGCCAGGGCGTGGTGCAGCAGGTGAAGGAGCAGGAGGCGGGCGGCATCGTGGTGCTGGCCATGGACGGGAACGCGGCGCCGCCACAGGCCGGAATGCCCGCGCCACGAGAGGGGGCCGCCGCGCCGCGGTAGCGCGAGAGGAGGGGCTGCGTCAGAACGATTTGGACACGTGGCCCCTGACCGCTTCCAGCGGACCACGACCTGGAGTGCGGCGGGCCCTCGCCGGCCTGGCCAGCGCCGAGCGCGTTCACAGCGGGCCGTACGCCCTGGGACTCAATGACGTCGGGCGAGGCGTTGCCTCGTGGCGCGTGGAGCCTGGACGGTTGTCAAAACCGCTCGACGCTGACCAGGGCGGCGAGGGCCCGCCGCACTCCAGGTCGTGGTCCACTGGAGGCGCTCAGCACCAGATGGGCAACCTATCTTGACTCAGCCCCCATGGGGTGTTCGCCAGCCTCGCCGACACGGGCAGCCTGACCGTGACCCGACGCAGACGTCAGCCCACCGTGGCCAGACGCGCTTTGCGCTCCTTCGACGTCGCCACGCGCGCGCGGATGAACTTCTCCAGGCGCAGGTTCAACAGCTCCGGCTGCTCGACGAGACCCGCGTGGCTCCCGCCGGGAATGATGAGCAGCTCGCTGTCCGGGATCAGGTCATGCATCTTCCGCGACTGCGCAAGCGGCGTGTAGATGTCGCGCTCCCCGCCCACCACCAGCACCGGCACACCAATGGAGGAGAGGATGTCCTCGGCGGTGTGTCGTCCCATCTCGCGCGCCATGCGCATGAAGAGCCGCACGTCCACCTCGGCCAGGTGCTGCAGGTAGACCTTCATGTCGCGCTTGCGGATGGTGGTGCCGTTCACCATGCCGCTCAGCGCGGCGGCGGGCAGCGTGAGCTTGGAGCGGGAGGCCAGCCGCACCGTGGCCTGGATGGGATTGGGCAGCGTCTGCACGACGGAGAATGCAAACGGGAAGACCTTGGACACCAGGTGCGTGTTGAAGAAGGTGTCAATGGCCCGGCCAAACGTTCCCAGCACCGGGACCAGCGCGGCCACGCGGTCGGGGTAGTTGCGGTAGGTCTCCAGCACCACCTGGCTGCCCATGGAGTGGCCCACCAGCACTGCTGAGCTGAAGCCCGCCGCGTCCATCACCGCGCGCAGGTCCGCGGCATTGTCCTCCATGGTGACGGCGTCCTTGTGCGGCGGAGGTCCGCTGTCGCCGTGGCCGCGGTAGTCCCAGATGACCACCTCCGTCAGCGGCGCAAAGTACCGGACCATGTAGTGCCAGAAGAACGTGCTGCACCCCACGCCATTGCACAGCACCAACGGCGGCAGCCCGGAGGTGCGCGTGCCGTACAGCTCCCACGCCAGCGAGGTGCCATCCAACGACGTGGCGCGACCCGACCGCGCCGGGGGACCAAACAGCTCCGGGTAGCTCATGCCCACCTTCCTCTCACGCCGCCAGCTTCTCCTGGGGCGGTGTCGTCGTTGTCTCGCTGCCGCCGCGCTTGCCGGTCAACCGGTTCATGACGCGACGTGCGAACTGCTGCAGGTCGTCGAACCACGTGTACGCCACCGGCGTGGCCACCAAGGTCAGGATCAGGCTGAAGATCTGCCCGCCGATGATCACGCTGGAGGTGGCGCGGTTGGTGGCGGCGCCGGTGCCGGTGCTGATGGCCAGCGGGATCATGCCCGCCACGAACGCCACCGTCGTCATCAGGATGGGACGGAGACGGTCGCGGCTGGCCTGGAGCACGGCGTCGCGCGCGTTGAGGCCGGTCTCCTTGAGCTGGTTGGCGTGGTCGATCTGGAGGATGCCGTTCTTCTTCACCACGCCAAACAGCACCAGCGCGCCCAGCATGGAGAAGATGTTGAGGCTCTCCCTCAGGATCAGGATGGAGAGCAGCGCGAAGGGCAGGGTCAGCGGCAGCGCGAGCAGGATGGTGATGGGGTGCACCCAGCTCTCGAACTGCGCGGCCAGCACCAGGTACATGAAGATGAAGCTGAGGAGGAAGGCGAAGATGAAGGCCTTGCCGCTCTTGGCCTGCTCCTTGGACTGCCCGGTGACGCCGTACTCGTAGGCGGGGTCCACGCCCATGGTGGCCACCTTGGCCTGCAGCTGCTCCACGATGCCCGCCTGGCTGTACCCCGGCAGCAGGTTGGAGGTGATGGTGACCTGACGACGTCGATTGAGCCGGTTGATGACGGACGGACCGGTGCTGCCCTCGAAGCTGGCCACGTCCGCCAGGGACACGGCGCCCAGCTTGCGCGAGGGAACGGTGAGCTGGGAGATGCCGCTGAGGTCGGTGCGGAAGCCCGGCGCGCCGCGCACGAAGACGTCATACTGCTCACCCTTGTCCTCGAAGCGCGCCACCCGCTGGCCGCCCACCATCATGTTCACCGTGGTGGCCAGGTCCGTCATGTTGACGCCCAGGTCCGCCGCCTTGGCGCGGTCCACGTGCAATCCCAGCTCCGGCTTGCCGTTGATGGTGTTGGTGTCCACGTCGACGGTGCCGGGGATGTTGCGCAGGTGCTCCGCAATCTGGTCCGCGTAGGCGGTCAGCTTGGAGAGGTCCGGGCCGGTGATCTGGTAGGCAATCACCGCGTTCTGCGCGCCGCCGCCGCCCACAATGCCAAACCGACCCACGCTGGTGCGCAGGTTGTGCTCCTTGAGGGCGGGCAGCGCCTTCTCACGCACCGCCACCATCACCTCGTCCTGGTTGAGCTTGCGACGCTCCACCGGGACCAGCTTGACGAAGAGCGTGGCGGCGTTGGGCGTCTTGCCGGCGTCGTCGCCAATGGTGACCAGCACCTCCTCCACCTCGGGGAACTGCTGGGTGATGAGGCGGCTGGCCTTCTGCGCAATGGAGCTGGTCTGGCGCAGCGTGGTGCCTTCCGGCGCACGGAGGAAGACGCCGAACTGGCTCTCGTCGTCCATGGGCAGGAAGTTCTTGTTGACGGCAATGCCCAACGGCGCCAGCGAGGCCACCGTGGCCACACACAACACGCCCACCACCCAGCGGTGATGCAGGCACCAGCGCAAGAGCGCCGTGTAGCCGCGCTCCAGGAAGTTGCTGATGGGGTTGTGGTGCGCGCCTTCCTTGCTGGGCTTGAGCAGACGCGCGCACATCATGGGCGTCAACGTGAAGCTCACCAGCATGCTGACCAGGATGGAGAACGCCATGGTCAGACCAAAGCTGTTCATGAACCGCCCGACAATGCCGCCCATGAACGCCACGGGGATGAAGATGATGGCCAGTGAGAGCGTGGTGGCCAGCACGGCCAGCCCGATCTCCCGCGTGGCTTCCACGGCGGCGTCGTAGGGGCGGCGTTTCTTCTCGTCGATGTGCCGGACGATGTTCTCCAGCACCACCATGGCGTCGTCGATCACGATGCCCACGCTGAGGGTCAGCGCCAGCAGGGTGAGCACGTTGAGGGTGAACTTCATGGCGGCCATCAGCGCAAAGGTGCTGATGACGGAGGTGGGGATGGCAATGGCCGCAATGAGCGTGGAGCGGAAGTTGGCCAGGAAGAGCAGCACCACCAGCGCCGCCAACAGCGAGCCCACGACGAGGTGCTCCTCCACGGAGTGGATGGCGTTGCGCACGTAGGTGGACTGGTCCTGCAGGAGCCCCAGCTTGTAGCCCCTGGGCAGGCTCTTCTCGATCTGCTTGATGCGTTCCAGCAGGACGTCCACCACCTGCACGGTGTTGGCGCCGGACTGCTTGCGGATGGAGAGGAGCACGGCGGCCTTGCCGTTGATGGTGGCTTCCGTCTCCTGCTCCTGCATGGCGTCTTCCACGTTGGCCACGTCACGGATGCGGATGGCCAGCGGGCCGCGGTTGGCCACGACGAGGTTGGCCAGGTCCTCCACGGTCTGTGCCTTGCCCATGGTGCGCAGGGTGAGCTGGGTGGCGCCCTGGTCCACCGCGCCGCCGGGGAACTCCACCGACTGCGTCTGCAGCGCACGCGCCACGTCCAGCGCGGTCAGCCCGCTGGCGCGCAGGCGCGCGGCATCCAGGGTGACGTTGATCTGACGACGCTGTCCGCCCAGCAGCGTGACGTCGCCCACGCCGGGGAGGCCCTCCAGGCGACGACGCAGGGTGCGGTTGGCGTACTCGGTGATGTCCCGGATGGGTGCGTCCGCGCTGACGCTGATGGAGAGCACCGGGCGCGCGTCGGGGTCCATGCGGCTGATGACCGGCGGCTCAATGCCCTTGGGCAGGTTGCGGGTGATGACGCCGAGCTTGTCACGCACCTCCGCCACCGCCACGTCAATGTTCTTCTCCAGGTTGAACTGCACCACCACGATGCTGACCGACTCCGCCGAGGAGGAGCGCAGCTCGTCGATGCCGCTGATGGTGTTGAGCGCTTCCTCGATGGGGTCGCTGACCTCGGACTCCACCGCGGCGGGCGCGGCGCCCGGCAGCACGGTGGTGACCACGACGATGGGGAAGTCGATCTTGGGGAAGCGGTCGACGCCGAGGGCGCTGTAACCAAAGAACCCCAGCACCACCAGCGTCAGGACCAGCACGCTGGCAAAGACCGGGCGTCGCACGCAGACTTCAGCAAGCCACTGCATCTGCTACTCCAGGGGCGGCACTCCGCCCGTCGTCACGCGGCACCGTTCCCGGTCAGCCTTCCACCGGCGCCCCGTCGGTCAACTGGTCCACATCCTTGATGACAACGCGGTCCCCCGGCTTGAGATCGCCGCGGATCTCCACCAGCTCGTCGCGGCTGGCGCCCACCACCACGATGCGCTCCTCCACGTGATTGCCACGGTGCAGGAACACGCGGCTGGCGCCGCCCGTGGTGGAGAGCGCGGTGCGCGGCACCCACAGCGCCTCCTCGGTCCCCGGCAGCATGATGCGCGCGGTGGCGAACATGCCGGGACGCAGCTTGCCGCTGGCGTTTTCCACGCGGGCCTCTACGCGCAGCGCGCGCGACTGCCCATCCAGCGAGGGAGCAATGCGCGTGACGCGGGCGGGGAACGACTCCCCGGGGTGCCCCTGCACCTGCAGCGACACCTCCTGCCCCACCGCCACCTGGGAGACCACGGACTCCGGCACGTCGAGGGCCAGGCGGAGAACCTTGCTGCTCACCAGCTGCACCAGCGGCACCTGCGGCGCGGCCCACTCCCCCACGCTGACGTTGCGACGCACCACCGCACCGCCGAAGGGGGCGCGGATGACGGTGTCGCTGAGCGCCTTGCGGGCCATCTGCACCTGCACCTCCGCGGCGGCCAGCGCGGCTTGCGCCTGGGCCACGCCGTTGCGGGCGGCGTCGAGCTGGATGTTGGCCTGCTCCGCCTTGAGGAGCGCCAGGTCCTTGGCCTGCACGCTCATGGCACCCTCCTCGTAGAGCTTCAGCGCGCGGTCCAGGTCCGCCTTGGTGGCCAGCACGTTGGCGCGCGCGGCGCGGACCTCGCTGACCTCCTCGACGTCGAACGGCTTGGTACCGGCGTCCGCGCTGGCTTCCCCCTCCAGCGGAAGGCCCAGGCGGGCGCGCGCCTGCATCAGGGCGGCCTGCGCGGAGGAGAGGCGCATCCGCGCGTCGCGGTCATCCAGGCGGATGAGCGTGTCTCCCCGGGCCACCGCATCCCCCACGTCCACCGGCGTGTCCACGACGACACCGGCCACCTGCGCCGCGAGATTGCTGGTCTCCTCCCCCAGGAGCGTTCCCGTGACCTCGAGCGAGCGGTGCAGCGCGGCCTTCTCCACGACGCCGGTGGTGACCGGTCGGGGCACACCTTCCCGCTTGAGGGGTGCGGCCACGGGCGCTGCCGGCTCGGCGGGAGGAGGACGGTTGCAGGCGGTGCCAAGCACCAGGAGGAGAAGGACGGAAGTTCGCGCGGGCATGGGCTTCAACGTGGGGGAGGGGGGCTCGGACTATCGATCCGCGGCGGCCGAAAAGCGAGTTCGCACTCAGGTTCCGGAACGCCGCGAGAAGCGAAAACTGCGCCCTTAGCGATCCGCCGGGAGGCTGTCAGGTGACCGCGCGCAGATCTCCGTCGCGGAGCGGCTGGGCCGGCGGTGATATGGTGGACAACCCCGGCATGACTTCCTCAACAACCCCGGCAGCTTCCGCGTCCAACACCGGCTCTCCGGGGACCGCGCCGTTCATCACCGTGTTTCTGGGTGTCTCGGTGCTGGTGGCGCTGGGCATGGTGCTCCTGGGCGGGGAGCGCGCGCACGCGAATGTCATCCTCAAGCACCTGGGCCTGTCCGCGTACCTCGCCGGCGCCACGTTCCTCGGGAGCCGTGTCTGGGGACACCTGGGACCGGCGCTGCTCGTTGCCGTGACGTCGGTGGTGGTGTGGGGCGCGCTGGGGTCGGTGGCGCTGGGGGCGGTGGTGCTGTTGGGGACCCTGGCGCTGG
>JBFMGU010000336.1:0-10167 GCA_040752415.1 Myxococcota bacterium
CACGGCCGCGCAGGGAGGGAGCCAAGGGAAGGCGCGCGTCAGAGGCGCGACGCGCGGCCGAGCAGAAGGCGCCCCCGCCGCCCGTGGAGCCGGAGCCCATTGAGCCGGACCACACGGAAGACACCGTGGCGGGCGGCGTGCCTCCTCCGGTGGAACCGCCCAGGGAGGAGATCTCCTCGGCGCGCAAGGTGGTGGTCCCCGTCCCCGACGACGTGGCCCAGGCCCGCCCCGACGAGCCCACCCGCCGCTTTGACCCACGCACCGACCTGCCCCAGCCCCCCCAGCGCCCCGCGGCCCCCTCTGCGGCGCGGACGGTGAGCAAGCCGCGCGTACCCAAGGCGGAGCCTCCGCCACGTCGACGCAGCGTCCTGCTGCTTGCCATTGCCAGCTCCCTGTGTGGCGCGGCGGTGGCGGTGGCCCTGGGCCTGGTCTGGGTGCGTGGCTCCGGCGCCAAGCCCGCGCGCGACGACCGCCCGCCGCCCAAGGCCGTGCCGCTCCCCGAGAAGACCGAGAAGCCCGAGAAGCCCGCGGAGACGCCGCCCACCCCGCCCCCGACGGAATCCGTCGCTTTCCTGCAGCTGCTGGTGGATCCGGTGGGGGCGGTGGTGGAGGTGGACGGCAGCCGGATCACCAACCTGGACGCGGCGCTGAGCCTCAAGCCGGGCGCGCACCGTCTGCGGGTCACGGCGCCGGGCTACGTGGAGGATGCGCGGACCATCACGTTGACGTCGGGGGCCCGGGACCAGGTGAGCATCAGCCTCACCCCGCAGTCCGCCAAACCGCCGCCAGAGCAACGCCCCAAGCCCGCCGAGAACCCCAAGCCTCCTCCCGACGAGACCGAGCGTCCCAGCGAGCGCCCCAAGCCCGCGGAGCGCCCCAAGCCCACCCCCAGGCAGGAGAAGCCCGCGCCGCGCGGCGTTGCCAAGCTGAAGCTCACCGCGCCGGGCACCTGGGCCACGATTACGCTCGACGGGAAGAAGCTCACCGAGGTCACTCCCGCCGTGCTGACCGTCCCCGCGGGGGAGCACACCGTGGTGATCACGCACGGGCCGTCCAAGGAGTCGCGGACCTTCAAGGTGGACCTGGCGCCCAATGAGGAGAAGATGATCAAGGCGGAGTTCTGACGGCTCCGACGAGGGGAGGTTGCCTGGCGCGGTCCCTCCCCTGCTAGCGTCTCCTACATGGTCTCCCGGGCGCACCACGTGGGGGTGATGGGCCTGCTTGGCTGCGGGCTGATTGCCACGCTGTGGTGCTGCACACCCCAGCAGCCGGTCTCCGCACGACGAGGCTGCACGCGCGCCGTGGACTGCCTGGGAGACGAACGCTGCGACCCGGCCAGCGGCCGCTGCGTGCCCGCGCGCCAGGTGGAGGACGCCGGTCCCTGCGGCACCACCGTGCCCGGTTGCGACGACGACGCGCTCAACAACCGCTCCCCCGAGTGCGCCGCTGCCATCACCGGCTCCATCTTCTTCCGCCAGGACCTGCTGCTCTGCCCCACCGTCGACGACTTCTACCGTGTCGACGTGCCTGCCGCCGGCGTGTTGCAGGTGATGGCGTGGCCCGATTCCGCGGTGGACCTGCAGATCACGGTCATCAACCAGATTGACAACGCCACGCAGACCGACCCGCTCACGCGCACCGACGTGGCCCACGTGGTGGTCATCCCCAACACCGCGGGGACCCACCTGGTGCGCGTGTCGTCGCCCGTGAACGTGAACTACGCCATCCGCATCACCACCGGTCGCTTCTGCACGCAGGACTCCAACTGCATCAGCCGTCGCTGTGAGCCGCTGTTGCCGCGCGTGGATTCCGCCGCACCCCCGCTGACCGAGCTCAACAGGGGACACTGCGTGGACACCGACGCGCCGGTGTGCGGCGACACGCAGGGGCCGGCGGTCAACCGTCGCACCGAGGCGCAGGCGCTCTCCCTGGGTGGTGCCCCGGTGACGCTGGGGACCTGCCTTGACGACGTGGATTGGCTCTCCCTGGACATCCCCGGCCAGACCTCAGACCTGCTGCTCAACCTGGAGTGCAACACCCTGGACAACGCGTTCCGACCGCACCTGCTGCTGGTCAACAGCGCGGGCGTCTCGCCGGACGTGGAGTGGGTGCAGCCCTCGGTGGACCAGAGCGGCGGCGGGGCCCGCAACTACCGCATCCCGTGGCTGGCGGGCAGCGCCTTTGGCCCGGGCACGCGCTACCTCCGACTGGGCCAGGTGGCGGGTCGGGGAGAGGCCACCTGCACCTTGAGCGCGCAGGTGGTGGACCTGGCCGCCGTCGACGGGGGCTGCCAGCAGCACACCGACTGCCAGGCCACGCCGGAGGCCAACAACTTCGGCCGGACCAACTGCGCGGGGAACGCGTGCCAGATTCCCTGACGCCCACGCTCACGCCACGCCGCAACGGCGGGGTGTGTTAGGGAGTGGGCATGGACGTGCATCTGCTGTCCGGGCGGCCCATCTACTTCCCGTTCCTCTCGGGCATCCTGGACTACCAGTGCAGCACCTGCGACGCGCGCTGCTGCAAGGGTGGCGGGCTGGGGATTGGTCGCAGCCGGGAGCTGGCGGGGCTGCTGCACATCTCCCCCGCGCTGGCGCTCTTTGCGCAGGACGGGTTTCCCAACGGCGCGCTCCCCATCCTGGACACCGTCCTCGAGAAATGCTGGTTCCTGGACAGCAAGAGCCTGTGCCGCCTGGAGCGCGCGGTGGGGCGGGAGCAGAAGCCCGCGGCGTGTCGACTGTTCCCGTTCCACCAGATGCGTGTGGCCGGAGAGTGGGTGGTGGTGATGCCGCACTTCTTCTGCCCGCTCACCGTCACCGAGGGACCGGGGGTCTCCGAGCGCAGCAACCACGACGAGCTGGCCATGGAGATCCACGCCGTGGGCGTCCCCCGCGACGGACACCCCGCCATGCCCGACCCGCCCGGCGTGTCCTGGGCCCACGCCGTGCCGCTGGAACGACGGGTGCGGGAGCTGGGGCGCGCGTTCCTGGACGTGGCCGACTACGCGCCCTACGCCGACGCGCAGCTGGAGCTGACCACGGAGATGCTGGGCACCCCGCGCAGCGCACGCTCCGACACCCTGCGTGCCCGCGTGGCCACCTTCCTGGGCTACGGCGACGGAAAGCCCGGCGCGCGCGTGGTCCATGACCTGGTGGCGCTCACCCCGTACCTGCGCATGCGCCTGGCCGCGGTCCCGCGGGAGGGGTTGCCGGGCCTGCTGACGTCGCTGAGCGTGGTGGCGGCGGCGGTGGAGGACATGCCGGGCACGCAGCTGAGCGCGCGCACGCTGGTGCAGCTGCTGGAGAAACGCGCCCCCATGCTGCACGCGCTGGCCCATCTCATGGAGACGCCATTCATGGCGGAGGGCTACACCGCGGAGTCCCTGGCGCGGGGCGCGCGCGGCGCTTCCCCGTTGTTCCAGGAGCTGCTCACCGCGGTGGAGCACAACCGTCGCGCGCGCCGGCCGGCCACGCTGGGAAACCTGCTGGCCGCCCTCCCCGCCTTCCGACCGCCGCTCTCGCCGGAAGCGTGCGGAACCCTCATGACCCTGGGCCGGTACGTCACCGACGCGTTTGAGTTCCAGGCCTGAAAACCGCCGCGTTTGCGGTGACGGCACCCGGCTCCCTCTGCCAAGATGCGCCACCCCGAAAGCCTGTTGAGGAGCACACGCGGTGAGTCAGCTATCCATCCCATTTGGTCGCTACGAGCTGCTGGAGCGCGTGGCCATGGGCGGCATGGCGGAGGTGTTCAAGGCGCGCCACGTGGGACGCGAGGGCTTCCAGAAGGACGTCTGCATCAAGCGCATCCTCCCGCAGTTCTGCACGGAGGAAGGCTTCATCCAGATGTTCATTGATGAAGCCAAGCTGGCGGCCAAGCTGCAACACGCCAACATCGTCCAGATCTTCGACTTCGACCAGGTGGACGGCAGCTACTACATCGCCATGGAGTTCATCCAGGGCAAGGATCTGCGCACCGTCATCAAGCAGGGTGAGCAGAGTGGCATGCCGCTGGGACCCATCCTGTCCGCGTTCATCTGCGCGGAGATGTGCAAGGGGCTCCACTACGCGCACCAGCGTGACGGCCTGGGCCTGGTCCACCGCGACATCAGCCCGCACAACGTCCTGGTCAGCATGCTGGGCGAGGTGAAGGTCATGGACTTTGGCATTGCCAAGGCCGCGGACCGCATCACCCACACCTCGACGGGAATCATCAAGGGAAAGCTGGCGTACATGGCGCCGGAGCAGGCGGCGGGCGGGGAGATTGACCACCGCGTGGACCAGTTTGCCACCGCGCTGGTGCTCTCCGAGATGCTCACCGGTCGTCGCGCGTACGAGGGCGCGGAGCCGGTGGTGCTGCGCAAGGCCTTGGCCGCCGACGTGCAACCGCCCTCCATGGTGGTGCCCACCGTGCCGCCGGAGCTGGACGAGATCTTCCTCAAGGCCACCGCCATGGACCCGGGCGCGCGCTACCCGGACATGCGCGCTTTCGAGCGGGCGCTGATGCAGTTCATCTACAAGCGCGCCCCGTCGGAGGAGGAGCAGGACCTGGGCCTGCACATGCGTCGGCTGTTCGACAAGGACCCGTACGCGTCCCCGACGGAGAGCATGTTTGACGGCGAGCCACCCTCGCGGCTGGTGGCCACGGCGCCCAGTCGGCCGAGCAGCGTGAGCGCACCCAGTGTTGTCTCGTCCAGCAATTCCCAGCTGGCGGCGGCGGTGTCGGAAGTGTTCACCAGTGCCGGCGCCAGCGCGCCAACCAGGCAGTCCGACCCCAAGCAGCTCCTTTCGGGTTCACTGCCGTTGGCGGGGACGCCGGAGCAGGCCACGCGGACGCACATGGCCGCCTCCGCTTCGCAACCCGTGGCGCCGACGGCGCAGCGCTCCGCGCCCGCGGTGTTGAGTCCCGCCGTGGTGCCCGTGACGACGGAGAAACCCGCCGCACCGCCCTCACGCGGGGTGCCGGTTCCCGTGGTGGCGGGTGGCGTGGCGGTGGTGGCGCTGGGGATCATCGGCTTTGTGGTGATGGGGCGTTCCCCGACGACGGCCCCGAGCCCCGCGCCGGTGGCCGCGCCTGCCCCGCCCGTGCAGGCCGCGCCCGCACCCGTGGCTCAACCCGCGCCCGTGGAAGCGGCGAAGCCGGTGGAAGCGACCAAGCCCGTGGAAACGGCGAAGCCCGCGGAGCCGGTGAAGCCGGTGGAGGAGAAGCGGGAGGAGAAGACCGCGTCCGACGACGCCGAGGACAAAGGTGCGCGCGGCAAACGCGCCCTGGGGACCGTGCAGGCCATCAGCGAGAAGGGCTGGGCGGAGGTGTTTGTCCGCGGAAGCCGCAAGGGTGAGACGCCGGTGGCGGTGCAGCTGCCCGCCGGGAAGAACACGATCACGTTCCGCAACCCGGAGACGGGGCAGGAGAAGTCCGTGGTGGTGAACGTGAAGGGCAATGAGACGGTGAAGGTGATGTCACCGTTGAAGTGACCCGCGCGTCTCGTCGTTGCGGTCAGAAGAACAGGTAGCCGTACACGTCGTACGTGCCGCGCACATCCTCGACGGTGGCGACGAGGTTCTCCAGCGTCCACCGGTTCTCCTGCGTGGGATTGGCCGTGTACGCGTCGGCGTAGCTCTGCGCGCGCTCCAGCAGCTTCACACCGGGGCAGTACACGGTGGGGTCGGCCACGCAGGTGGCGAGGTAGGTGCGGTTGTTCAGCGGGTTCACGAAGCGCGTCACCAGCTGGTCATCCGTAGGCGTGAAGCCCTCCCCCGCGCCCTCCAGCCAGATCTTCATGCGGTCATTGAACGACGTGTCGAACGCGAGGTTCAGGAACGCCATGCCGTACCAGATGGCATACAGCTCGACGGTGAAGCTGGTGGCGGGGTCCACGTAGCGGAACGTTCCATTGTTGCACGGGTTCTCGAACGGCCGGCTCAGTACCGGCGGATGATACGAACCGTCCTGCGTGCACGAGACACCGGAGATGACCGGGTAGTCCTCACTGGACGTTCCGCCGACGAGACGGTTGATCTCCTCCGGGAAATACAGGTTCAGCCCGATGGCGTAGCGCTGCACGTCCGCCCCGGTGTCGACGCCGAGGAAGTACGTGTCGCTGGTGACCGCGGCCTCCAACGCCACCATCTTGTCGTAGAAGCTGCCCACCATCATCAGGCGGTCATAGAAGTAGTAGCCGCTGTCGTAGTCCCAGTAGCTGTTGGTGTAGCGCCCGGTGCCAAACGGGATGATCAGGTCCGAGCAGTCCGGCCCCGGTGTGCCCTGGCAGCGCGCCACGTCGCCGTACCAGTAGAGGATCTCCAGCTCCTGCAGCCCGTCGTACTTGTAGCTGCCCGGCTCCGGCTGCGCGACCACCTCCGCAATGGTGTCCATGAACAGCCGCGTGGCCGCCGCGCCGGTGAGCCCGCCGTCGTCGGCTTCGGCCCAGGGGACGTCGTCGGCGCGGTAGTACTCTGCGTCCACGCCGGGGTCCTGGTCACAATCTCCGTCGTCGGAGCGCATGCACTCCCATTCCGACTCATAATAGAAACCCTGGAACACCCAGTTCTGGTACTGCGTCAGCATGGGCGCAAAGGCGCGCATCCACACCGTGCTCAGGTAGTCCCACTCACTGAAGTCCCGACGGTCACGGCTGAACGCCAAAAACGGGACGTACTCCAGGTAGGAAGCGCGCGCGCCCTGCGCAATCTCGTAGGGGTCCGCGCCCTCGTCGTAGGTGGCGCAGGTGGCGGTGGCGCCGTCGTACTCGTCGGAGCAGAAGCGGAACGGCACCTCCCAGATGTCCCACGTGGCGCGGCCGGTGAGCTGGTCAATGATACGGCGGTAGGGCACCAGTCGACGGTCATGCATGGCCTCGATGCCGCCGAACATGCGCGGGAACTTCGTGTAGTGCCGCCAGTTGCGCAGGATGTCCTCCAGCGTGGCCAGCTCCAGCAGCGGCTCGTCGGGGGGCGTGTTGAACGCGTAGACCAGGTCACCGTAGCCAAACGCGATGGCGGCCTTGTCGTAGAGGCCCAGCCCGGCAATGTCGCTCATGAAGCGGCTGCCGTAGTCCATGATGGACGAGTACTGGTGCTCCCGCATGCCGCCGGCAATCTGCTCCGCGCTCATGGGCTGCAGCGCTTCTCCGTCGTCACCGCGGAGCTCCCAGTAGGTGCTGCCGTAGTTCAGCGCGTCGGAGGAGGCCTCGAAGTTGTGACGCAGGCCCAGCGTGTGGCCCACCTCGTGCTCCGCCACGGAACGGAAGATGCGCTCTCGCAGCAGCTGGTAGACGCGCGCGGGGTCCTCGTCCTTGAGGCTCTGCGCCAGGCCCACCACGGAAGGATCAAAATAGCGCGTGTGCTCCGCGCGGTGCTTGGCCAGGTGCTGCATGCGTCGCCGCTCCCGACGGAGCGCCTGCCCCATGGCCCAGTGGCGTGGGCTGAAACGGTCGCGGTCCGCGGAGGTGATGGCGCCGTCCAGGGGCTGGCCGTTGCCCAGCGCGCGCACAATGGGGTCCATGATCAACGCGGATTCCAGCGGCGTGTCCTTCAGGGCATCCAGGCGTGAGCGGAGCTTGCCCCCGTCGGTGCGGATGCGGTTGAGGCCGCCCTGGCGGAGCGCCTTGTTGCGCGCGGTGTCCACCTTGCTGCGCACGAACTCCCGGGTGCGCTGGCGCGGTGCCGGGTCATCCGCGGTGCGCAGGTGGACCTCGCGCGTGACGTCCTCCCCGTCGACGAACTCGAGCAGGCGCGTGGGATCATTGAGCAGGTCAATGATGTCCTTGCCGCGCTGGGCCAGCGTGTCCACGCCCGCGCCGTACATGAAGGCCTGCGCGTTGATGATCTCACCGGTGAGCGGGTCGGTGGCGGAGGGGCCGTAGCCGAGCAGGCCGCTCTGGTTGGCCTCATCCACCCAGTAGAGGAGGTTGTAGCGCAGGTCACCAATGCGCTGGCCGCGGTCCTTCACCACGCCGTTCTCCGCGCGGAAGGTGTTGTCCTTGAGGAGAACCACGTCCTCCACCTCGGCGAGGGGCCGCTGGTCGCCGTACTTGAGCGCGCGCACCGTCTCCTTGAACGCCTCATTCCAGCCCTGCGCGGTGGCCACCGCGGCCTCACGCATGTCGGCGGGGAAGCCGGGGGAGAGGAAGTACACAATGGGCTTCACCGTGCAGGCGGCGTACGGCGTGGCGCTGCCCTCGTCGACGCAGCCGGGCGCGTCCTCCCAGATGTTGAAGCGGTTGATGAGGAAGATGCGGCCGGTGTTGGTCTCACCGCGCTGGCGGTCATAACGCTCACGCTCGGTGCGGAAGTAGCCGAACTTGTCGAAGTAGTCGGCGCGCGCAATGAAGCCCTCCGGGTCGGGCTCCAGGCTGTCACGGTCCACGTAGTTCACGCGGATGGGATTGCCGTTCTCGTCGCGCTGGATCTCGTTGTCCGGGTACTCCCTGGCCACGTAGCCGTTGTTGGGGTCCACCTTGAGGAACGCGGAACGGACCGCAATCTCCGCCGGGTAGCAGTCCACGTTGCCGTAGTACCAGCACGCGGGGTCCTCGTAGATGGTGCCCCACTCATCCTCCACCTCGATGGTCTCGGGACTGGCGAAGATGCGGTGCACCACGTCGATGTATTGCGCCTCGTCGAGGCCGGCGATGGCGTCACCCTGAAGGTCCTGCCACGCGCCATCCACCTTGCGCGCCACCAGCAGCGCATCCGGGTCACCGGGCACCTGGACAAAGTGCGTCCCCGGGACCTGCGGCACGTTCCCGACGAGGAACATGAAGTTGGCCGCCAGGTTCTGGCTCCAGTCCACCCGCATGTACTGTCGCTCATACCAGGGGCGGTCCACCGTGTTCTCGACGATGACGTTGGTCTGCTCACCGGTCTGCGCGTTGTATTCCCGCTGGATGTCAAAGTGGCTCACGATGGGGAAGATGGCCACCGGGACGCTCTCCTCGTGGTCGCCGGGGAGCGCGGAGGTGCGGTCCGTCTGCGCCACGTAGTCATACGCGCGGTAGGCAATGAGGAAGCTCTCCTGGACGTCCCAGGTGATGCGCTCGGTGTACTCGCTCTGCTCCCCCACGAAGGTGAAGCCGGTGGTGTACGGCACGTCGACGACGGTCTGACGGAAGAACCACTCCCCCTGGAAGATGGACTTCTTGATCTTGTTGGGCTGGGTCCGGTCAATGTCGCCGACGCCAAGGCCGCATCCGGCCAACATCCACGCCGCCAGAAGCACGTTCAACCTGCGCATGCGTTTGCTCCTCCCCCTTGCGTCCCGGCAGGGGCGGGGAATGAGACGAGGGGATGCGCAAAAGGTCAAGCCTGGCGCCAGCACGGACGCGGACGGCAGCGGCCCGTTCATGCCGGGTGCGTCATGACGTTGCGTCAGTCCCGCGGCGGGACGGAGACGTAGGGATTGCCGCGCTCATAGAAGCGCCACGGCTTGTGCGCCCATGCACCGGCGTAGTCCACGTTGATGCGCGCGCTGCGGCCAATCCGTCGACGAGAAACCGGGTGGGGACCTTCCTCCAGGAACAGGTGCGCGCCGCAGAGGTCCATGCCGTAGTGCTCACGGGTGAGGTTCATGGCGGCACACAGCTTGCCGGGGCCGTTGGTGAGCTCTCGTCGGGAAGCGTCCATGCCCCGACGCTGCGCCATGAACGGCAGCCCCACCGTGGGCTCGACAGCGCGCACCAGGACGGCGTGCGGCTCCCCCACCTCCCCCACGACGATGTTGAACGCCCAGTGCATGCCGTACAGCAGGAACATGTACGCGTGTCCCGGCGGGCCGAACATGGCCTCCGTGCGCGGGGTGCGGCCCTTGGAGCTGTGTGCGGCCAGGTCGTCCGGTCCCCGGTAGGCCTCCGTCTCGACGATGCGACCGCCCACCAACCCCTCCACGGTGCGGTGCAAGAGCAGCTTGCCGACGCAGTCGCGCGCCACGGTGAGGACGGGGCGTTGGTAGAAGGAACGCGGGAGCGGCACGCGTGGGGTCGTAGAACAGGTTGCAGATGGGTGCATCCCCGCTGGGGTGGTCCGTTCCGACGTGGACGTGACGTCGTGGACCAGCCTTTGTGGGACCCGGTGACGGTGGGTTTTGCTTTGTCGTTTCTGGCGTCGGCGACGTTGGTGGTTGTGCCACGTGTTGCGTTCCCAGGGAGGTTGGTGGCTCCGGATGGCCCCCACC
>JBFMGU010000337.1:0-10153 GCA_040752415.1 Myxococcota bacterium
TCCCCCATCCCACCCCCGCCCCCCTGGCGCCGATTGCGCTCATGGCGGCGCTGGCGCTGGGTTGCACGGACGGAGGCAGCTACACGGTGAAGAAGGACGCGGGCCCGGATGTCCCCGCGGGCATCACCTACGACGACATCGGCACGCCGTGCACGTGCGAGATCGTGTTTGACGAGGCGAGCGGAACCAACCGCTGCGCGCGCAATCCCACCAACACCTGCGCGAAGAGCGCGCTGACGTGCGTGATTGCGACGCCGGACCCGGCCACCCACAACGCCGGCAATGAGCTGTGGGAAGCGCCGCTGTTCTACCGGCAGACCACCACCGCCGACGGCGGAGTTGCCACCGAGGGCGAGTGCACGTTGCTGGCCCCGCCTGGATTCGCGCTGGGCTGCCCGCGTGGCACCTCGGCCATCCTGCTCTCGACGGGGGTGACGGTGTGCAAGCGGCAGTGCCAGGCGGACCAGGAGTGTGGTCGACCGGACTGGGTGTGTGACCAGCCGCTGATGGACCGCAACGTGATTGACAGCGCGCCGCCGGGGACGCCGGAGCAGCCGTTGAACCTGCGGTTGTGTCGACCGGCGTGCCAGGCGGACTTCCCGGACTGCAACCGCACCACGCCGTGCACGTTGGGTCGTCCCGGCTGCGTGCGGTCTCCCAGCTCCCGCAACGCGCCGGAGGGCCTGGGCATCTACATCGGCGACCGCACCGGCACGCGCGTGTGCAACCGCACCACCGGCCACTGCGACGCGCGCACCGGCGCGGACTCGCAGGCTCCGGTGGGCAAGCAGTGCACCAGCCACAATGACTGCAACGTGAACAACATCTGCATCTCCGACACCGCCTACGCCAACGTCCCCGACGGCGTGGGGTTCTGCACCTTTGCGGGCTGCGACCCTGCCCAGGCTCCGGGCCAGGACGGCTGTGGCGACGGCGTCTCGCTCCTGTGCGAACCCGCCTATGACATGGGCTTGTGCTGGGTGAACTGCAGCGGCGGGACCATCTGCGCGGCACCGGGGACCAAGTGCGGCGTGCCGGAGATGTGGCGCGTGGCCAACTTCGACCCCATATCGGGTCAGCCCGGGGTCTGGGACAGCAACCATTGCATTGACTGTGACCTGACCGGGGTCTGTCCCTGATTTGACGACGTCACCCACCAGGCCGGAATGGCGGAATGGTAGACGCAGGGGCCTTAAAAGCCCTGGCTCCTTCAATGGGGCATGCGGGTTCGAGTCCCGCTTCCGGCATGTTTCTCGTCGTCACAAGCGCCGCGTGAAAGTGGCCACACGCATCCGGGCGGTCACGGTCAACGGCCCCGCCTGGGCGATTCCCTGGCGTTGCTCGTCGGTGAGCGTGCGCGCGTTTGGCGTCATGGCCACCATGTCCACCAGCGCGGTCCCCTGCAAATTCATCGGGATGTGCAGGACCTCCGCGGCGTCGGGCGTGAAGTCCGCGGCCATCTGCTCGTCGAGGTGACGCGCTTTCTCCGGCTCCACGCGCATGATGGTGTGGACCTGGTTCAGCTCGTGGAGATGTTCCACCTCGGGGTGCACCACCACCAGCTGACCACCGGGCCGGAGCACCCGCGCGAACTCCGCGGCGTTGCGCGGCGCAAACACGTCCAGCAGCACGTCGACCGAGCCATCCGGTAGTGGCAGCAGTCGCGACGTATCCGCCACCGCGAACGACGTGGCGCGGTAGCGTCGGGCCGCGAGACGGATGGCGTCCTTGGCCACGTCTGTGCCCAGCGTCCGCACGCCCGGGAGCGCCTCCCCCAACCCACCGACGTAGTGCCCTTCCCCGCAGCCCGCCTCCAAGACCACGCGCGCATCTCGGCGCGCAACTCTCTCCACGAGCAACGCACGCAGCGGTTGGTAGTGACCGGCCTCCAGGAAGCGTCGACGTGCCGCCAGCATCTCCGCGCTGTCGCCCACCAGCTTGCCGCGCACGCCGCCGGGGACCAGGTGCAGGTAGCCTTCACGCGCGACGTCGAAGGCATGCCCCCGCGGGCAGACACGCGCCTTCTCGCCGGGGCCGAGCGCGCCGCGGCACACCGGGCAGGTCCAGTCCACGTTGACGGGAGGGCGGCTCACGCTCCCCGCATATTGCACACCAGCCCCCTCGTCGAGCAGGCCGGCGCAGCCTCGTCGGCGGGTGCGGAAGCGCGGGCGCGGGGAAGGGGTTGGCATCCCAGCGCACGGCGTTTCCCCTCGCTCATGACGACGACCGGGAACCCGTGGAGATCCCGGTGCCGTCGACGTGACAAGGTCGCAACGTTTCCGCGGGACGCTGGATGTGCTGCCCATGCAACGGCACCACAGAACTGACAGATGGACGCGCCCCCCAACCCTCCGCGTCCGGAGGCTCCCCTGATGTCGCTCCTCGGCCTTCTCCGTCGCAGCCGCTGGTCGCCGCGCACCGCGACGCCCCATCCCTCCCCCCCGCGCACCTTCCGCTCCCACCCCCGTCCCGACCGTCCGCTGGTGCTGGTGCTGCAACACGAGGACGAGCCCTTTGGCGCCGTGGACGCGGCGTTGGACATCCTGGGCTGTGACGGAATCTGGACCCACTCCACCGCCGAGGCGTGCGAGCGGCTCAGCGCCGGCCCCACGCCGGAAGTGGTGGTGGTGGACGTGTCCTCGTCAAAGCCGGACGTGGACTTCCTGGTCAAGCACATGAGCACGGGCCCCGAGGGAACGCGGGTGCCGTTGCTGTTGTGGGGTTCGCACCCCGAGGTGATGCGCACGGTGGAGGTGCCGCACGTGTGCTGGGTGCGCAAGCCGTGTCGCACGCCGGTGCTGGTGGGCGCGCTGGAGAGCCTGGGCCTGGGTGAGACGCGCTGAGCAGCCACTCGCCGAAAGACGTTCCGCCCGCGTCTCCGTCACGGAGCTCGCGGGTCGTTTCGTTTCGACGTCCAGTCTCGTCACCCCGCGCGAGCCACCTGCGCTGCTCCCAGGAAGGTCAGCGCCTCGGCCTCGTCGTGGAAGATCTTCGCGGAACCGCCGTTCTGACGGGCCTGCCGCTGCACCTGGAGCTCGCCCACCGCGGACCGCACCAGCACCGCCACCCTTCGGAAACCCGTCGACAGCCCCACCCGGTAGCGCTCCATGGCCTGCTCGAACTCGGGGTCGTTGCGCAGCGGCCCACGACGCAGATCCACCAGCAGCACGTAACGCGAGCGGTCCACTGACTGGATCACCTTCTCCAAAGGAGCAAAGGCCGGGTCCAGCTCCTCGGTTCCCTTCAGCTTCTTCTCCAGCCGCGTGAAGCGCACCAGCCCGCGCGCCTCCTCCAGCTCCAACGCCACATAATCATTCCGGTAAAGGTCCATGTCGCGCCCTCTCCCCGCCCGGATGCCCGCGCGAGATAAGGACTGCAGGGACCAGGCGCAAGGTGCGCTTCACAAAATGCAACCAGGCCGCCCCCCACGACGAAGGGCAGCCCGGGGGAGCATGTGGCGTTCGGCTACGGACGCGCGCGCGGCGGGCTGAGCGCGGAGGAGTTGCCGTTGGCGTCGGTGGCCGTGGCGGTGATGCGAGCGCCGCGCAACGTGGCACCGGGGACGAGCTCCCAGCGGCCATCCGGCCCGGTCACCGCGTGCCCCTCCAGGAACTGCGCCTGCGTGCCCGCGTCGGAGAAGACGTCCACCACGGCGCCCGGCATGGCGGTGCCCCGGACCACTCCGGCGAGCACCTCGGTCACCACCGGCGCGGTGATGGCGTCGTTGGCGGCCTCCTCGTTGGCAATGCCGCCGCGCAGGTTGCCGTAGACGCGGTTGGAGCGCCACGTGTTGCGACGCGTCTCCGTGCCATTGGCGCTGATGCCCCATTGTCCGTTGGCGCGGACGCGGTTGCTGAGGATCATGTTGTTGCGCGCGCCGCTGGTGACGCGGATGCCGTGCTGACCGCTGCGTCCCACCATGTTGCGCGCAATGGTGTTCTGCTCCGCGTGGTCCAGCAGGTAGATGCCGTTGGTGCGGTTGCCCATCAGGATGTTGTTGCGCACCACGTTGCCGCGGCTGGCCTCCACGGTGACGCCGTGCTTGTTGCGGTCAAAGCGGTTCGCCTCGACGAGGTTGTCGTGCGAGCCCAGGATGCGCAGCCCGTAACCGGTGTTGTCCCAGGCGCGGTTGCCGCGGAACACGTTCCCCCACGACGGAGACTGCGGGTCCTCCGCGTTGGGTGAGCCGGGGTCCAGCATGAATCCCTGGTTGGCGTTGTGGTGCGAGCGGTTGCGCACGAAATAGAAGTTGTTGCACCCGCGCGAGATGATGAACCCGTGGTTGCCGTTCTCATACGCCTCGTTGTCGACGACGGTGACATGGTGCGTGTGGTCATGCGGGTCAAAGCCGTATTCCACGTTGTGATGGAACCGGTTGCCGCGGAAGAGCATGTGCGCGGCCTGGTAGGTGTAGACGCCGTAGTAGTTGTGGCTGAAGGCGCTGTTGATGACGCGGCCGGTGACGCGCGTGTAGGGGGCGCCGTTCACGTCGGTGCCAATGTCGCGCCAGGACACGCCGTACGCTTCTCCCGCGTTGTACCCCAGGTAGCTGAGCTGGGAGGTGATGATGTCCAGCCGCGCCTCATACTTGGCCAGCACGTAGGCGCGCCCGTCGGAGTAGGTGTGATCGTAGTCGCCGGTGTCCGGGTTCCACGACGTCACCTTCACCCGGTCAAGGAGGATGACACCGTCATAGGTGCGCAGCCAGACAAACCCGGCGGGCGTGCTGCGCAGCTTGAGCCAGGCCACCTCGTCGCCGCTGACCCGCAGGGTGACCCCCTTGGCGATGTAGAGGTTGGCGTTGAGCAGCCACTCGCGGTTGCCCAGGGGGAGCACCAGGTTGGGGTGGCCCAGCGAGGAGAGCGTGGCGGAGAGGTCGGCCAGGGTGACCACGGCTCCCTCGCCGCGGACGGTGATCTTGTTCTCGTCGGAAAGATAGGTGACGCGGAAGGCGTCGGCGTGGGCGGGCGTGGAGAGCAGCCACGTCGTCAACGTGAGCAGGGCCGCGCGCAGGGCGGTGCGCGCGCGGGAGGGGGCGTTCATGGGGGGCGTCCTCTGTCTGGAGTGGGGCCAAGCAGAGCCGGACGCGTGGCGACGAGCGCGCGGAAAACCGACCGCGGTGGCGGGGGACTCGAGGGGGGGAAGTTGCGGAGAGACCCCCGCCACCCGCGGCCAGACCGGGGTCCGGCGTGGCGTTGCACCACGTCGGGAGACCTCGGAGGTGATGATCACCGGAAGGCGGAGCCGGTCAGGGGACCATTGGTGTGCGAGCGTGCTTCCTCGTGCTGCCCACCAAGCGCTCGGCTCTCTCAAGAATGTATCGAGGTCCAGAACCGTAGCCAGCGGTTTACGGCCTGATCCGGCAAGGGGTGCAAAACCTCCCACTCCCGCGCCTCGCGTTGACCGGCCCGTCGGGCGCGGTGGGCCTTGGGCGCAAGCAGCGGGAGCGGTTGCCACACCGGCCCGACGCTGGTTGATTGCCTCCCGTGGTGAGCCCCCGCCCCCTCCCGCCGACGACCCTGACGCGCCCGCGTGCCCTGCGACCCGCGTTGCTGGCGGCCTTCGTGGTGGCGTTGGGCATCTCCACGGTGGGCGTGCTGGATGCGGTGGCCTTCATTGGTCGGCCGTTCCCGCGCTTCGGCTACACGGAGACGCTGTTCGTCAATCCCGTGCTGTTTGCGCCGGAGGAGTCGCGCACGCCGCAGGTGGCGTTGTGGGACCGCATCACCGCCGTGGACGGCCTCCCGGTGCGTGACGCGCAGACCCTCACGGCCATCCTGAACGCCACGCCGCCGCCGGGTCGGGTCATGCTGAGCATGGTGGACCCCGAGGGGAAGACCAAGGACGTGGCGGTGACGCTGGAGCGCTTCTCCGTCACGGACTTCTTCCGCTGGCACACCAACCAGACCATCCTGGCCGTGGTCATCCTGCTCATTGGGATGGGTGTGCTGCTGCTGCGTTTCAACTCGCGCGCGGTGACCTTCTCGCTGTGCTGCATGGCCAACGGGCTCATGATGGCCGGTGGCGTCGACGGGACCTTCTTCCGACGCTTCCCCAACCTCTTCCATCTCTCCGCGCCCTTCGTGCCCGCCGCGGCCATGGCGTTCGCCGTGACGCTGTCACCGCGGCTCGCCCGTCGGAAGCGACGTTTCCTGGTGTGGGGGATCCCGTTGCTGATGGGCGTGGTGCTCTCCGCCTCGCTCATCACGTTCCAGGGCGGCCCGGTGCAGCTCTACGCGGCGCTGGGTGTGGGCAGCTACGTGTTCCTGCTGCTGGGCGCGGGCGGGTTCTTTGCCGTGATGTGGGACGCGTGGCGTCGTCCGGAGGGGCCGCTGGCGCGCGCGCGGGCCGGCGTCATTGTGCTGACCTGGCCGCTGGCCATGGGCATCCCGGCGCTCAACTTCCTCATGGGCCTGGTGTTCGAGGTGTGGGAGCTCACCGCGGTGCCCAACGTGGCGGTGCTGCTCATGCCCGTGTCCGTGGCCTACGCCATCCTGCGGCAGGACCTCTTCGAGGCGGACCTCACGCTGCGCCGGTTGTTCGCCGACCTCATCCTCACCGGCCTGGCCACGGCGGGCTACGCGGGCGCGCTCAGCGTGGCGTACGCGATCATCGACGACCAGGCGGCCTCCCCCGCGGTGGCGGTGGCCATGGCGGCCATGCTGCTCGCGGTGGCCATCCCCATCCGCGACCGGTTCAAGCACACCGTGGATAGGCTCATGGAGGGACGTCGCTACGAGGCGCAGGATGCCTTGGCAGGCCTGGCCGGACAGCTCTCCACCGAGCTCAGCCTGGAGCGCGCGTTGCAGCGCATTGCGGAGACGCTCACGCGTACCGTGCAACCGGGCGCCTGCAGCGTGGTGCTGCTGGACAGCCGCGGCGAGGGAGCGCTGCACGCGGTGCAGGGCGCGGTGCTCCCCATGGTGGAGGTGGCGTCGTGGCGCGATGCCGCGCTGCTGCTCCGTGACGACGAGACCGCCGCGCACGAGGACGACACGAACGAAGGCGGCATCCGCGTGCTCCCGCTCCCGGCGGGCGTGGAGGCGGTGGTGCCGTTGCGGGCCAGTGGTCGCCTGCTGGGTGCGCTGGTGCTGGGCTCGCCCGTCGACGGAACGCGCTTCTCCGCGGCGGACCTGGTGTTCCTGCGCGCGGTGGCGGGCCAGGCGGCGCCCACGTTGGCCAATGCGCGCGCGTTTGACGAGGTGGAGGAGCTGAACCGCACCCTGGAGGAACGCGTCCGCGACCGCACCGCCGAGCTCACCACGCTCAACGAGGAGCTGCGTGCGCAGGACAAGCGCAAGGATGAGCTCATCAGCACGGTGAGCCATGACTTCCGCTCCCCGCTGGCCATCATCCGCTCCCACGTGCAGACCATGCTGGACGACGCGCAGATGCCCGACGCGGTGCGCACGCAGTTCCTGCAGGTCATTGACCGCCAGGCCCGTCGGCTCAGCTCCATGGTGGAGAACCTGCTGGACCTGGCGCGCATCAAGAACCGCGGGCTGCAGGCGCGCGCCCTCAACGTGGGAGAGCTGTTGCGCAGCGCCGCGGACATCGGTCGACCGCGCCTGGAGGCGGCCAAGGTATCGCTCAGGATGGAGCTGCCGTCCTCGGAGGTGCGCGTGCGCGGCGACGCGGAGCGGCTGGCGCAGGTGTTCCAGAACCTGCTGGAGAACGCGGCCAAGTTCACGCCGCACGGCGGGGAGGTCCACCTGTACGCCCACGCTGACGACGGGAAGGTGACCTTTGGCGTGCGCGACAACGGCGTGGGCATCCCGGAGGCCGACCAGCCGCGCATCTGCGAGCCGTTCTACCAGGTCAAGCGCGCGGGCGCGGAGCGTGAGGGCAGCGGACTGGGGCTGGCCATCGTCAAGGAGATCGTCGAGCGTCACGAGAGTCGGCTGCGTCTGCACAGTCGTGAGGGTGCGGGCACCACCTGGGAGTTCGACCTGGCGCGCCTGGGGGAGACCGAGGCCGAGGTGGGCACAGGGCAGGCGCGGGCGGTATGAAGGTCGTCCTTGACGCTTGGGAGATGGCGTGAGCACCCCACAGAAGCTGCGCGTGCTGGTTGTCGACGACGAGCCCGACCTGGCCAACGTCATCACCTACAACCTGACGCGCCACGGACACCAGGCCAGCAGCGCGGAGAGCGGCGAGGCCGCGGAGACGGCGCTGCAGAAGGAACCGCTGCCGGACATCGTCATCTCCGACGTCATGATGCCGGGCATCGACGGGTTCGAGTTGTGTCGTCGTCTGCGCGCCAATCCGCGCACCGCGGACATCCCGTTGTTCTTCCTCACCGCGCGCTCGGCGGCCGCGGACCGCTACGAGGGGTTCCGCGCCGGCTGCGACGACTACCTGGCCAAACCCTTCGACATGCAGGAGCTCATGCTCCGCGTGGATGCTTTGGCGCGCCGCCTGGGCAAGGCCCGCAAGGCCGCAAGCAACCTGGCCGCTCCCACGACGTCAACCGGAAATGTGGCGTTGCCTCCCGCCCAGGCCACGCCCACGGCGCTGATGCAGAAGCTGGCGGTGTACGAGGAGCGCTTTCCCGCGTTGCGCTCGGTGCGACGCGACGTGCTGCTGGGCTCGTCGGAGAGCGTGCTCTCGTTGTTCGAGGAGATCCTCATCCAGGCCCACACCCGCGACCCGGTCCTCATCCTCGGCGAGACGGGCACGGGCAAGACGGTGGTGGCGGAGGCGTTGTGGCGGCTGGGCCCGCGGTCGGACCAGACGTTCCGCACGGTGAACTGCGCGGAGCTGCAAGCCGCGGACCCGCTCATCGTCATGGGGCGCTTGTTCGGGTTTGGTCGCAACAGCGGACTGCAGCATGTGCCCAAGGAGGGACAGCCCGGCATCCTGGAGGAGTGCCACGGCGGGACGCTGTTCCTGGACGAGGTGGCCCTCCTCCCCTCCCAGGCCCAGGCGCTGTTGCTGCTGCCCGCGGAAGGCCGACCGTTCAACCTGGCCGCGGGGCGGGGAGACCCGGTCACCGTCGACGTCAAGCTCATCTTCGCCACCAATCGGGACGTGCACGCGGAGGCGCGCGCGGGTCGTTTCCCGTTGGACTTCGTGATGCGCATGGGTCAGTCGATCATCCGCCTGACCCCGCTGCGGGAACGTCCCGAGGACGCGCGGGAGCTCTGCATCCACTTCGTCGAGGAGGCGGCACGGGAGATGGGGCGTGGCGGGTTGAAGCCGTCACTGGCCTTGCTGGAGGAGGTGGCGCGTCGTCCCTGGCCGGGCAATGTGCGGGAGCTGCGCAACAGCGTGCGGGATGCCGTGCGTCGTGCGGTGTTCCATGATTCTCCCACGGTGGAGCTGAACCACCTGCCGCCCGCCACGCAGACCTGGCGGGGAAGCACGTCGACGGTGCCGCCGGTGACGCCCCCTTCCACCCCGCCGCCCGTCGAGCCGGAGCGTCAGAGCACGCCGCCCAGCAATCCCGCCGGCGTGGAGTTCACCGCACCGGAGCTCGCCGAGCTGGCCGTGTTGCGCAAGCACCGTTTCCAGATTGGCCCGTCGGAGGCGGAGCTGGGGTTGAGCCAGAAGTCGCGCACGCTCACCAACCACCTGCGTGGTTTGTGCTTCAAGGCGCTGCACCGCACGCAGTTCAACGTGGGGCAGGCCGCCCTGGCCGTGGTGGGATCCTCCGACGAGGCGCTGCACGAACGCATGCAGGCGCGCATCCATCACTACCTGGTGACGGTGCGGGAGAACGTGACCGCGGGAACGCCGGAGAAGCTCTTCAACAACCTGCCGCGTGACTATCACCGCGCCGTCGAGGAAGCGGTGTCGCGGGCGCGGAGTGGCGGCCTGCCGGATGCACCTCGTGGCACCCAGACCAGCCAGGATGACGACGGTGCGGGCTGACATCACCGGATGCGTGCGTGGTGACGTGGTTGGAAGGCGCGCCAGAAACAGTCTGCTCTTGTTGGCGAGGCGGGCGAACACCTAAGCGGCTGCGTCAGAACAAGTTGGCCAATTCGGTCCGATGCCCTCGAACACCTAACCCCCCACGTTCAAGCCGTTCTGCGCGCTCGCCCCCCTTCCCCAGTACCGATTTTCCGTCGTCACCGAGCCGGGGAAGGGGGGCACTCGTTTGCGGCCAACGCGATTTGTCGTCGGAAAAGAGGTCACCCGTTGACCGAGT
>JBFMGU010000338.1:0-10106 GCA_040752415.1 Myxococcota bacterium
CCGGTCACCGCCTCCCCGGTCGGAATGCCGGCCTTCGGCGTTGACCGATCCAGGGCGGCGCTTGCCGGCGGGCGCGGCTTCACGCGTGGGCGCCGCACTCCAGGGCGCCGTTCAGTCCGTTGGTCCAGTTCGTGACCCGGCGACGGAACACCCAGCCGGAAACGCCGGGCGTTCCGTCGTCGGAGACGGGCTCACCCCGCGCGGCGCTTGCGACCGTGGCGCATCCGCAGACCCAGGACCGCCAGCAGGCCCAGCAGCGCCACGTCGGGCTGGGATGAAGCACAGCTACCGCAGCTGCCCGAGACCACCGACTCGTCGATGACGCCGTCATCGTTCTCGTCGGGGAACGGGTCCTCCACCACCTCTTGGACGCAGGTGCCGTTGTTGCAGGTGGCGTTCTCGCCGCAGTCGTCGTCGGTGACGCAGCCCACGCACTGGCCAATCAGGCTGTTGCACACCGGCGTGTCACCCGTGCAGCGTCCGGCGTTCGCCTCGGTGCACTCCTGGCACTTCCCGTCGGGGCCGCACACCGGGGTGTCCGCCAGGTGGGCGCACTGCGAGTCCTCGGTGCAGGCGCCGCACTCGCCGGTGGTCACGTCGCAGGCGGGCAGGTTGAACGGACAGTGCTCATTGGCCGTGCAGTCCTGGCAGCGGTGCGCCTCGGTGTTGCAGTGCGGCGCGCTCGTCGGACAGTGGCTGTCGCCCGTGCACTCCGCGCACTGGCCCGTGGCGGAGCCGGTCAACACGCAGGCCGGCGCGTCACCCTTGCACTCGCCGTCGTTGCCGCAGGGACGACACGCGTGCGTCGTCGGGTCGCACACCGGGGCTTCGGCCGAGGGACAGTCCGAGTCACCCAGGCACTCCACGCAACCGCGCGACGTGGGATGACAGAACGGCGTAGGCACCGCGCAGTCCTGGTCCGCCACGCACTCCACGCAGGTGTCGGTGACGGCGGTGTCGCAGCGCTCCGTGGCCGGACAGTGCTGGTCACCGGTGCAGCCCACGCACGTTCCCGCCTTGCGGTGACCCAGCGGCGCGCACGCCGGCGTGTCCCCGCCGCACTGCGAGTCATCCGTGCACTCCCCGCGACACTGGTTGGTGGTGGTGTCGCAGAAGGGCAGCGTGCTCGGGCAGTCGGCGTTGCCCAGGCACACCACGCACATGTCCTCGTTGGGACCCGCGGAGGTGTTGCACACCGGGGTGGCGCCCGTGCAGGCCTGGCTGTCGTCGTCGGTGCACTGCACGCAGCGGCCGGCCAGCGTGCCCGTGGTGGCGCACACGCGTGCGTCGCCGGTGCAGTCATTGTCGGAGCCGCACACGCGGCAGGTATGCGTCCCCTCGTCGCAGATGGGCTGCTCCGCCGGGCAGTCCGCGTTGCTGCTGCACTCCGCGCACTGACCGGAATCCACGCCGGTGACAATGCACTGCGGCGTGACCCCGTGGCACTGCGCGTTGGTGGTGCAGCCGCGGCAGGTCCAGGTGTCGGGGTCGCAGACCGGGGCGCGGACCGGGCAGTCCAGGTCGGTGACGCACCCGCGACAGGTGTGGCTCGCGGGGTCGCAACGCTCCGCCGCCGGGCAGTCGCTGTGCGAGAGGCATTCCACGCACGTGTCGCTGGCGGTGTTGTCGCAGCGGAGGCCCTGGGCGCACTGGCCGTCGGTCACGCACTCCACGCACACCCCGGCCAGCACGTTGCCCTGCGGTGCGCACACCGGCGTCGGGAATGCGCATTCCGCGTCGGACTGGCAGGGTCCGGTGCACTGGCCGATGGCCGTGTTGCAGGTGGGCGCGGTGTCCGGGCAATCCGCGTCGACCACGCACTCCACGCACGTGTCATGCAGCACCGAGGACGGCGTGGTGTTGCACACCGGGGTGTCACCCGTGCACGCCTCCTCGTCCTGCGCGGTGCACTCCACGCACCGACCCGCCTTGGTGCCCGCCGTCTCGCACGCCGGGGTGTCGCCGCCGCAATCCGATCCGGAAGGATCACACGGACGGCAGGTGCCGGTGTCGGCGTCGCAGATGGGCGAGCCGCCGGTGCAGTCATTGTTGGTGCGACACGCCACGCAGGTGCCCGCCAGCGCGCCGGAGAAGGAGCACAGCGGGGTGGCGCCGCCGCAGTCCCCGTCGGTGGTGCACCCGCGACACTCGTGCGAGGCCGTCTCGCAGAACGGCGTGTTGCCGCGGCAGTCATTGTCGGTGAGGCAGGGCACGCACTCGTGGGTGGTCAGGTAGCAGCGCTCGCCGTTGCTGCAGTCGGAGTCCGCCAGGCACTCCACGCAGGTGTCGTCGGTGACGTTGCAGTGCGGCGTGGCGCCGGAGCAGGCGGAATCCGCCAGGCAGGGCACGCACTCTCCGGCGCGCGGGTTCCCCAGCGGCGCGCAGAAGGGCGCGGGCGCGGCGCACTGGCTGTCCGAAGTGCACGCGGGAACGCACTCGTTGGTGAGCAGTGCGCACACGGGCGTCGCTGCCGGGCAATCCGTGCCCGTGAGGCACTCCACGCAGGTGTGGGTGGTCTGCTGGCAGATGGGGGTGTCCCCGCTGCAATCCGCGTTGGTGAGGCAGCCCACCGTGAAGTCCGGCACCTCGCTGGGCGGGCTCACCACGGCCAGGTCACCGCTGCCCAGGGTGGCCACCGCCTGCGCGGTGTGCGGGCCATCGGCCAGGTCCGTGGTGGGCGTGAAGGTCCAGTTCCCGTTCCCGTCCGTGGTGGTCTCACCCACCGGCTCCCCGTCGATGAACACGGTGATGCGCGCGTTGGGCACGCTGGTGCCGACGATCGGCGGGCGACGCGTGTTCACCACCTCCTCGTCCTCCGGGTCCACGATGACGGGCGGAGCCAGCGTGCAGAGGTTGGCGCCGTTGCACAGCGCGCCCTCGGGGCAATGCGTGTCGTAGACACAGCGGACGCACAGGCCGGTCAGCGTGTTGCAGGCCGGCGTGGCGCCACCGCAGTCGGCGTCGGTGAGGCACCCGTCGACGATGGTGAACTCGTTGACGTTGCTGCGCGGGCTGGTGACGGCCAGGGAGCCGCTGCCCACGGTGGCCACCGCACTCACGGTGTGCGTGGCCAGCGCGAGGTCGGTGTTGGGGGTCAGCGTCCAGTTGCCCGACGCATCCGCGGTGGTGGTGCCAATGACCGTGCCGTTGAGGGTCACCTCCACCAGTGCGCCTGGAGCCGAGGTGCCGCTGATGGCGGGACGACGCTGGTTGATCACCGACTCGTCCGCCGGGAAGACCACCACGGGCGCGGCCAGCTCACAGGTCTTGCTGGCGTTGCAGGTGGCGCCCGCGGGGCAGTCCACGTCGGAGAGGCAGCGCTCGCAGGTTCCGGTGGCGGTGTCGCAGACCGGCGAGTCCCCGGGGCACTCGGAGTCCAGGAGACAGCCGGAGACCACCGTGAACGTGTTGGTGTTGCTGTCCGCGCTGGTCACGTCCAACGGCGAGGTCCCGACGGTGGCCGTGGCGTGCACCGCGTGCGCACCGAGCGCCAGGTCGGTGGTCGGCGTGAACGTCCAGTTCCCCGCACCGTCCGTCGTCGTGGTGCCCACCGGCGCGCCGTCGACGTAGACGTTGATGGTGACATTCGCCGGTCCGGTACCGGTGATCTCCGGCGTGGCGTCGTTGATGACCGCGGCGTCGGCGGGGGTCACGACCACCGGCGTCGCCAGGGAGCAGGCGTGCGCGGCCGTGCAGGTGGCCGGCGCGGGACAGTCCGCGGACACCAGGCACTCCACGCAGGTGTCGGTGCTGAGGTCGCAGACCGGGGTCTCCGGCAGGCAGGTGCCGCAGGGGTTCTCCGTCTGGCACAGGTCGTCGCAGCCGTCGCCCAGGTCCGTGTTTCCGTCGTCGCACTCCTCGCCGGCGTCCAGGCGGCCGTCGCCGCAGCCCGCGGGCTCGCACACGCCCGGGGCTCCGCCGGTCAGGTCACACACGCCGCTGGCGCAGGACGGGTCGCCGGTCTGGCCGGTTGCCTGGTCGCTGCACGGCTCACCGTCCTCCACCAGGCACAGCGCGCTGCAACCGTCGCCGTCGGCGGTGTTCCCGTCGTCACAGCCCTCCGCGGGATCGAGGCGGCCGTCGCCGCAGCCCGCGGGCTCGCACACGCCCGGGGCTCCGCCGGTCAGGTCACACACGCCGCTGGCGCAGGACGGGTCGCCGGTGGCGCCGGCGGACTGCTCGTTGCAGGGCTCACCGTCCTCCACCAGGCACCGCGCGCTGCAACCGTCGCCGTCGGCGGTGTTCCCGTCGTCACAGCCTTCGCCGGTCTGGAGGTGGTCGTCACCGCAGCCAACTGGCTCGCACACGCCGGGCGTGCCACCCGAGAGGTCGCAGACGCCGGAGGCGCAGGAGGAGTCGCCGGTCAGACCCGGCGGCACGTCATTGCAGGGCTCCCCGTCCTCTCGGCGGCAGCTCGCGCTGCACCCGTCGCCCGGCGTCGTGTTGCCGTCGTCACAGCCTTCGCCGCTGGTCAACGCACCGTCGCCGCAGCCGGAAGGCTCGCAGACTCCGGGCGCGCCGCCGCTCAGATCGCACGCCCCGCTGGCGCAGGACGCGTCGCCAACCTCGCCGCTCGGCTGGTCGTTGCACGGCGCCCCCTCTTCGACCAAGCACTGCGCGTTGCAGCCGTCGCCGTCCACGGTGTCGCCGTCGTCGCAGCCCTCACCCGCATCCAGGTGACCGTCGCCGCAGCCGTAGGGCTCGCACACGCCGGGCGCGCCGCCGGTCAGGTCACAGACGCCGCTGGCGCAGGACGGATCGCCGGTCTCGCCCGTCGGCAGGTCATTGCACGGCGCCCCGTCCTCGACGAGACACAGCGCACTGCACCCGTCGCCGTCGACATTGGCGCCGTCGTCACAGCCCTCGCCGGACTGCACGTGGCCGTCGCCGCAACCAAACGGTTCGCACACGCCGGGCGCGCCGCCGCTCTGGTCGCAGATGCCCGTGGCGCAGGAGAGATCACCGATGAGGCCCGGCGCCGTGGCATTGCAGGCTGTGCCCGTTTCCTTGCGGCAGGCGGAGCTGCACCCGTCGCCGTCCGCGATGTTGCCGTCGTCGCAGCCCTCACCGGCGTCGAGGTGGTTGTCGCCGCAACCGGAGACCTCGCAGGTGCCCGTGGGGCCATTGGTCAGGTCGCAGATCCCGGAGACGCACGACGGGTCACCAATCAAACCCGGCGCGGTGGCGTTGCAGGCGGTACCGGTCTCCTTGAGGCAGCTCGAGCTGCATCCGTCGCCATTGGTGGTGTTGCCGTCGTCGCAGCCCTCGCCGGCCTGGAGGTGGTTGTCACCGCAACCGGAGACCTCGCACGTGCCCGTCGGGCCATTGGTCAGGTCGCAGATGCCGGTGGCGCAGGACGGGTCAGCAATCAGACCCGGCGCGGTGGCGTTGCAGGGACGACCCGTCTCCACCAGGCACGCCGTGCTGCAACCATCGCCGTCCGACGAGTTTCCATCGTCGCAGCCTTCGGTGTCGGCCAGATTGCCGTCGCCACAGCCGGGGGCCTCGCAGATACCGGGCGCTCCGCCGGACAGGTCGCAGGACCCGCTTGCGCACGACAGGTCACCGATGAGACCGGGCGCGGTGTCGTTGCAGAGCTCACCCGTCTCCACGCGGCACGTCGTGTTGCAGCCGTCGCCCGCCAAGGTGTTTCCGTCGTCACAGCCCTCGTCGGCCTGCAGGTGATTGTCGCCGCAGCCGGGGACCTCGCAGGTTCCCGTCGGGCCATTGGTCAGGTCGCAGGTCCCCGTGGCGCACGACGGATCACCAACCAGGCCGGGCGCCGTAGCGTTGCAGGCGGTGCCGGTTTCCTTGAGGCAGGCGGAATCGCATCCGTCGCCGTTGGCATTGTTTCCGTCGTCACAGCCCTCGCCGGACTGGAGGTGGTTGTCGCCGCAACCGGCAACCTCGCAGGTACCGGTCGGTCCATTGGTCAGGTCGCAGATGCCGGTGGCGCAGGACGGATCGCCGATCAGGCCCGGCGCGGTGGCGTTGCAGGCGTTTCCAGTCTCCTTGAGGCAACTCGAGTTGCACCCGTCGCCGTCCGCGTTGTTTCCATCGTCGCAGCCCTCACCAGCATCGAGATGGTTGTCGCCGCAACCGGAGATCTCGCACGTGCCGGTCGGTCCATTGGTGAGGTCGCAAATGCCGGTGGCGCAGGACGGGTCAGCAATCAGACCGGGCGCGGTGGCGTTGCAGGCGGTTCCAGTCTCCTTGAGGCAGCTCGAGTTGCAGCCGTCGCCGTTGGCGGTGTTTCCGTCGTCGCAGCCCTCACCCGACTGCAGGTGATTGTCGCCGCAACCGGAGACTTCGCAGGTTCCCGTCGGGCCGTTGGTCAGGTCGCAGATCCCCGACGCACACGACGGATCACCGATCAGGCCTGGCGCGGTGGCGTTGCAGGCGGTTCCAGTCTCCTTGAGACAGCTCGAGTTGCAGCCGTCGCCGTTCGCGGTGTTGCCGTCGTCACAGCCCTCACCGGCCTGGAGATGATTGTCGCCGCAACCGGAAAGCTCACAGGTTCCCGTCGGGCCGTTGGTCAGGTCGCAGATACCGGTGGCGCACGACGGATCACCGATCAGGCCGGGCGCCGTGGCGTTGCACGCGGTACCGGTTTCCTTGAGGCAGGCCGAATCGCATCCGTCGCCGTTGGTGGTGTTTCCGTCGTCGCAGCCTTCGCCAGACTGGAGGTGGTTGTCGCCGCAGCCGGAGACCTCGCAGGTTCCCGTCGGGCCGTTGGTCAAGTCGCAGATCCCTGATGCACACGAGGGATCACCGATCAGGCCGGGCGCGGTGGCGTTGCATGCGGTGCCGGTTTCCTTGAGGCAGGCCGAATCGCATCCGTCGCCGTTCGCGGTGTTTCCGTCGTCGCAGCCTTCGCCAGACTGGAGGTGGTTGTCGCCGCAACCGGAGACCTCGCAGGTTCCCGTCGGGCCGTTGGTCAGGTCGCAGATACCGGTGGCGCAGGACGGATCACCAATCAGACCAGGTGCCGTGGCGTTGCAGGCGGTTCCAGTCTCCTTGAGGCAGCTCGAGTTGCACCCGTCGCCGTCCGCGATGTTGCCGTCGTCACAGCCTTCGCCGGCCTGCAGGTGGTTGTCGCCGCAACCGGAGACCTCGCAGGTTCCCGTGGGGCCATTGGTCAGGTCGCAGATCCCGGAGACGCACGACGGGTCACCAATCAAACCCGGCGCGGTGGCGTTGCAGGCGGTACCGGTCTCCTTGAGGCAGCTCGAGCTGCATCCGTCGCCATTGGTGGTGTTGCCGTCGTCGCAGCCCTCGCCGGCCTGGAGGTGGTTGTCACCGCAGCCGGAGACCTCGCACGTGCCCGTTGGGCCATTGGTCAGGTCGCAGATGCCGGTGGCGCAGGACGGGTCAGCAATCAGACCCGGCGCGGTGTCATTGCAGGGACGACCCGTCTCCACCAGGCACGCCGAGCTGCAACCATCGCCGTCCGACGAGTTTCCATCGTCGCAGCCTTCGGTGCCTGCCAGATTGCCGTCGCCGCAGCCGGGTGCCTCGCAGATACCGGGCGCTCCGCCGGACAGGTCGCAGGACCCGCTTGCGCACGACAGGTCACCGATGAGACCGGGCGCGGTGTCGTTGCAGAGATCACCCGTCTCCACGCGGCACGTGGTGTTGCAGCCGTCGCCTGCCAGGGTGTTTCCGTCGTCACAGCCCTCGTCGGCCTGCAGGTGATTGTCGCCGCAGCCGGGGACCTCGCAGGTTCCCGTCGGGCCGTTGGTCAGGTCGCAGGTCCCCGTGGCACACGACGGATCACCAATCAGGCCAGGAGCCGTAGCGTTGCAGGCGGTACCGGTTTCCTTGAAACAGGTGGAATCGCACCCGTCGCCATTGGCGGTGTTTCCATCGTCGCAGCCCTCACCTGACTGCAGGTGATTGTCGCCGCAACCGGCAACCTCGCAGGTGCCGGTCGGGCCATTGGTCAGGTCGCAGATGCCGGTGGCGCAGGACGGGTCAGCAATCAGACCGGGCGCCGTGGCGTTGCACGCGAAGCCGGTTTCCTTGAAGCAGCTCGAGTTGCATCCGTCGCCGTTGGCGGTGTTTCCGTCGTCGCAGCCCTCACCCGACTGCAGGTGATTGTCGCCGCAACCGGCAACCTCGCAGGTGCCGGTCGGACCATTGGTCAGGTCGCAAATGCCGGTGGCGCAGGACGGGTCAGCAATCAGACCGGGCGCGGTGGCGTTGCAGGCGGTTCCAGTCTCCTTGAGGCAGCTCGAGTTGCAGCCGTCGCCGTTGGCGGTGTTTCCGTCGTCACAGCCCTCACCGGCCTGGAGATGATTGTCGCCGCAACCGGAGACCTCGCAGGTACCGGTCGGGCCATTGGTCAGGTCGCAGATACCGGTGGCGCAGGACGGGTCAGCAATCAGGCCGGGCGCCGTGGCGTTGCAGGCGGTACCGGTCTCCTTGAGGCAGCTGGAGTTGCATCCGTCGCCGTTGGTGGTGTTTCCGTCGTCACAGCCCTCACCGGCCTGGAGGTGGTTGTCGCCGCAACCGGAGACCTCGCAGGTTCCCGTCGGGCCGTTGGTCAGGTCGCAGATCCCCGATGCACACGACGGATCACCAATCAGGCCAGGCGCCGTGGCGTTGCAGGCGGTTCCGGTCTCCTTGAGGCAACTCGAGTTGCAGCCGTCTCCGCTGGTGGTGTTTCCGTCGTCGCAGCCCTCACCGGCATCGAGATGGTTGTCGCCGCAACCGGCAACCTCACAGGTTCCCGTCGGGCCGTTGCTGAGGTCGCAGATACCGGTGGCACACGACGGATCACCAATCAGGCCAGGCGCCGTGGCGTTGCAGGCGGTACCGGTTTCCTTGAAACAGGTGGAATCGCATCCGTCGCCGTTGGTGGTGTTGCCGTCGTCGCAGCCCTCACCGGCATCGAGATGGTTGTCGCCGCAACCGGAAACCTCACAGGTTCCCGTCGGGCCGTTGGTCAGGTCGCAAATGCCGGTGGCGCAGGACGGGTCAGCAATCAGACCCGGCGCGGTGGCGTTGCAGGCGGTTCCAGTCTCCTTGAGACAGCTGGAGTTGCATCCGTCGCCGTTGGCGGTGTTTCCATCGTCGCAGCCCTCTCCGGCATCGAGATGGTTGTCGCCGCAACCGGAGACCTCACAGGTTCCCGTCGGGCCGTTGGTCAGGTCGCAGATACCGGTGGCGCAGGACGGGTCAGCAATCAGACCAGGCGCGGTGGCGTTGCACGCAGTTCCAGTCTCCTTGAGGCAGCTGGAGTTGCAGCCGTCGCCGTTGGCGGTGTTTCCGTCGTCACAGCCCTCACCGGCCTGGAGGTGATTGTCGCCGCAACCGGAGACCTCGCAGGTACCGGTCGGTCCATTGGTCAGGTCGCAGATACCGGTGGCGCACGACGGATCACCGATCAGGCCGGGTGCCGTGGCGTTGCAGGCGGTACCGGTTTCCTTGAGGCAGGCCGAATCGCATCCGTCGCCGTTCGCGGTGTTTCCGTCGTCACAGCCCTCACCCGCCTGGAGATGATTGTCGCCGCAACCGGAGACCTCGCAGGTTCCCGTCGGGCCATTGGTCAGGTCGCAAATGCCGGTGGCGCAGGACGGGTCAGCAATCAGACCAGGCGCGGTGGCGTTGCACGCAGTTCCAGTCTCCTTGAGACAGCTGGAGTTGCATCCGTCGCCGTTGGCGGTGTTTCCGTCGTCGCAGCCCTCACCGGCCTGGAGATGATTGTCGCCGCAACCGGAGACCTCGCAGGTTCCCGTCGGGCCGTTGGTCAGGTCGCAAATGCCGGTGGCGCAGGACGGGTCACCGATCAGGCCGGGCGCGGTGGCGTTGCAGGCGGTGCCGGTTTCCTTGAGGCAGGCCGAATCGCATCCGTCGCCGTTGGTGGTGTTTCCGTCGTCGCAGCCCTCACCCGACTGCAGGTGATTGTCGCCGCAACCGGCAACCTCGCAGGTTCCCGTCGGGCCATTGGTCAGGTCGCAAATGCCGGTGGCGCAGGGCGGGTCAGCAATCAGACCAGGCGCGGTGGCGTTGCAGGCAAACCCGGTCTCCTTGAGACACGTCGAGTTGCATCCGTCGCCATTCGCGGTGTTTCCGTCGTCGCAGCCCTCACCCGACTGCAGGTG
>JBFMGU010000339.1:0-10088 GCA_040752415.1 Myxococcota bacterium
AGACGCTCATCACCGCCGTGCGCCCCTTCGCGTTGATCGACTGGAAGAAGTGGGGTTTCAACGCCAGCTACTCGTTCAGCGTCCGCAAGAACTTCCACCAGTACGCGCACCCCACCGTGGACGCGCGTGAGGGCACGTATGATTGCCCCTCGGAAGGCCGCGGCCGCTGCGTGGTGACCAGCGCGGAAGCGGGTCCCCGCCTCCGCAGCACCGACGACCAGAGCTACCTCAAGCTGCCGGATGGTCGCGTGTTGGACCTCAACCGTCGCAACACGGACTTCATCATCTATCACTCGCTGGTGGCGGGCTACACGCTGTTTGAGCAGCTCACGCTCTCCGCCAGCTTCATCTTCATTGACAGCTTCAAGTACTACCTGCCCAAGGACGCCGCGCTGTCCAGCATGTACGTGAAGAATGAGTGGGGCCGGACGCAGTCCACCTGGGGCATCCTCGACGCCACCTGGTCCCCGTTCGAGCGCGTCAGCTTCTCCACCGGCGTGTCCAGCCTGCAGCCGTTGTGGAGCCAGCACCGCGGCGCGGGCTTTGCCGGCTGGGACACCAACGGGCGCGTCTTCGGGGATACGTCGGGCGGCAAGCTCATGCCCAACTTTCCCTTCTTTGACTTCATGACGCCCGGCAACAACTACACGTCCTACTACTTCGACATCACCGTCAGCATCTGATTCAGGAGCGTGAACACCATGCACAACCGCATGAACAACCAAGCTGCATTCTCTGGAGCGTGGCTGCGCCGCGCCCTGGGTCTGACGCTGGCGGCGTCCCTGCTGGGGACGGGCTGCTTTGTCCAGACGCCCAATGACGACATCAACCGCGTGCAGAAGCCCTACCTGCCGAAGAAGTGGTTCAACGACGGCAAGAGCTGGTACCTGCGTCGCACCGTGGTGGATGCGCCCGCCCAGGCGGAGTTCAACGCCATTGGCTGGGGTGACTGGCCCACGGTGGAGCGTCTGCGTTGGGAGGTCCGTGAGGACATCCTGATCGGCTACAAGGACTACGAGATCGTCCCCGGGAGCGAGACGGCCGAGCAGCCCGGCGCCGACTTCAAGGGAACGCCCGCGGTGCTCTTCCCCATCAAGGAGCACTTCGACATCGCCCGCAGCTACAACCAGGTCACCGGTGAGCAGACCAACGTCATCGGCAAGAACATGGAGCGGCCGTGGTTCGAGCGCGAGTACTTCGTGGTCGACTGGGGCGCTCCGCTGGTCCAGAACGTGGCCATGGGGGAGTTCTTCTCCTCTCCCGCCGGCGACTACTGGGTGCAGGAGCATGAGGTCACCAATCCGGACCGCGCGCGCTTCAGCCAGGACTACCTGGAGTTCACCATCCGGATGGACCATGACTTTGACATCTACGCCTGCCTGGGCGGCCTGGACTGGGCCAAGGTGCCGGACTGCGCCGCGGGCGTGACGGACGTGCGCTGGAGCTTCAGCCGCGTGAACGAGGAGGAGGACTTCGAGGTCACGCCGTACCCCGACAGCGTCAACCTGGTGGACGCCAGCGGTGACTACGTGCGCGACGGGACGCAGCAGGCCATCCGCGTCCCCATCTTCGAGAAGTTCGGCTTCTTCCGCCTGGAGCGCCTCACCTATGACCGCGACCGCGGCGTCACCGACAGCGGCCGCATCCTGCGCGCGTTCAAGTTCAATCTCTGGAAGAAGAGCTTCCGCGACGACGGCACCGCCATCCCCTACGCGGAGCGCGAGCCCAAGCCCATTGTCTACTACATGAACTCGGAAGTGCCGGAGGACCAGTTCACCGAGGGTGACAACGTCAGCGAGTTCCTGAAGGGCCTGTCCATCAAGCAGGCCAACCGCGAGATCGGCGAGGACTACAACAAGGTCTTCCGTGAGCTGGTGGCGGTGCTGCAGGGCAAGTGCAAGGACGCGTCCGGCGCCCAGAGCAGCGCGGTGGGCTGCATCCCGGATGACAGCGTGCCCGCCATGTTCGAGGTGCGGGAGAACGACTGCAACTTCAACAACCTCAAGAGCTTCGTGCAGGGCAACGGCCTGGAGAGCTCGCTGGACCGCGAGCCCATCAACGGCCTGGGTGGCCTGGAGGACCGTCGCAACGAGGTGGCGCGCGCGTGCCAGGAGGACCCCATGGGCCGCACCTGCAGCCAGAAGCGCCAGCACTGGAGCCACCTGCTCAAGCAGGCCTGCACCGTGGTGGAGAGCGCCACGGAGAACGCGGGTGAGGGTGAGGCGCGCTTCACCTGGCAGCGCCTTGGCGACGTCCGCTACTCCTTCGTCCACCTGACCGACCACCTGCAGAGCGTGGGTTGGCTCGGCCTGGGCATGCTGGCCGCGGACCCCATCACCGGTGAGATCCGCAACTCCTTTGCCTACGTGGACGGTCCGGGCACCGACCTGAGCGCCACCAACGCGGCGGACATGGTTGACGCCATGAACGACGACATCCTGATGAGCGACCTGGTGTTCGGCGAGAACATCCGCAACTTCATCACGGAGAAGAACGCCCAGGTGGGCGCCAAGCTGCGCGGCTACCCCACGCAGAGCGAGATTGCGAACATCGAGCGTCGTTTCGCGCGCGCCGGCCGCACGCCGGAGGAGCTGCTGCCGGAGGGCGGGAGCACCGCGGCCCAGCACAACAAGCTGGCCCAGATTGCCGGCACGCCGCTGGAGAACCTGGTGCTCAATGACCAGGATCTGATGCTCGCCGCCAAGCAGCCGCTGGACGCGGTCAGCCAGGTCTCCGACGACCTTCTCTCCAAGGCCTCCATGGCCCGCGGCGGCGGCGTCGTGGCCCTCAAGGAGAAGTTCCGTGAGCGCATGCAGCAGGCCATGGGCGGCAAGGACGCGCCGTGCCGCTACATGCGGGAGTTCATTGACGACGCCATCCTGGGCCTGGCCCTGGACCTCAAGGACAAGAGCCGCGTGGAGCGTTGGGCCTACCTGCGCTTCATGATCTACAAGACCGTGATGCTCCACGAGGTGGGGCACACCCTGGGTCTGCGTCACAACTTCCAGGGCACGTGGGACGCCCTCAACTTCACCAACCGCTTCTACGACCTCATCCAGACCTACAGCTACGTGCCCACCGCCACCGCGCAGAACCCGGAGCCGGAGCGCGTGGGTCTGGCGCTGGAGGACGGCCTGGACCTGGCCAACGGCCTGGCCAACGCCGCCGCGGAGGGCTCCCAGGAGAAGCTGCAGCGCCAGGCTGAGGCGGCCATGCTGGACAACTGCATTGCCAAGGTGGGTGAGGACGAGGACCGCTACGTCAACGGCTGCGCCGGCCTGGACTGCAATGACCGCGACAACGCGGGCAACGCGGACTGCAACACCTGCCGCGACAACATCCCGTGGGCGCGTTCCCAGGGCCTGGTGATCCAGCTGGACTCCCTGCAGTGCCTCCGCGCGGATGAGGGCAAGAGCAGCTCCGTGATGGACTACCACGGCAAGTTCCACGGTCGTTTCGGCGGCCTGGGCAAGTACGACGCCGCGGCCCTCAAGTTCGGCTACGCGCAGGTGGTGGAGGAGTTCGAGGACGACGCGCTGCAGGGCGTGAGCTCCACCTCCAGTGCCTCCACCGTCAAGGACTGGCTGTGGGAGCATGACTACAAGAAGATCGCCTTTGAGCTTGGCCAGCCCGCGGGCAGCGGCCGTCCCAACGGCGTGCTTCGTCGCGTCAACAAGCTGAAGCCCTGGAAGGCCACGCAGACCACCTGGGCTCCCAGCGCGCTGGAAGTGCCCTACGGCTTCTGCTCCGACGAGTACGCCTACTACGGCGCCCTCGGCGGTACCGACGTCTGCCGCATCCGTGACTGGGGCGCCAACCACCGTGAGCAGATGGAGCACGACCTGCTCCGCTACAAGCAGTACTACTTCTTCACGCAGTTCGCCCGGAACCGCCTGACTTGGGATATCGGCGCGGCCATCCAGTCCAACATGGATGTGTTCGACAAGATCCTGCTGACCTTCCAGTACATGTTCTTCTACCGGGCCTATGGTCCCAACTTCTTCGAGACCGACCTGGGCAAGGACTTCCTGAAGGCCAGCCAGGCGGGCCTGGACCTCTACGCGGAGGTGCTGGGCCAGCCGGAGATGGGTGACTTCCTGGAGACGGCGGGCGCGCACGGCTTCACGCGCAACAGCCGCGTGCGTGGCCGCTGGCTGAAGTCCACCACGGAGGACTGGCTGGACCTGGATCCCACCACCATCAACCAGGCCGACAACACCGGCAGCGGCGTGGCGGTGCCCATCTACTACTACGGCCAGTGTGAGTTCGGCGCGGCGTACTACGGCTGCGGCCCGGCCACCAACGGACCGCAGGGCCAGTACCCGGGCTTCATCTGCACGGGCAACCAGTGCGTGATGAACGTGGCGCTCGGCGACGGTCGTCCCAGCTTCCTCAACTTCACCAACGACTACGAGGACTGGTTCTTCACCTACGTGGGCAACTACTTTGACAAGGCCAACCTCCTCTTCAACCTGGTGGACGCGCAGGCGTACTTCCCGCGTCTGTCGGAGGAAGGCAGCCCCAACGTGCGCGTGCTGCGCATCGGCGTGTCGTCGTTGTTTGGCGACAACATCCGCCGCCTGGTCTACAGCGTCATCACCAACCGCCCCGACGTGTACGGCAGCCTGTACCGCAATGACACCGGGTTCACGCCGCGCAACTTCGGCTCCCTGAACCCGGAGGACCAGGCCATCCAGCAGGGCGACGTGCTGCTGCTCCCGCGCCGCATCACCAACCTGCCGTACCAGGCTCTGCTCCTGGGCATGGCGCTGCAGAGCAGCCTGGATGACAGCATCCTGGACTTCAGCTCCGTGGCGCAGATTGGCGTCAAGGGTGAAGAGGATGACATCCAGACCTGGGACACCCTGCCCGCGGACCAGAAGGTGGAGTTCACCCACCCCATCAGCGGCGTGACCTACCGCGCCGCCAAGGTGGGCGACTACCCCGTGGCGTTTGACCTGGTGTCCAACGCCAGGCGCCTGTCCGAGAAGTACGTTGGCTACAATGACTGCGTGGTGAACCCGCCGAACCGGACGGATGCCACGGTGGATGCCCGCCCCGCGTGCCAGTGCACCTACCTGGGCGCGTTCCGCACCGAGGACAAGAACAATGACGGCAGCATCTCCGGCACCGGCTCCGGCGCCACGGATGATGAGTGCGTCATGCTCCGTCCCGAGGACAACCTCTCGCCGTGCGAGGAGCGCGTCGAGGAGTGTGAGGGCGTGGACAGCGTGGACCTGCGTGACCAGGCGTTCGAGCGCATGGAAGCGCAGGTGGAGCTCATCGAGAACGTCCGCGCCTTCTACCAGATCTTCGGTTACCAGAACCGTCTGTGAGGAGACAGGTGAACACCATGCGCAAAGACTTCAAGACGGAGAATGTGATGAAGACCCTGTCTCTGTTTGCCGCCACCGCCGCGCTGGCCTTCTCGGCCGCGTGTGCCGCGCCGGTGCAGGACATCGACCGGACCCAGCCGGACTACTACCCCAAGGGCTATTTCACGGGTGAGTGGTACGTGCGTCCCACGGTCATCCGCACCCAGTACAACCAGGGAATGCTCTTCGAGGGGTACGAAGGCAACATGGAGAAGGTCCGCTGGGAAATCCAGGAGGACCAGCTCATTGCGTGGCGCTCCTATGAGTTCATTCCCAACGCGGAGGCCAACCCGGGCAGCCACACGCCCATTGCCATCTTCCGCATCGCCAAGCACTTCGACGTGAAGCGCGACTACAACCCGTCCACGGGCGTGGAGACCAACGTCATCGTCGAGAACGACTTTGACCGTCCGTGGTGGGAGCGCGACTTCGTCCGCGTGGATTGGAGCCAGAACCTGGCCGACGACCTGGACCTGGGTGGCTACATCAAGTTCTTCATGGCGGATGGTCAGATTGCCATCAACCAGAGCGGCAACGGCGACCGCTACGAGGTGGAGCGCCCGCGCATCACGGCCGAGTACATTGACGTCGTGGTGCGGCACCGTCTCTTCGTGGATTGGGGCTCCATCTGGGATTACTCCATGGCGGAGCAGAGTGAGGCGGACGTTCGCTGGAGCTTCCGCAAGGTGGACCCCAACAACGACTACGAGCCGCTGGTCTACCCGGACTTCATCAACGTGAAGACCCGCTACCGCTACGCGCGGCAGGTGGGCGTGGACCTGGTTCCCTGCACGCCGTCCCCCAATGACGCGGGCTGCCAGCTCTACGACGGTCCGCCCTCCGCCGGCGCGCGTGACCCCGCTCCGCTGGGCGACGGCACCGCGCTGCCGTCCTGCCTCTCCGCTTCCGACACCGCCACGCCGGGCTGGGACAACACCGTGCTGTGCCACCCCGACACGCGTCCGGAGGATGACTGCTTCTGCGCCCCGGAGAAGCTGGACCTGTTCGTGGACGGCAACGGCAACATCTGCGACAGCCGCCTGCGCGACACGCTGGACCCGGAGGACTGCAACCAGATCACCTACCCGGTGTTCGAGCGGTTCGGCTTCTTCCGCACGCTGCGCATGCCGTTTGACTGGGAGCGCGACTTTGCCTTCAACAGCCGCATCTACCTGGCCAACCGCTGGAACATCTGGGAGAGGAGCCGGGTCACGGAGAACGGCGTGACGCGCTCCATCCCGTACGCGGAGCGCAAGCCCAAGCCCATCATCTACTACACCAACCCGGAGTTCCCAGAGGACCTGATGCCGGCGGCGCAGAAGATCGCGGACGACTGGGACGTGGCGTTCCGGGCCACCGTGGCCGGCCTGCAGGGCGTGGAGCCCAACGCGGTGCCGCGCATGTACGAGCTGCGTCGCAACAGCTGCAGCATCGAGGGCGTCAAGCAGTTTGCCCGCGACAAGGGCCTGGAGTGGGTGCTGGACAAGGCCGTGGGCGGCGTGGAGCGCGTGGAGATGGGCAACCTCAAGCGCGCGTGCACGGCGCTGGAGGTGGAGACCCTCAACGAGTCCGACGACCGCAAGTTCACCTGGCAGCGCGTGGGCGACCTCCGCTACGCGTTCATGCACTGGGTGCACACGCCGCAGCAGGCGGGCCCGCTGGGTTACGGCCCCTCCTCGGCGGACCCGGAGACCGGTGAGATCATCAGCGCCAACGCGTACATCTACGGCGCGGCGGTGGACACCTACGCCAACTTCGCGGCGGACATGGTGCAGCTGCTCAACGGTGAGATTCCGCCCTCCCAGTTCACCGACGGTGAGAACGTGGTGACGGAGATTACCGCGGGTCGTGCCAAGGTGAATGAGGGTCTGTCCAAGCGCTCCACGCGTCAGCTGATGGACCGCTTTGACGCCTACGACGCCGCCAACGCCACCGGCGCCATCCCGCAGCTCCCGGCCGCCCAGGACGTCAACATGGCCGACCCGCGCAGCGCCCTGGCGCTCTCCGACCAGAACGCCCGCCTGAAGTCCCTGGAGGACTTTGCGGCGCAGCACCTGGTGGACGACGACATGCTGCGCGCGTTTGCCGGTCCGGACCGCTACCAGCCCGGCCAGATTCCCTCCGAGGAAGCGCTGCGCATGGCCAACCCGGCCAACTGGGGCCGCTACCCCGACCCGCTCAAGCGCATGCTGGGCCAGACCACCGCGGACTTCCGCGCGGAGGCCGACGCCATGGGCGTGGCGGACCGCTACTCCAAGGTGGAGCGCATGCTGGCGGAGCGGAACATCGAGTACGGCTCCATGCTGGCCGAGCCCGCGGTGTACGGCCTGGCGCTCAGCCTCAAGGGCAAGACCCGTGACGAGGTGGTGCGCCACGCGCGCCAGGAGATCTTCCGCGGCGTGGAGGCGCATGAGGTGGGCCACACGCTGGGCCTGCGTCACAACTTCGCCGGCAGCGCGGACCCGCTGAACTTCATCAAGGACTTCTGGACGCAGCCGGAGCTCAGCGCCAACCCCGCCAGCCGCAAGTGGGACTACGCGTACAGCTCCATCATGGACTACCACCAGCGCTTCAGCAGCGACTGGGCCGGCATTGGTCCCTATGACCGCGCCGCCATCAAGTTCGGTTACGGCCAGCTCGTGGAGACGTTTGATGAGACCGAGGGCGAGTTCGTCCCGCGGGACTACTTCGACTTCGCCACCAGCGTGATGGACTACAAGGACCTGCCCCGCATCCTTGGCGGCGCCGACGTGGACAACCAGTTCGAGCAGGCCTACTACCGCGCGCTGGGCGGTCAGGACCCCATGTTGCAGATGCCGGCGTCCGTCACGCCCAACATCGACAACATGTACAAGCGCAAGGACGTGCGCTTCAGCGAGGTCTTCGACGAGTACCTGAAGGACATCTACGGCGCGTACGTGGATGACACCAACTCGCCCACGGGGCGTCGCTACATCGCCGACTACGTGCCTGAGCACTACATGGTTCCGTTCCAGTACTGCTCGGACATGTACGCGTGGGGCGGCAACCTCACCTGCAACCGCTACGACATGGGCGGCAACATGCAGGAGATCGTCGAGAACGCGCGGCAGATGTATGAGGGTTACTACATCTTCAACAACTTCCGTCGCGACCGCTACACGTTCGCCATCCCGGGCAGCTTCTCCGTGGGTGGCTACCTGGGCCGTCTCTATGACCGCACCTTCCAGCCCATGCTCAACAGCTTCCGGTACTTCTACTTCTACCGGCGCAGCCTGCTGACCATGTACCCGCTGGTGGTGGACTGGGCCACGGCGGCGTTCAACGGCCTGAACTTCTTTGGCGGCGTGCTGCAGAAGCCGGAGCCGGGCAACTACTGCCTCAAGCTGGGCACGTTCTCCCGCACCGGGGGGCTGCCCTGCGACGCCAACAGCCCCACCATCAGCATCCCGCTGGGAGAGGGCCGCTACTTCGGCACGCGCTGGACGGATGAGTACTATTACAAGCTCAACCGCATCGGTTCATACTGGGACAAGTGGCTGGCCACGCAGGCGCTCACCGACAGCCAGTTCTTCCTGGTGCGCAACTTCTCCAGCTTGTTTGACCGCGGTGCGTTCTCCATCACGTACTACCGCGTCTTCGAGAAGGAGATGACCGAGCTGTTCCGCTCCATCATGGCGGGCGACCTCAGCCAGTTCTCCGCGTACGTGCAGCAGGATCCGGAGACGGGCATGTACCAGGTCATCACCCGGCCCATCGTGGGGGCGGAGGGCAGCCAGGCCCCGGCGTTGCCCACCATCAAGCCCCCCATGAACTGGCCGCTGCAGAAGTCCGCCGCGCTCTACGCGTTCGTGGGTCTGACCAGCACGGTGGACCGTCGGTTGGACTTTGCCCGTCGGATGCGCGTCACCTACCAGGGCGCCGCGGATGACCCCCTGTACGAGGGCTTCACCGCGGACCAGCTGGTGACCTTCACCGACCCGCTCACGCACCTGACCTACCGCGCTGCGCAGGTGGGCGGTCCGGATGCGCCGGGCTACCAGATGGTGCGCGATGCCCGGGACTTCCACTCCGGCTCCTGGACGCCGGCGCGCACCGCGCTGGACCAGGCGGTGGTGGCGTACGAGACCGCAGTGGCCTCGGGCGACCAGACGGCCATTGCGGTGGCGGAAGAGGCCCTGGCGGAGACGGAGGCCAACTTCAGCTCCATCGACCGCGCGCTGCGCGACAAGGTCGACGTGCTGGAGTACCTCCGCATCCTCGGCTTCTACACGCACCTGTACACCGACTGATTTCCGTCGGTAGCAGGGCATGATGAAGGGCCGGTCCGCCGCGGTTGGGTGGTCCGGCCCTTTGTCTTTTCCGGGGGACCGGCGCGGGTGCCGCAGGGGAATTCCTCCGACGGCAGCGCGGGTTGCGCGGGCATGCTCATCCGCTGGCTCAGTGGCGGACGATCGATCGTTCCGGGTTTGACGAGATCACAGCGCGAGCCGTACCTTCGCCGGCCCGAATCCCCGAGGTGCAGCAGGATGGCGCGCAGGCGTGCGACAGGCAGCGGTAGGGCGTGGCTGGCCTCTCGCACGGGCTCGGTGCGCGCGGGGATGGACCCGCAGACCATTCGCGTGCTGGCGCTGCTGGCGTCTCCGCAGGAGCGACGTCGGTGGCGTTGGCAGCTCCGCATGGCCCCCGCCGGGCAACGCGCCGCGGCCGCCACGGCCCTGGGAGCGGCCATGG
>JBFMGU010000034.1:0-55622 GCA_040752415.1 Myxococcota bacterium
GTGACCGGGCGGGTGGGCGCGGTTGGCTCGACGTGGACGGCGGCGGCGGCGGCGGGCGCCTCTTCCTCGGCCTGGGGCTGGGCGGCGGCGGGCATCACGGGAGCCGGGGCGGCAGCGGGTGCCTCGGCGGCGGCCGCGGGGGCCTCACCTTCCGGACCGGCCTCATCCCGACGGCGACGGAGCACCGTGCGGACGACCTTCTTGTCCTCGGCCTTCTTTTCCGGCGGCTTGACCAGGGCCCGACGAGCGTCCTCCTCGTCCACCGTGCTGGAGTGGCTCTTGACGGAGAAACCCGCCGCCACCAGGCGACGCACGCACTCCTGGTTCTCCAGTCCCAACTCCTTGGCCAGCTCATAAACGCGAATCTTGCCCATCCAGTTGACCTCGTTGCCTTCCGGCTACCTGCACCCCAATGCCACGCAAATCCATGCCCCCCGCGCGCCTTCAGAAAACGGGGGGCACCGCTCTACGCTCCAGACTCACCAGTTTCAACCGCTTGCGCGGTCCTTGCGGCTGGTGGCGACTCAACGGTGGCCCTCAGCGCACGGACGGCTTCCAGGTGCCACCGGATTTCGTCCGCCAGTTCTAACGATTCCACCGTCATGACCGCCACGTCGGTCTTTCCCACCGCCGCCCCCAGCTGGGCCATGGGTGGTGCATCCACCACGGGCACACCCACGTGGCGCGCCGCATCCACGGCGTGACGACGGGTGCGCTCCGCGGCGTCGGTGGCCACGAGCAAGAGGTGGGCGCGCTGGGACGTGAGCGAGCGCTCCGTCTCATCCGCGCCGATCCGCACCGCTCCCTGTCGACGGCTCAGGCCCAGCAGCTTCTCCGCGCGCTCCGCCAGCGCTTCCGCCGCCGACGGGATCAGCTCCTCCGCGCGACACACCACCGGCTCATGCAGGCTGCGGGAGAACGCGCCGCGCTCCACCGCGTTCTTGATGCACGTGGGCGCGGGACAGGTGTGGGCACCGCGGCCGGGGAGACGCCGGTAGACGTCCACCGCGAGCTGGTGCTTGGGACCGGGCGCAAAGCGCAGCAGCCGGGACGCGGGCGCACGACGACGACACGCCGCGCACTGCCGCTCCGCGCGCGAGCCGCCCTCCTGCTTTCCGCCCTGCCCTTGCTGCTGCGCCATGTCCACGCTCCGCCTCCGCCCTTTCAGGCCTGGGCCTCCGCGGTCCCCTCGGCGCCCTGGGCGGGCGGGTTGGGCACGGCGGTGGCGTCAAAGTGCTTGGCCTCCTCCAGCTCCTGCTTGCTGAGGGCCTCCTGCCAGACCGGGGCCTTCCCACCGGTGACGGCGGCGAGCTGTTCGCCCACGTTGCGGCAGAGCTGCTTCACCTTGGCCAGGTGGATCCCGGTGGCGGCGGCAATGTTGGTGATGCTGCGCTCGAAGTAGAGGTCCTCCGGCGCGTCGAAGCCCGCGTCCACCAGGCGGCCCAGGCACACCGGGGTCATGGTCTCCAGCGCACGCATGCGCGCGTGATCCTTCTCCAGCGCGTTGGCGCCCTCGGCGGCGTCGCGGGCCTTGTCGGCGGCGCGGTCAATGGCCAAGAGCACGCCGGCGTCCGCGCGGGCCACCTGCTTCTCCTGCACCTTCTCCGTCTTCTCCGCGCTGACCACCTTCTTGGCCGCTTCCTTCACGCGCACCACCGCCTCGGGGCTGAAGCCGGGGAGGCTGGCCAGGAAGTCATCCTCGGCGTCCACCACGTCCTGCGCACTGCGGAAGCCGTGGTTGTACAGCGTCTGCACCACGAACTCGCTGAGGCCCTCGATCCGGCTCAGGGAGCGGAACGCCACCTCACGCTGCTCCATCACCTTGGTCTCGCTGGTGATGTCGATCTTCCAGCCCGTGAGCTGGGCGGCCAGGCGTACGTTCTGACCACGACGCCCGATGGCGAGCGAGAGCTGGTCATCCGGCACCACGATCTCCATGGCGTGGTTGGTCTCGTCGATGAGCACGCGGGACACTTCCGCGGGGCTGAGCGCATTGCACACGAAGCGCGCGGGATCCTCGTCAAACGGGATGATGTCGATCTTCTCGCCCCGCAGCTCCTGCACCACGGCCTGCACGCGGGAGCCCTTCATGCCCACGCACGCGCCCACCGGGTCCACGTCGTAGTCCTTGCTGCTGACGGCGATCTTGGCGCGCACGCCCGGCTCCCGGGCCGCGGTCTCGATCTTCACGATCCCCTCGGCAATCTCGGGGACCTCCTGCTCGAACAGCTTGATGAGCAGGCCGGGGTGGGTGCGGGAGAGCACCACCTGGGGGCCCTTGCTGACCTCGAGCACGTCGGCCACGTACGCCTGGATGCGGTCACCGGTGCGGTAGTTCTCACGCGGGACCTGCTCACGCACGGGCAGCACCGCCTCCGCGCGACCCAGGTCCACGATGATGTTGCCGCGCTCGAACCGACGGGCGATGCCGGTGACCAGCTCACCCTTGCGGTCCTTGTACTCGTCAAAGATGTTGCTGCGCTCCGCCTCACGGACGCGCTGGATGATGACCTGCTTGGCGGTCTGGGCGGCAATGCGGCCGAAGTCCGCGCTCTCCACCTTGATGCCGATGTCGTCGCCGACGGACTCCTCGGTGAGGTCGGGGTCCAGCTGCTTGGCCTCCTCGAAGGAGATCTCCAGGGCCTTGTTGGTCACGTCGGTGACGATCTTCTTGAACTCATAGATCTCAATCTCGCCCGTCTCCTCGTTGAAGCGGGCTTCCATGTCCGTGGTCAGCCCGAACCGCTTGCGGGCCGCGGTCAGCATGGCGGCTTCCAGCGCCTCCACGAGGACGCGCTTGTCAATGCCCTTGTCCTTGCCCACCTGCTCGAGGACGAAGTTGAGATTGGGCTCCATGGTTCACTCCCTGCCGCCGCTGTCGCGACGGGTCTGCTTGCCGTTCATGTGGGAACGCGGGGCGTTCCGGTTGTGGGGGTTCTTGGCGCCGGAGTGCTGCGGCGGCGCCGGCTTCTTGCCCGGTTTGACCGGGGTCTGGAACTGGTAGACCACGTGGGCGCTGGCCACGACGTCAAACGGGATGGTGCGGCCGGTGCCGTCCACCTGGACCACCAGCTCGTTCTCGCCCACGCCGCTGAGGATCCCGCGGTGGACGCGGCTGCCATCCACCTTGCCGTCGGTCTTGATCACCACCTCCTCGCCCATGGCGGCCTGGAAGTGGGAGCGCTTGGCCAGCGGGCGGTCCACGCCGGGGCTGCTGACCTCCAGCGCGTACTTCACGGGGATGGGATCCTCCACGTCCAGGAGGTCCCCCAGCGTGCCGCTGAGCTCTTCCAGCGCGGCCAGGCTGATGCCCCCGGCGCGGTCCGCGTAGACGCGCAGCGTGGGGCTGGGCCCGCCCTCCTGGAACTGGATGTCCACCAGCTCCAGGCCGCGACGACGGATCACCGGGTCAATGATCTCCCGGACCTTCAGCGCCAGCGGATGATGTCTTCCAATCAGAGGTTCCAACACGGCCCTATCTCCCGACGTGGCGCGGACGAAAAGCCGCCCGCTCCCTCACCACCCGCAGCGGTATCCGCCGGGGCAATGAGAGGCAGCACAACCCCAAGGAGGTGAGACTGGAGCGTCCGTTCCCGACGGGGCGGCCACGAGGGGCCTGCGCACCGCCGGCGGTCACGCGGACGCGACCCCGAGGGCGACCCGGTTGCCTTCACCGGGTCAGGCTCAGCCGAGGACGGATGCCCCCGGTTGGACCTTGTTGGCGGCCGCTATGCCGAAGGAGCAACAAGTTGTCAAGTTGCGCCCTCGTTCCAGCCCCCGGCAACGACCGGTGGGGGCGCGCTCATGCTAAGGCCCGGGCGGTCTTCTCAGCGACGGGGTGCCACGTGCGAGCCGGGGCGATGGTGTGGATGGTGTTGGGGGTGGCGGGGGCGGCGTGTCCGGGCCAGGACCAGAAGCCGCAGCCGCAGCGGACGCAGGTGGCGGGGAGCGTGTTCCGGAGGAGCTTCCCGGAGGCGTCCGCGGCGTTCTCCGAGCAGACCACGGGCAACACGCGCTCCGTCATCATCCGCGTCACCAACCGCCCTGACACCTGCGAGGCGGTGCATGACCCCTCCGACGTCATGGACCCTTCCCTGCTGGTGACCATCACGCCCGACCAGACCGGGAAGTACCCCGTGGTGGACCCGGCCAACCCGCCGCCGGCGCAGTACGCCTCCGCCACGCTGCTGACCTACACGGACCTCCCCGACGGCGGCGTTCCCGACGGTGGCGACGCGGGCCTGCAGCCGGTGCTGCTGCACGCCACGGCGGGTGAGGTGGAGGTGACCGACTACGTTCCCGGAGAGGACGGCGTGCTGAACGCGAGCGTGGTGCTGGTGTTTGGCGACGCGGGCTACGTGGGCAAGCTGGGCGCCACGGGCTGCGACCGGGTGCGTTGAGCCAGCGGCTCCCCAAAAAGGGTTGGCGGAGGCGTTGCCCTGGGCGGGAGGGCGTGCGTAAGGTCCGCGCCCCTTGAATGCGCCCTCGCGGGTGCTTGGGAGCCGCATGTCTACTGCAATGTCTCGTTGGTTGGGTGGTGTGGCGCTGCTGGCGTTGGCCGGTGGCACCGGATGCGATCTGCTCGCGCAGCTGGGTCAGCGCCCGGTGGTCCTGGAGTTCACGTTGGACGGCCGCTCGCCGGGGGAGGCGTGCAAGGCGCAGGGAGCGGTGCACGTGAAGGCGCGCGCGCGCTGGACCGACGGGAACGGCAACCCGCAGAACAGCGAGGGAAGCGCCTCCTGCGAGAGCGGCAAGGTGACGGTGAACATGGGCGCGGCGGGCACGGTGCAGATCACCGCGTACGACGCCGACAGCGCCGACGCCACCGTGATGGGCGTGAGCGCGCCGATCCCGGTGGACCCCGCCACGGCCACCGCCGACCAGCCCGTGGCGAAGGTGGACATCATCCCGCTGCGCGGCACCATCAGCGTCACGGTGACCTGCGACGGCGGGAGCTGCGCCGGCCAGCTGCAGACCACCGGCGACCGCGCCCCGGTGCTCAAGGTGTATCTGGACACCAGCGGTCGCGACCTGGAGCAGGTGGACACCGTGCCGCTGACGCTGGGTGGCGACGGAACCCTCACGGGCAGCACCCACCGCGCGCGCGTGGAGGCCATCAACGTGCTGCGCGCCGAGGCGTACACCACGGGGGGCGAGTTCCTGCGCGGCGAGCAGAGCGTGCGCCTGGCGCGGCTGAGCGAGAGCGTGGCGCTGGACCTCCGCCCGGCCATCACCGGCTTTGACGCCGGCTTCCACCGCCCCGACGGCGGGTTCATCACCAGCAGCTCGTCGTCGTCTTCCAGCAGCTCGTCGTCGTCCTCCAGCGGCTCGGTCACGGGGACCAGCAGCAGCGCGTCGTCCAGCACCAGCGGCACGAGCAGCAGCGCGTCGTCGAGCACGGGTGGGGTGACCAGCAGCAGCGCGTCCTCCAGCACGGGCGGCACCAGCAGCAGCGCGTCCTCCAGCTCGAGCACCAGCAGCAGCGCGTCCAGCTCCACGAGTTCCTCGAGCGGCGTGGTGGGGACGTCCACCAGCTCGTCCTCGTCGTCGTCCAGCAGCAGCTCCTCCAGTGGCGCCACCAGCAGCAGCACGGCGAGCAGTACCAGCAGCAGCTCGTCAAGCTCCACGAGCAGCAGCAGCTCCAGCAGCTCCTCCTCGAGCTCCTCGTCGGGCGGCGCGAATGTCACGACCAACTGCACGGACTTCTGCACGCAGGTCATGGCTAGCTGCACGGGCAGGAACCTTCAGTACATCGACCAGGCCCACTGCGAGGCCGCGTGCACCCAGTACGCCACGGGAACAGCGGGCGCGATGACGGGCAATACGTTTGCGTGTCGTGCAGAGTACTCGGCGGTGGCGGAAGCCGGCACCAACGTGACGGAGAACTGTATTGCCGCCGGTCCGACGGGCCTGGATGCAGCCCACTGCCAGGACGCGGCCGACGCGCAGTGCGGCTACTACTGCGACCTCATCGGCGACGCGAACGGCTGTGGCTTTGGCGCGTTGACCGAGCGGTACACCGACCGCACGGACTGCATTGCGGACTGCTCAGCGGCGTTCCGCTACTACAACTATGGCGCATTCAATGACGCCGCGACGACGCGCGACACACTGGAGTGCCGTACGTACTACGCCTTGCAGCAGATCCTCGACGGGACCGACCCGACGGACTGCGTCAACGCCGACGCGATTGGCGCCACCCCGTCAGTTGCGTGCACTGACGTTCCCGCCGTGGTGAACGGCTGCGCCTCGGGTGACTACGACACCGTGGACAACACGCCGTCCATCAACGGCAACAACTACAGCCCCAAGTGCATCAAGGTCTCCGCCGGCGGTAGCGGCGTGGCCATCACCATCCCTGGTGACACCAACGACCCCGTGCAGGGCCAGTTCCGCGTGGCCAACGTGCCCAACCCGTTCGTGGTGGGCGCCGACGAGAACGCCACGGGCCAGACCAGCGACAACACGCAGACGCTCATGACGCCGGGCTTCTACGGCTACTACAGCAGCGCCAACGGTCAGCCCGATTGGTCCGTGGATGACCAGCAGAACCGCATGGTGGGCACCATCTGGGTGACGCCGTAAACGCACCGCACGCTGAGGTCGGCCGACGCGAACGAGGTACGCCGGGGGGAAACTGAACGGCCGCGCGTTCGCGAGCCCGCTGTTCACTCGCACGATGTGTGAACGCGGTCGCGCCGTCGGTCCCGGCAATGGTCTTTGCGCGCAGCCGACACGTTGCCCTTCCAGCTTCGCAAGGGCGCTGAGGCCCCCCACGGCGTGGCGCGGATGAACACAGTTGCGCGACGGCTGGGGCTGACTTCGTTCGTTGCGATTGATGCCCGTCGTACGTTGAAGCGGGCCCCCAAGTAGAGCAATGCTCCGTGGACTTGGCAGGCTCGGCGCCAATCGAGGAGCCCCATGTGGCGAAAAACAACCCGGCTCACCAAGGTGCATGCCATCTTGCTACCGCTGTTGTTGATGGTGGCCGCTGCGGCAGGTGCGGGATGCCAGTATTTTCAGATCGCGTCCTGCGATTCGCCCGACGACGACTGCGGAACAGGGCACTATTGCGACGTGGAGGAAGGGTTGTGTCGCCAAGGCAGCCCACCAGACGCCGGTCACGTGGGTTCCCCTGATGCCGGTGGGGTGGGATCTTCAGCCAGCTCCTCCTCCTCTTCCTCCGGCACCGGCGGGACGACTTCGACAAGCGCCGCGTCATCCGCTTCGTCAAGCCTCTCTGCCACAACGGGAAGCCAAAGCAGCACGACGGCCACCGCTTCCACGACCAGTTCCGCTGGGGGAACCACGTCCAGCGGTTCCTCGAGTGGGCCCGCCACCAGCTCGGCGACTTCTTCCTCAGCAAGTGCATCGTCCTCGACCGGAGGAACAGCGCCGCCGCGGCTGACCTACTCGATTGGTGCGGCCGGCACCGCTGAGGCGTCCGGCGTGCGGGTGCACTTTTCTCTGTCCGAACCCCTGGGCGCCCCGATGACAGGCGCCCAGATCACGCTGATCCCCGGTGTCCTCCCGCAAGTGACCTCGGCTCCGTGACCCCTGGAGGTACTATCGTGAATCGCTTAGGACGCATCCTGGCGCTGACAACCGTGTTGTGCGCTGCGGTGGCAAAGGCGGCCCCGCCGGACTCTCTCACCTTGCAGGGAGTGCTGAGGGAGGAATCTGGGGGACTGCAAGATGGGCAGTTCGACATCCGTGTTCGCCTGCTTGATGGCGCGACGGAGGTCTTCAGTGAAACCTACGTCAACGTGCCAGTCCAGAGCGGTGTGTTCAGCCTGGAAGTGCGCGGCACTACTACCAGCATTCGTGAGACGCTGATCGAGCATCCCAACGTCCTCATCGAGATAAGCGTGGAGGGTCAGGTCCTCAGCGCCCAGCCGCTGCAATCCGTGCCCTACGCTCTCTACTGCGCCCACTCGGATACCGCGGCCAATGCCTCGCAGCTCGACGGCAGCCCGCCTTCATCGTGGGTGCAGAAGGCCGATCTGGCGGACGCGGACCCTGCGACGTCCCCTGTACATTGGCGCAGCATCAGCAGTCTGCCGCCAGACTGTCCGCCTGGCCAGTTCGTGACGGGCTTCGATTCCGCGAGCGGACAAGCGAAGTGTAGCGCTCCACCTTTCGCGGTGGCGGACGGTGGCGTCGCGGTGGGAGGCGGAGATGTCACCGCTGTGCTTCCCGGTGCTGGCCTGGTTGGAGGTGGCTCCACTGGTGAAATCACGCTCAGCGTAGATCCCACGTACGTGCAACGTCGCATTTCTGCGTGCAATCCAGGGACCGCGTTGTCTTCCGTGGCGGAGGACGGGAACGCCACTTGCGAGCCAATTCCGCCGCCCGGAATCTCCGACGTTGTGGCGGGCCTGGGCCTGACAGGCGGCGGCGCGTCGAACTCCATCACCATGGACGTTGATGACGCCTACGTCCAACGTCGTGTCTCCCAGCAATGCCCCGCGGGGACCTTCTTCCGAGGGATTGCGCAGGACGGCTCGGTGACTTGCGGCGCGGATTCCGCATCGCCGTACACAAGGACCCTGGTGGCCAGTCCGGTGACTGGAGACTCGGCGGCGAGCGGAGCCGCGCTCCTAACTCTCCTGGCGTCGGTGACCGACGCGTCAGCCACGAACCGATACCTGCTGAAAATCGAGCCGGGGACGTACGACCTCGGGACCTCTCCATTGGTCATGAAGCCATATGTCGACGTTGAAGGCGCTGGCGAGGCAGCCACGCGACTCGTCCGACAGGGCTTTGCATCGAACATCGGGGGCTATCCCGACTCCGGCACCGTCATTGGCTCCGACAACGCGGAGTTGCGCTCCCTGACCGCGGAGAACATGGGGGGCGCGGCGTACGGCGCCGCCATCTACAACCCCGGCGCATCACCGACGATCCGCCAAGTCGCGGCGATCGCCAACGGAGCGACGACGCGCACCGTGGGCATCTACAACTTCTCCTCTGGGTCATCGTTGTCCTCGCCGTTGCTCAAGGACGTCACAGTGCGCGTCGCCGCCGGGGGCGGATCAGGATACGGAATCCACAGCGTGGGACTGGCGGCCCAGGATTCCAGTCCCAGACTCGAGGGCGTGTCCGTCTTCATGACCGGCGCGACCTCGAACAACTACGGCGTCCTGACAAACATGGCGTCGGCGACAATGTCTGGGACAAGCGTGGACATCTCCGCATCCACGTCAAACTGCTACGGCCTTCACGTCACGGCGTCGGACCTCGTGGTGCGCGGCCTGATAGTGTCGATGGCTGGCTGCAACGAGAACCGCGGGGTGTGGACCAACAGCTCATCCGTTCAGCTGTACGCCGGTCACCTCACAATCAGCGGCCTCAAAGCCACCGGCATCAGATTCGACGAAGCGAGCGCGTCTGTGGCGAGCCGGATCCTCGACACGACAATGTCAGTCACCGGCACCGCTGGCAGCGACGCGGTCGGCGTCTACGTCGAGCCATCGACGCCCGCGACCACGATTACCCTCAGCAACGTGACGTTGGACGTCGCGGGGGCCCCTGTGAACCTGAGCAGGGGCATCTTCAACGACGACAGCGGGACCGTGGTGACCGTCCACCGCTCGACAATCACCGGGGATCCGGCGCTGGAGGTCAGTACTTCAGCCACGGTGAGAGCCGGCAGCTGTCAGATTGCTGGTGCCGTGTCAGGCGCGGGCACCAAGACGTGCGTGCATGCGTACTCGGCATCCATGGCCGCGCTGGGGACTGCGTGCAACTGACCAAGACGAGCCGCCGGCTGAGTGTCGCCTTGGCCAGGGTGACGCTCCTCGGCGCCCTGCTGGCATACTCGGCATACGGCTACACCGCGTGGGGCTCACAGAATCCCTTCGACTTCTACCACTACTGGCTCGTCGGAAAGGCCATCGACGCAGGCGGCGTCACCAACATCTACGGGAAGGAAGACCGTGTTCGGCTCGCCAAGGTCTGGCACGAGCGCGCCCAGGCCACGGACATGGCGCTGTTCAAGAAGGCAGCCCAGGGAAGAAGCCAGCTTGAGCCCACCGGGACACCGTTTCTGTACGCGGCCTTTCACCTCGTCACCACGGACAACTACGACGGGAATTGCACCGTTTTCATGGTGGTATCCCATTTCGCCTACCTGCTGGCATTGGTGTTTCTGCTGTGGCGCCTGGGGTTCAGTTTCAACGTCGCCGCCATGGCGTTCGTCCTGCTGACCCAGCTGTTCTGGCCGCTCAAGATGGACGGTCACTACGGGAACCTGGGACGCCTCCAGGTTGGGGGCATTGCCCTGTTGCTGGCGCTCTTGACGCTTCGTCACCGGTGGGCCCCGCTCATGGCCGGCGTGGCGTGCGGTGTCCTCGTCCTCATCAAGCCCACCAGCGTCCAGGTGTTGCCTCTGCTCGTCGTCGTGTGGCTCGCTCGTGGAGAGCGGACGCGGCTCCGCGACTTTGTGTTGGGTGCGGCGAGTGCAGGCGCGCTTGGTCTGGCGTTGCCGTCCTTCGTCCTCGGGCCCGCGTGCAGTTGGACCGCGTGGCGGACCGACTTGCCCGCGATGCTGTTCAACGACTACTATTTGACCGGAGGATTCCTCGGAAAGCTGATCGGGCTGAAGGCCATCGCCGGCTACACCGTGTTCCAGGTCCTCGTCGTCGCCGGACTCGCGGCTACCCTGTTCCGAGCGACGCCACGCAAGGCTCCGTCCGAGCAACCCTGGCTACAGGAGTGGGTAGCGATCAACTTGGGGATCCTGGCGTACTTGGCGACCGGGCCGATTGTGCACTCGCACTACTTTGTGATCGCGGCACCCGCGTTGGTCCTGGCGTTGTCGCTGGCACACCGCCGGGACGACGCGGTGTTCACGCCCGTTGTCCTGACTGCGCTCCTGCTCTGCGGGGCACACCCCATCTTCAAGACGCTTGGATTGACGTGGGATGCGAACCACAGCCTCTGGACCTTCGCCGGCGTCTGGCTCCTGCTGGTGTTGCTCACGGTGCTTGCTGCACCGGCGCGCGCGACGGAGGAGCCCGCTTCGCCAGCACCCGCATGACACCGTCATCATCCAAGCCTCGTGACGTCGCGGCAGAACCAACCATCTGGGTGACGCCGTAACGCGCATCGCACGCTGAGCCACCGGCCATTCGTCCGCCGGTGGCTCGCGTGCGCCACGCACCAGCTCTCAGGTCAGACGACGTACCCGTCGCAGATGCGACCGACGCGACCGTTCCGCACGATTTCCGTGAAACACAGAGGTCGAGCATGGCGTACGGAGGCGGGGGCTCCCGTTCCAGGCGTTGTGCGTCGTGGCGCTCGCGGCCACCGCTCCGGCGCGGCTGGGCGCGCACGAGGAGCACGACGGAGCCCGCGGCAACGGTGCTGCGCGCGTCCACGTGGCGGAAGCGCATCGAGCCATCCTGGAGGGCCGGTTCCACGCCGCCATTGCCCACGGACACACGGCGCTGGACCTGCGAGGGCGCGACACCATTACGAAGCCTTCCTCCCGCTCCGCCCCGACGACGCCCTGGCCAAGCGCATCCACCAGATCCTGGCCCCCCCCATGACCACGTGCCCCGCGCTCACGCCCGAGGAGAAGATCGCGCTGTTTACCCGCCGACGCACCGCGCAGCGTTGATGTGGGTCCGCCACCGGCCTTGCCGTGCCCCGCCCCGTGTTGCCAAGCTCTGCGGGCTTTCCCCGAAGTGAAAGGCCTGCCACCGCCATGCTGCCCAAGGGCGCGCCATCGACGCTGGGCGAGTACTCGCTCAAGGAGCTCCTGGGTCGGGGCGGCATGGCCGAGGTGTACCTGGCGGAGCGCGACGGGCCGGCGGGGTTCAAGAAGAAGCTCGTCGTCAAACGCATCCTCCCCATCTTCGCGGAGGACCCCAACTTCGTGCAGCTGTTCCTGCGCGAGGCGCGCGTGGCCGCCAGCCTCAACCACCCCAACGTGGTGCAGGTCCACGAGTTGGCCCACCAGGGCGACGAGTACTTCATCGCCATGGAGTTCATTGACGGGCTGACGCTGAGCCGCCTGGCGCGTCGGGCGTGGGCACTCAAGCAGAGCCTGCCCATGGAGGTGGCCGTCCGCTCCATCGCCGAGGCTGCGCTGGGACTCAACCACGCGCATGAGCTGGTGGGTGACGACGGAAAACCACGCCCGCTCATCCACCGCGACGTCAGCCCCGACAACCTCATGCTCAACCGCGACGGCATCACCAAGGTCCTGGACTTCGGCGTGGCCAAGGACCTCGCCAGCGGTGGGCTCACGCAGGCGGGACAGCTGCGCGGCAAGGCGCACTTCATGGCGCCGGAGTACCTCGAGGAGAGACCCGTCGACGGGCGCGCCGACCTCTACGGACTGGGATGCTGCCTGTACTGGATGCTCACCGGGCGCAGGCCGTTCGAGGGGAACGAGGTGGCGGTGGTGCGGGCCATCGTCGAGGACACGCCGCCGAAGCCTGTGGAGATCAACGCCCTCATCCCCGCGCGCCTGTCGGACCTCGTTGTGCGCATGCTGCAGAAGGACCCCGACGCGCGCATCCAGACCGGCGCCGAGCTCCACGACGAGCTTGCCGACGCCATGCCGTGGCGGCCGAACACCTCCAAGGAGTTCCTCAAGCAGCTGCTCGGCGCACCGGACCTTGAGCGCACGATGGCCAACATCAGCGTGGAAGGTTTCCCGGCGGCACGGCCGGTGACGAATCCGGCGGTGAGCGCGCCGGTGAAGGACCTGGAGGATGCGCCGTTGCGCCCTACCGTGGTCACGAGCACGCGGCGTGTTGACGACGAGGATGCTGCGCGCGTGGCTGCGCTGCCGACGCAGGGAAACGCGGTCCGCGCGCTGGTGTGGGGTGGCGCCACGGCAATTGTGCTGCTGGGCGCTGGCACCGCGTTCATGCTGCGACCGCGCGAGGTGACGCAGAAGCCCGCCGCTGTCGCCGTGGCGCCGACGCCGCCAGCGCTTGCTCCGCCGCCGCCCACTGCGCCCGCAGCAACACCCGCGCCGGCACCGGCTCCCGCGGTTGTGCCGACGGAGGAGAGCGCGGAGAAGCCGGAGGAGGCGGGTGCTCCCGACGAGGCGGAGCCGTCGAGGAAGAGCGCGCGACGGGTGAAGAACCGCGGTACCGACGGGGAGCCGGAGGTGAAGCCGGTTCGCGGAGTGCCGCTCGAGGTCACCGCGCCGGCACACATTGTCTGGGAGGATGCCTCAGGACGCGCACTGGGAAAGGGAAGCGGAACCCTGCGTGTGCCGGCCACGGACAAGTATGTCTACGCGATTGACCCTGTTCGCAGCGGGAAGACCCGCGTGGCGACGACGCACGGAGCCATCAGCTACGACAGCCTCGCCAAGGGGACGCTGACCGTGAAGTTCGCGCCGGGCGTGAAGGTCTTCCTGGGGACGCAGGAGATCAGACAGTCGGGAGTGCCGGTCAGTCTCGTCGGGGGAACCTACAGGCTCAAGATGGTGCTCGACGGGCAGGAGCAGACGCAGTCCGTGGACATCAGTGGGTACGGGAAGAAGGAGATCACCATCGGCGTCACGGATGGCTGACGTGGGCCGATGGGAAAGCGGTATTGCAGACCGCACTCCCAAAGAGCTGCGCTCGCGGTGATGTCGGGGAAGAGACCCCGTGGTCCGAGCGAAAGCGGTACTGCATACCGCAGTCCGAAAGGGCTGGCGCCCGCGGTGACGTCGGAGAATCAGTCGGCGTCCAGCTTGCGCGGTGTCTGCGACTCACTCCCCAATGGCAGCTCCTCCTGCTTGAGCTCCGGGAACACCAGCTCGGGGGGCGGCGAGCCCATGGGAACGTCCGGCAGCGGCGGCGCGGGTGCAGGAGGAGGAAGACCCGGGATGAGCTCCTGCGTGGGAACCGGAACTGCCGCTTCCACGCCGGGAGAGCCGGGACCACCGTCGGGTGACGAGGGAACACCTTCCATCAGCGTCGGTGGCGGGGTGCGCGGACGGTAGCGCGCCATCAGCGCTTCCACCTTCTTCAACGGCAGCGCCGGGACGAAACGATCCCCGAAGCCCACCATGTCCTCCGCCGCACACAGCGCGTTGTGGATGGCCTCCTCCGTGGCGTCGATGGCCGCCTCGTAGAGCGGGCCAATCACCGGGTCCAGCAACACCTCCACGCGCGTGGTCATCTTCTTCGTCTCGCGCGGGACCTTGTTCGCCGTCGAGAAGCCCAGCACGATCTCGCCACTGCCGTGCGCCGCAATGCTGCCCGCACGACCAATCCCCAACGCCGCACGCTTGCACAACCGCCCAATCTGCTGGCTCAACAGCGGCGCATCCGTGGCCACCACGACGATGATCGACCCGTAGCTCACCGACCGCTTCGGCAGGTGCTTGTACTCCGGCTCCAACATGCGCCCCACGGCAACACCGTCGATGCGCAGGTCCGGCATGTAGCCGAAGTTCGTCATCACCAGCACGCCCAGCGTGTAATGCCCCACCTCCGCCGGCACCTTCCGTGACGACGTGCCAATGCCACCCTTGAACTCGCAGCAGATCATCCCCGTGCCGCCGCCCGCCGAGCCTTCCGTCACCGGTCCGCTCGCAGCAGCGTCGAGAGCAGCGATGCAATGCTCCGCCTTCACCCGTCGCGCCGTGGCTTCGTTCAGCCAGCTGTCGTCGCACTCCCCGACGAGGGGAATGACCACGTCATCCTTGTCACCCAGCTCCTTGTAGCGACGCTGCATCCACTCCACGCACCCGTCGTGGGCACGTCCCACGGAGAGCGTGTTGGTGAGCACAATGGGCGTCTCCAGCAACCCCCACTCGACGAGCTGGGTCACCCCCGTGAGCTCGCCCGCGCCGTTGAGCACGAACGCACTGCCGAGCACACGGTCATGGTACGGGTTGTCATTGGGCAGGATGGCCGTCACGCCCGTGCGCGCCTTGCCACGTCCCTGCTGCCCCGTGGGCTCGTCGAAGTTCAGCGTGCAATGGCCCACCTTCACGCCACGCACGTCGGTGATGGCGTTCCAGCGGCCCGTCGGGAAGCGACCAATGCTGACGCCCAGGTCCCGAAGCCGGGGACGTCGCTTGCGCGCAATGGGCACGGCTACGCGTTCCCCGTGGAAGGCGCCGCCGGCGGGGGCGGCACGCTGTCACTGCTGGCGCTCGACGACGACGCGGCAGGCACCTGCGACTGGCCCTTCACCCGCACCTTGCCCGTCTTGAATCCGGCCTTCTGCAGCTTCAGCCGCTTGATGGCACCGGCCAGGATCTCGCCGATGAGCGTGCGGTAATCCATGCCCGCCGCCTTGGCGATGAGCACCAGGTCACTGAAGTCCGGCGTCAGACCCGGCAGCGGATTCACCTCGAGCACGTAGGGCACGCCGTCATTGCCCAGGCGCACGTCGACACGACCCACGTCACGACAGTCCAACGCCTCGAACGTGTCCCGCGCCACCTTCTCCAGCGAGCGGAGCAGCTGCGGCGTCAGTTGGGCCGGGCAGTCGTAGCGGACGTGGCGGTTCCAGTCCTGCTTGATGGCGAAGTCATACAGCGGGCGCTCATTGGCCGGGTCGGTGAACACGATCTCCATGGGCGGGAGGACCTTGGGCGGACGGTGGCCCAACAGCCCAATCGTGAACTCACGCCCCTTGATGTATTCCTCGACGAGCACGCGCTGGTCATACCGCTCAATCAGCTCCCGCGCCTGCGCCCGCAGCTGCTCCTCGTTGTCGACGACGGAGGACGGCCCGATGCCCTTGCTGGTCCCTTCCGCGTTGGGCTTGACGATGAGCGGGAAGCGCAGCGCCCTGTCCAGCCGCTCCTTGCCCGTGTCCATCACCTGGAACGCCGGCGTGGGGATGTTGTGTTGACGCAGCACGCGCTTGGCCAGCGCCTTGTCCAATGCCACCGCCAACGTGGCGGCGTCGCTGCCGGTGTACGGAATACCCAGCAGCTCCAACAGCGCCGGCACGTGCGCCTCCCGCGAGCGCCCCGCGAGACCCTCCGCGATGTTGAACACCACGTCGGGCTGGGTGGCGAGCACCTGGCGCGGAAGATCCGGCGTGGCCTCCAGGCGGATCACCTCGTGACCGTGGCTGGCAATGGCGTTGGCAATGGCGTCCAACGTCATGGGGCTGTCGAACTCGGCTTCCTCGTCGCCCGCGCTGCCGTCGATGGTGGGCTTCACGCGCTTGACGTTGTAGGCGAACCCCACGCGCAGCACCTTGGACTTGCGCGTGAACTCCCGCTCCTCACGCGGCTCATCCTTGGCCAGACCGGCGCGCTTGGCGGCGCTGCGCACGATCAGGTTGATGACGCCGGCAAAGTCCAGACCCTCCCGCTGCGCGGATGCAAACAGCGAGGCCCCCGGCGCCAGCGAAGGCAGCGCGTTGGCGTCGGTGAAGTAGATGCGCCCGTCGTCACCCAGGCGGAAGTCAATGCTGCCCGCGTCGCGGATGCCCAGCACCTTGAACGCGGTGCGCGCCAGCGCCTGCAGGCGGGCCGCCACGTCGCGCGGGATGGCGGCGGGGCAGCGCACGGAGACCAGCTTGGCCAGCTCGTTCTTGAGGCGGAAGTCGTAGAGGTTGTACTTGCGCTTGTAGGAGGGGTCGACGACGAACTCGACCGGCTCCAGCACGCCCACGCCCTCGAGGAAGTCCACGGTGACGTCGCGGCCAGCCACGTATTGCTCCACCAGCACGCCTTCCGGGTAGTCCTTGAGCGCACGCTCCAGGATCTTGCGCAGCTCCCGCGCGTCCGTGGCCACGGCGTCGTCGGAGATGCCCTTGGAGGAGCCCTCGTGGTTGGGCTTGACCAGGCAGGGATAGGCCACCGCGGAGGGAAGCTCGTCGCCGGGACGCACCAGGCGACCCGACGGCATGTCCAGCCCGTGCTGCGCCAGCGTCAGTCGGGTGAGGTGTTTGTCGAGCGTGAGCGCGCACGTGTACGCGTCGCTGCCGGTATAGGGCAGGCCCAGCTCCTCGAAGAGCGCGGGGTAGAAAGCCTCCCGCACGCGCCCACGACGTCCCTCCGCCGTGTTGAACACGATGTCCGGGGAGAACGCCTCCAGCCGCGCCACGAGGTGGCTGGCCGGCCCGCTGACCTCCACCTTCTCCACGACGTGTCCCCCCGACGTGAACACGTTGGTGATGGCGTCCACGGTTTCCGGGGAGTCGAACTCCGCGTCGGACGCGTCGGCGGAAAGCTTGAGGTTGTGCGTGAATGCGATGCGCATGAGACCCGTCCTCGGCGGGGCGCCCCTGCTGTGGTCGCGCGATCCTGCGCTGCCCCGGCGCGAGGCGCGGCACCCTAGCACCGCCGCCCCTGCCGGCAAGATCCGCGGGCCGCCCCCCTGCGCGAACGCCGATCCATGAATGATCTCAACGGGATCGGTGACGTCGGGCGCGGCCGCGAACGGGGCCGGATCGGGATCCTTGCCTTCGGCGCGGGAGGAGATCCAAATGGGGCGCGTGAGACGGGAAGACGCCAGCTACACCGCCAACTTCTGCGAGGAGAACGTCTGGCAACTCTGCCAGCGCCCGGAGCTTGCGTCCCGTCGACGAGACGCGGTGTTCATCTCCAACGCACACAAGGCCTGTCCGCTGTGGATGCAACGCGCCTCCCCCCACCCGCGCGAGCCGGTGATGTGGGACTACCACGTGATCCTGCTCGTGGATGACGACGGGGGATGGCACGTCTGGGACCTGGACACGCGGCTGCCCTTCCCCTGTGCGCTGGAGCAGTACCTGCGCGGCACGTTCCCGTACGAGCTCGTCGACGCGTACCAGCCCCGCTTCCGCCTCGTTGACGCGGAGACGTTCGTGGCCACGTTCGCGTCCGACCGCAGCCACATGCGCCGCGACGACGGGAGCTGGACCTCACCACCTCCGCCCTGGCCCGCCATCCGCACCGCAACCGAGACCATGAACCTCATGCGCTTCGTCGACGTGGGCCGTGCGTTTGTTGGTGACGTGCTCACCCTCGACGAGCTGCGCGCGCGTCCCCGTCCCCGCTGACTCAGCCGGTTGCCCTGCCGCGCATCCCTGCCCTACACCGTGGTCTCCGTCATGGCCGACCCCTTCCTCCTCCCCGCCGACGCGCCGCTGGACCTGGCGGCGCCACCGACCTCGTCGGGAGAGCAGCGTCTCGTCGTGGGTGTGGTGTTCACGGTGGGGGGCGTGGCGCAGGATCACGACGCTGGCACGCTGGAGCTGGTGGCCGGTGACGCCGTGCTGGTGGAGACGCCGGAAGGATTGCGCCAGGGCACCGTGGCCATTGGCACGCACGCCCGCCACGTCGTGGGCCCGCTCCGACGCGTGGTCCGCAAGGTCACCGAGCAGGACGCCCGCGCCGCCGCGCAGCTGGCCGCAAAGGAAAAGCTGGCCATGCGCTTCTGCCTGCTGCGCATCCGCGCGCTGAAGCTGGACATGAAGCTGGTCAAGGTGGAGGGCGGGCTCGCGGGCGCGCGCATGACGTTCTACTTCGCCTCCGACGGGCGCGTGGACTTCCGGGAGCTGGTCAGCAACCTGGCGCGGGAGCTGCGGTGTCGCGTGGAGATGCGGCAGATTGGCGTGCGCGACGCGGCCCGCCTCGTCGGGGGCATTGGCGTTTGTGGGCGGGAGCTGTGCTGCTCGTCGTGGATGAAGAAGTTCGTCCCGGTGAGCATCAAGATGGCCAAGGACCAGGGCCTCTCGCTCAATCCGCAGAAGGTCAGTGGACAGTGTGGTCGTTTGTTGTGCTGCCTCACGTACGAGCAGGAAACGTACAAGAACCTGCGCGCGGGTCTGCCCAAGGTGGGCAAGAGCTTCCGCACGCCGGATGGTCGCGTGGGGAAGGTCCGCGACGTGGACGTGCTGCGTGGTCGCGCGCGCGTCTGGTTCGAGAGCGGCGTGGAGGAATTCACGCGCGAGCAGATTGCCGCCATGGCCGGCGCGCTCCCGCCCTCCCCGCCCGAGCCGGATGACGACGAGGAAACGCCGTCTCCCAAGGCCCCGCCGCCCAAGAAGGTTGGCAAGAAGAAGATGCCCGCACCGCACTGAGCTGCGGCGATTCGTGATCATCCCTATGTTGTCGTCTCACTGGAGCACCCATGGCTGAACGCATCCTCATCACCGCCGCTCTCCCCTACGCCAACGGTTCCGCCCACCTGGGCCACCTGCTCGAGCAGATCCAGGTTGACGTCTTCACGCGCGGTCACCGGCTGATGGGCCATGACGCCGTGTTCCTCTGCGCCGACGACACCCACGGCACGCCCATCGAGGTCAACGCGCGCAAGCAGGGCATCACACCCGAGCAGCTGGTGGCGCGTTCCTACGAGGAGCACGTCTCCGCCTTCCGCGACTTCCTCGTCCGCCACGACCACTACAGCTCCACCAACAGCGACGAGAACCGCAAGTACGCCGAGCTGTTCTTCAACCGCGCCAAGGCCAAGGGGCTGGTGTTCACCAAGGACGTCGAGCAGATGTACTGCGAGAAAGACGCGCGCTTCCTGCCTGACCGCTTCATCCGCGGCACCTGCCCGCGCTGCAAGGCGCCCGACCAGTACGGTGACAGCTGCGAGGTCTGCGGCGCGACGTACCAGCCCACCGAACTGCTCGAGCCGAAGTGCGCCATCTGCGGCACGCGGCCCGTCGTCAAACCGTCCTCGCAGTACTTCTTTGACCTGCCGAAGCTCGAGGCTGCCGTGGGTGCCTGGACGGAAGTGCCGGAGCACCTGCAGCCGGAGATCCGCAACTTCGTCAACGCGTGGTTCAAGGACGGCCTGCGCCCCTGGGACATCAGCCGCTCCGCGCCCTACTTCGGGTTCAAGATTCCCGGTGAGGCCGACAAGTACTTCTACGTCTGGATGGACGCGCCCATCGGGTACGTCTCGACGACGGAGCAGTACACGCAGAAGGCGAGTCGGCGCTTTGAGGACTACTGGAACCCCACCGCCGGTGACGTGAAGATCTACCACTTCATCGGCAAGGACATCGTGTACTTCCACACGCTGTTCTGGCCCGCGCTCCTCACCGCCGCCGAGCTGCGCCTTCCCGACGGCGTCTTCGTCCACGGCATGCTCACCGCCGACGGGACCAAGCTCAGCAAGTCGCGTGGCACGTTCATCAACGCGCGCACGTATCTCAACCACCTGCCGCCGGAGCTGCTCCGCTACTACTTCTGCACCAAGCTCACCGCTGGCGTCGACGATCTCGACCTCAGCTTCGACGACTTCATCGGTCGCGTGAACGGGGACCTGGTCAACAACATCGCCAACCTCTACTCGCGTGCGGTCAAGGTGGTGCATGACAAGCTGGACGGGAAGATTCCGCGCCTCGCCGACGTGCGCGATACCGCGGCGCGTGACCGCGTCCTCGCCTTCGAGCGGGAGGTGCTGCCGGAGATCGGACGCGCGTACAACCAGCGCGACTATCACGTCGTCGTCAGGCGCGTGCTGGAGCTGACGGACTTTGCCAACAAGTACATCCAGGACCAGAAGCCGTGGGACCAGGTCAAGAATGACCCGAAGCTCGGCGCGGAAACGCTTTCGGTGGCGCTGAATGCGGGGAAGCTCGTCGCCGTCGCGCTGCAGCCCATCCTGCCGAAGTTCGCCGACACCGTGGCGCGCATGCTCAAGCTGCACAGTGGCGACGCGCTGTGGGAGCCCACCATCGCACGCGACGGGAAGGCCGACCTCGGCGGAGAGACGCAGTATGGGCCGTACATCCGGCTCTTTGACCGCATCGACCGCAAGCAGGTCGACGCGATCATCGAGGACTCCAAGAAGGAGGCCGGTGTGACGGCTGCGCCCGCGGAACCGGCCAAGACCGAGGAGAAGAAGGAAAAGAAGGAGAAGAAGAAGGAGCCCGCAGGCCCGCCGCCCGTCATCACCATCGACGACTTTGGCAAGGTGGACCTGCGCGTGGGGCTCGTGACGGAGGCCTCGCTCGTCGAGGGGGCGGACAAGCTGCTGCGCCTTACCGTGGACCTGGGAGAGCTGGGGACGCGGAACATCTTCGCGGGGATTCGGAAGGCCTATTCGCCGGAGCAGATGAAGGGGAAGCGCGTGATCGTCGTCGCCAACCTGGCGCCGCGTCAGATGAAGTTCGGCGTCAGTGAAGGCATGGTGCTCGCAGCGGAAGACGGCGGGGCGCTGTTCGCCATCACGCCGGATGGGACCTGCAAGCCCGGTAGCAAGGTGGCGTGACGAAGTGACCTGAGGGAAAGCGGTACTTCATACCGCAGTCCGAAAGTGCTGGCGGCGGCTCACACCAACACCAGGGCCAGCACGAGAAGGTCAGGCGCCGCGAGCTTCCGCGGATGACGACGACGCCATCGAACGGATGCGGTCCATCAGCGGCTGGAAGCTCGCCGCCTTCTCCACAATGGCGCAGCGGGGATGCCACGCGCGCGCTTCTTCCGACGTGCCCAGGTACGTGCCCGAATGCAGAATCACCGGCACCTGCGACGCCACCGGGTCCTTGGCCAACAACTGCAGGCTCTGCAGGCCAGAGAGACCAGGCAGGTGGTGGTCGAGAATCACCAGGTCCGGGCGCGGGCGTCCGTCGGCGTCCCGACCCGCCACGCGGTTCACCAGCCCCAGCGCGGACTTCATCACCTCCACGGCGTGACCCTGACGCTGCAACGCACCCACGATCATCTCGCAAGCCAGCGCGTCGTCATCCACGACCACAATGCGCATTCCACCCCTCCAGTCATTTGGACAAATCCCCGTCCAACAAACGGGGGCGCGAAGATGTGCCGCGCCATGCTCCCGTCGTCAACGGCCGCCTGACCGAGGTTTGCAACCTGCTGATTTCATTGGGCCGCGGGACGCTCTTCGCGCGTCCACAGCGGACTTCCTTCCTCATAGTCCACATAGGCACGGACAAACGCAGACGTCGTCAGCGCCACCAGCGGGAGCACCGTGAAGTTGAGTCCCACCGCCATCAACGTGCCCGCCAGCAACGCCGCGTCGACGGCGGCAGGCACCTGCGGATGCGGCGTGGTCAACCACAGCGCGTACGTCATGGCCAGGATGGCCGGCGGCATCATGATGCCCAACCCCACCAGGCGCGCCGGCGCAAGTCGACCGAGGTGGAAGGTGTTGAACACCACGTCGAGCATGAACAGCGTGGCACCGCCCGCAACCAACGCGCCCACCGCCGCTCCCGGCAACGAGCCCGCCCCCAACACCACCGTGGGCGCACCGTTGCTGATGCTGGGCACGGGAAGCCCGGCCAGCGCAAAACCCGCCACGCCACCCACCAGCGCCGGCCCCAGCGCCAGCAGCACTGGCGCCAGAATGTCGACGCCGAGGAGCAGCGTGGCCTGCCATTCCAACGGCGCAGTGCGCGCAATGAACATGGTGGCATCCACGGGCCCCAGTGAGGGACGCCACGGCGGCGGCTCGTTCTCGAAGCCGGGCGAAGCCGTTTCGGCGGGTGGTGCATCCTGGTCTGCGAAAGATGGAGACGCGGTGAAAGACAGGGCGAATACCGCCGCCACCATCACGCGCATGGACTTTGCTGACGTCGTCATCATCATGCTCACTGCTCCTGGGGTGCCCACGGACGCTTCCAACAGGGAGACCCTTCTGGCGGCGGCGGGTTCGGCGGGAACACGTCCACCGGTGCGCGCGCCAGCGCTACGGACCTTCGGGAAACTTCGTCTTCTTCCAGACCAACCCACACCTGCACCTCACGCCCAATCCGCACGATGGACGACTTGACCTGCGCGCCTTCCATCGCACGCTGCATGGCCGGCTCCAGCTCCTGCGCCTCGTGCTCCGCGTCCATCACAATGCGCCACACCGCGGTGTCGTCGGCGAGAAGTGCCATGGTGTCACCGCCCCATCCCTCGGCCGCCTGCTCCGGAGTGGGCCCCGTCCACGTCCGGTATGCCACGCGGTCCCAGTGACGACGCAGCAACCATCGCAGACCCCACTCACCTTGCGGCGTCCGACGTCGGACGGGCGCAAAGCCAATCACGTCCACCTCGACGTTCAGCGGCGGGTCGGTGGCGGTCATGAACTTGGCGGGATGCAGCGCATGCTCCGTGCTCATGGGCGGATGGCACGCCATGTAGAGATGCGCGTCCTTCCCCCACGAACGCTCCACCGCCCACACGAAGCGACTGCCGTCGTAGTAGTGCGCAATGAATCCGTCGCGGAGGAACAGGGGAAGGTCCCCGCTGCGGCCCCGGGAAGCCATCCGCTCATTCATCCCGCGACTCCCCGGGAGCCACATGCTCGTCGTGAAGACGTCAGCGGTGAGCACGCCCAGCGGACCGAGATACGGCGGCGGCATCATGGGCATGCCCACCCGGTTGCCCACCACGGTGGCCTGCCCCTCGACGGCAAAGGCCAGCGCGCGGGAGCGGTCGTCGTCGAACTCGAGGTGGTTGTTCAGCGTTTGCAGGCCCATGGCCTGGTCTTGCGCGGCGTGCACCAGCTCATGCGCCACGGTCACCGGCTCCTGCAGCGCGGCGGCAACATGGACGAGGTCAAACCCTTCCACGACGTAGAACTTGCGATCCTTGTGGTCGTAGAAGCCCGCGGCCTGCTCTTCCAGGAAGCCCTGGTATGCCTGCCGCAGGTCCACGGGACGGGGAAAGAACCCGAACGCGTGCAGCAGCCGCGAGTAGGCCACGATGTCGTCGCGCTGGAAGGAGTCCTCGATCTGCGCCTGGAGCCGCTGCCGGGTCTCGTCGGGGGAGAGACGCTCGAAGTCGACCCCTTCCTTCAGGGGCAGCCCCGAGACCGCGGGAATGAGGCGTAGCGCGGGACGGGCGAACAGCGGCGCCAACGGCGTGGTGAGCGCCGGCACGGCAAAGCCCAGCGAGAGGGCCAGGATGGCAAGCGCGCGTCGCATTCGTCCTCCGTGCGGGCGGCGCAAGCTAGGCGCGCGTCACGGAAACCTCAATGGCGACGTGGTGCCACACGTTTGGTCGCGAGCCACGTGGCCAGCAGCAGGAGCAGCAGCCCCGCGCAGGACAGCCAGATTCCCGAGGTGAGACCCGGCACGTCGTACGCGAACTCGACAACGTGGTTCCCCGCAGGGACCAGCACGCCCATGTGGATGACGTTGACCGGCACCACGCCCTGCTCCACGCCGTCGACGATGGCGGCCCACCCCTTCCGGAACGTCGCGGTGTGGATGACCAACGCGTCCCTCTCCGCGTGAACCACGGCGCGCACACTGTCATCCCGCTGTACCTGCAGCTCCGCGCTGGCCGCCCCGCCAGGTCCGTCCTTTCCCGCGCCATGCATGACGTCGTGACCCGCGGCCATCAGGCCGATGGCGGCGTCCGGGGGAGCGTCCCGCCACGTCGACGCCGAGCGGACCCGCGGAGACGGCGTGAGGCGGTACCACCACAGGGCGGGCTGGGGATCCCGCTCGTCCTTCTGCCCCACGTCGTCAACCGACAGCTGGGACGTGCTCACCACCACGCCAACGCCCCAGCGCTCCAACACGCGAAGCGCGGTGTTGTCATCGGGGAACCCGCGCGTCATGGCCACACGCATGGCGGTTGGCTCGAAGCCGCCGACGTCGAGAGCGAGCGGATACCGCAGTCCGCCCAGGACGCCGATGGATGCCACGAGGCGATGCACGTTCTCCGCCGCGGCAGAGTAGCGCGGAATCACCGGCGTGACGGCGGATGGCGGTTGCTGCGCGGGCTGTCGTGGGGAGCAGCAGAACACGCCGGTGTCGTCGGGAATCGCGTTTGTCACCGTGAGCGCATCCGTGGGCGCCATCAGCAGCGTGGTGCTGGCGGACACGGTGCCCTCCAGCGCGGCAAGGCCCACCAGGACGGACGGCGCCACGTAGGGACGGAACCGCAGCACCGCCATCAATGCGCCCGCCCCGACGAGAAGCAGCGTCGATCCCAGCATGAGTTGGCCGGCCAGCAGCTCCTCGGACTCGACGCGGACGGGCGAGCCCTCGTCGAGGAACTGGCCCACGAACAACGGCGCCACCGCGCCCGCCACCAGCACTCCGACGACGCCCACCGCCATGCCCGGCAGGAAACGCTTCATCAGCGACGGACGAATCCGCTGGTACGCCCGTGCACCGAGGAGCACCGCGCACAGGTACGTCGCCATCAGCAACTTCTCGGGATACCGTGCGTGCACCGCGCTCCAGAGCGCGCCGACGCCGGGAACGCGGTCTCCGTGCGAGAGCAGCAAGAGGACGAGCAGCATCCCCCACAGCGCGCGGTCGGTCCTCCGACGTAGCGTGGCGACGAGCAGGCCCAACAACACCGTTCCCCCGACGTAGAGGCTTCCCGTGTACAGACTCGCGGGGTCCATCCGGTGCGTCACGCCGCCGAGCACACCGGACGCACCCGGAATCCCGAGGCCACCCGGCGCCAGCAGCTCAATCCAGCGGAGTCCTAGCGTCGATCCCGCGGGCCAATCCGCCATGGCGCTGCGCGGAGAATCCGCGAGCACCTCGAGCGCAGGGACAAGGAACGCACCACACAGCATCAGCCCGAGAATGCCCGCCATGCCGAGCCACGTCGTCGAGGACATGCGCGCACCGCGGGGAGCCCGCACCCAGCACAGCACCACCGCCAACAGCGCCGCCGACGCCACGAACGGAGGGTCCGGCTTCAACAACGCGTACGCCACGGAGACCGCCGTGACGACGAGCGCCAGTCCCCGCCCACGTCTCGCCATGAGCACGCCACCCAACGCGATGAACGGCAACGACGTCGTGGGGACCTCCCGGATGCACCAGCCGCTCAGCACCGGACCGGCGCCCACGAACGCCAATGCAGCCCAGTTGGCCACCGTGGCGCGCACGCCGAGATTCCGCGCCAGGAGGTACACGCCCACCGCCGTCGCCAGCGCGTGCAGCAGGACGCTCCAGGCGTGCGCCGCGTGGGGGCTGTGGATGAACGTGAAGAGCAGTGTTCCCGGGTCCGCTATCTCCGCCGACGGGTGCGCCCAGAGCGGCATCCCGCCCATGAGCGCCCAGCTCAGCGACGGAAAGCGCCCCTCGGCCAGCGCGCGGGCGGCCTCGGCTTTGAAGGGAAGGATGAAGCGGAGGACGTCGCGGAGGTACAGCGACTGCTCACCGGTCAGCGCCGGCCAGAGCCACCACGCATGCAGGACCGTGATCGCCGCCAGCGCGACGAAACCGGCACGCCAACGCGCCCCCACAAGGCATCAACCGCCGATGACGACGGGCTGCTTGGGCGGAGCAATGGGGTGCTTGGGGAACTTGCACTTGCCCGTCTTCACGTGCTCGACGAACTCGTCCTTGAACTTGGCGAAGTAGCTCTTCGTCGGGAAGGCCGCGGCGTCGCCCAGCGCGCAGATGGTGTTGCCCATGATGTTGGTGGCGATCTCGTCGATGATGTCCAGGTCCGCCTGGCGGCCCTCACCGTTCTCGATGCGCCACAGCATCTTCTCCAGCCAGTGCGTCCCCTCACGACACGGCGTGCACTGCCCGCAGCTCTCGTGCGCGTAGAACTTCAGGAGGCGCCACAGCGCGCGCACCATGCAGGTGTCCTCGTTCATCACGGTGGCGCACGCGGTGCCCAGCATGGTGCCGGCCTTCTTGATGCCGTCAAAGTCCATGGGCACGTCGATCTCGTCGGCGCGGAGGATGGGACAGGAGGCACCGCCGGGGATGACCGCCTTGAGCTTCTTCCCGTCGCGCACACCGCCAGCCAGCTCGATGAGGTCCTTGAGCTTGGTACCCATGGGAAGCTCATAGATGCCCGGCCGCTCGACGTGACCGCTGATGCCGTACAGCTTGGTACCGGCCGCGCCGTTCACGCCCAGCGCCTTCCACGCCTCCGGGCCGCGCTCCAGGATGTGCGGCACGTGCGCCACCGTCTCCACGTTGTTGACGATGGTGGGGCACGCGAACACGCCCACCACGGCGGGGAACGGCGGCTTGAGACGCGGCTGGCCCTTCTTCCCCTCGAGAGACTCGATGAGACCGGTCTCCTCGCCGCAGATGTACGCGCCCGCGCCACGATGCGTGTGGATGTCCAGGTCAAAGCCGCTGCCCAGGATGTTCTTCCCGAGGAGCCCCGCCGCGTACGCCTCCTGGATGGCCGCTTCCAGGCGCGTGTACGCCAGGTCGAACTCACCGCGAAGGTAGACGTAACAGGTGTGGCTGTTGATGGCGTAGCAGGAGAGCATGCACCCCTCGATGAACATGTGGGGGTCGCGCTCCATGATGTAGCGGTCCTTGAACGTCCCGGGCTCGCCCTCGTCGGCGTTGATGACGAGATAACGGGGCTTGGGATTGTCCTTGGGGAGGAAGCTCCACTTCATGCCGGTGGAGAAACCGGCGCCGCCCATGCCGCGCAGACCTGAGGCCTTGACGGCGTCAATGATCTCCTGCGGCTTGCGACCTTCACCCTTCAGGTGCTTCTCCCACTGCTTGTACACACCCGCCGCGCGCGCGGACGCGATGGTCCAGGAATTCTCACGGTGCCAGTTCTTGGAAAGGAGTTTCTCGGCCACGACGTGCTCCGGAATTACGGCAGGTTCTTGAGGATCTGGATGGCTTTCTCGGCGGTGAGATGCTCGTGGTAGGTCATGTTGACCTGCATGCACGGCGCGCTTCCGCACGACGCCAGGCACTCCACCTCCGAGAGCGTGAACTTCCCGTCCTTGGTGGTCTCCCCCACCTTGATGCCCAGGTGCGTCTTGAGGGCTTCCACCAGCGCGTCGGCGCCGCACAGGTGGCAGCTGATGTTGCTGCAGACCTGTACGTTGTAACGGCCAATCGGCTTCTTGTGGAACATGGTGTACCAGGTGGCCACCTCGCGAACGCGCGTCTCCGGCAGGTCCAGCGTCTTGGCCACCAGCGCCATCACCTCGGGCGAGATGAAACCGAACTGCGCCTGCGCCACGTAGAGGGTGGGGAGCAGCGCCGCGCCGCGGTCCGGGTACTTCTTGCGGTGCTTGGCAATCTCCGCCAGCGACTCCGGCGTGAACTGGAGGTTGGTGGGGGTTTTCTGCTCGTACTGGCGCAAGCTGGACATGGGGTGCTTCCTTGACCGGGGTGGGCTGCGTCACGAGGACAGACGCCGCCTTGGCGGGTCGTTGCAGGTAGCGGCGGTCGGCGGGGGTGTCAACCGCTCAAGGCCCCGTCGCAACGTCCCATGGGCCCCGCCCCGGGCAGAGCTCAAGGGGTTGCGGGTGCGTGTGACGTGGACAAGAAGCGGCCCAGCCCGTAGGTGAACGCCCACGGTCGCGAAGGAAGGTTGGACCATGCGGAAGTTGCTGTTGACGACGTTGTTGGGCCTCACCGGCGCGCCCCTGGCCGGGTGTGAGCAGATCCAGGGCGGGACGGTGCAGGAGCAGGCCACCACGGCGGTGCTCTCCGTGGACGGCATGACGTGCGAGAGCTGCGCGGCAAGCATCAAGGAGGCCCTGGCCAAGGTGGACGGCGTGAAGGGCACCGAGGTGGACGTGGCGGGCAAGAAGGCCACCGTGCAGTACGTGGCGGGCAAGTGCAGCGTGGAGCAGATTGTCAAGGTGGTTTCCGACCTGGGCTACACGGTGAAGGTGGACCGCAAGAGCTGAGCCGCGGATGAGCCAGCCCACCCACTTCCTGGAGCGCCTCTCGCGCGCGGCCACGCGTGAAGCGGAGCTGGCCACGGAGCTGAGTCGGGACAGCGTGGCGCTGCGAGGCTTCCTGGCGGAGGCGCTGGAGCGTTTCCCGGAGATTCCCCGCGCCCCGCGCTACGCGCTGCCGCTGTCTCCCGCGGCGCAACCGGCACACATGCTGGTGAGCCCCGACGGGGGCGCGGTGACCTGCCTGGCGCCCGGGATGCCCCTGCACGACGCCAGCGTGATCCCGTACGGGTTGGTGAACAGCTTTGTCGTCGAGCTGCGGGCGGCCATGCGGGCGGCGGTGGCGCTGGCGCGCGAGGAAGCGCGGGGAGATCGCAACGCGGTGATGCGGCTGGTCCGCGCCGCGCATGAGCTCACCGACGACGACATCGCCACCCTGTCCGCGATTGTTCCCTTGACCGCGCGCCTGCTGGGGGACTGCGTCACGCACGGGGTGAAGCTGCTGCGCACGGATCTTCCCGGTCCCATCCGTCGGAATCCGGCGGGAACTGTGGGGCTCGCTCGTCGGTGGTGGCCTCGGTACATGCGCGCGGTGCACGCCATGCTGCTGGGCGCACCGGAAGCGTTCTCGGCGCAGACGGTGGTGCTGCACACCGCGGTCCCCGACGTGTACGTGAGCTCGCGCGCCATCTGGGCCGCCGCTCGACGGGGATCCGAGACGTTGGACGTGTTGGAGTCGCTGGCGGAGCGACAGGGTCTGCTGGGTGGGGAGCACGAGCTGGCGGTGGCGGTGGCCGAGCGGGAGCCGCTGCTGGCGGGGCGCGTGCGCAGGTTCATCAAGACGTTCAAGAACCGCCAGGGTGCGCTGTACCTGCAGCTGTTGCAGAAGGCCCTGGACGAGCCCGCGCGCGCGTTCAATCACGCCGTGGTGCCCCTGCTGCCCCTCCTCCCGACGATGCTCGCTCCGGCCGAGGTGGACGCGCAGCTTGACGTGCTGGGTGCGCCCGCGTTGCTCCAACGCGCCAGGCAGCTGGATGCCTCCCCGGACAAGCCAGCGCTCGACGTGGCGCGCAAGCTGCACCCACGTGTGGCCTCGTTGTTGGAGCAGTGGATGTCGTCGGACGGGGCGAGCGCCACGGCGTTGTGGAAGGCGTTCATGCTCAACGCGGTGGTGCGGTTGAACTCGTACCCGTTTGGCGTGGTGTTGTGTGCGCGCGCGCCAAGGGAGGCGTTCCTGCCGGGTGCCACGCCGCCCTCGAGATGGGACCTGGATACCGGTGCGGACTACATCCGGCTGGTGATGCCCGCGTGGCTCCCACCCGACGAGAGCGCTACGCCGCGGAAGCTTCCGCCGAACTCACCCTGCTGGTGTGGCAGCGGGAAGAAGTACAAGAAGTGCCATCTGGACGCGGGTTGAATCTCAGAGGCCCCACGCGCCCGACAGGTGGATGTTCGCGCCGTTCACGTACCGCGCGTCGTCGGAGAGCAGGAACAGGACCAGCTTCACGGCGTCGTCCACGGTGCCTTCGTAACCGGCGGGAATCTGCTGCTTGAGCGCGCTGAACTCGTCGGGGCTGTCAATGAATCCCGGCGCGATCACGTTCACCGTCACGCCACCCGAGGCCAGGGTCTTTGCCAACGTGCGCGCCAGGATGATGAGCCCGGACTTCGCGATCTGGTAGGGAGCGAGCATCCGGGGAGCCGCGCGCAGATCCGCGTGCGCCGACGAGAACGCGATGATGCGCCCCCACCCCCGTCCCGCCATCGTCGGGCCCACGAGCCGCGCGAGGTAGAACAGCGACGAGAGGTTGCTCTCCAGCATCTCTCGCCAGCCTTCCGGGGTCTCGTCGAGGATGTCCACGCGGTGGTACGGACCGGCGCAGTGGATCAGCGCGTCAATGGACCCCAGCGTGGCCTCCGCCTGCTGGACCAGCGACTCCGCTTCCTCCGCGTTCCCGACGTCAGCTTTGAGCGCGAGCGCGCGTGCCCCGTGGGCCTGCGCCTCCGTGACGACGTCCGCCGCCTCCGCCGCGCTGGTCCGGTAGGCAATGGCGAGGTCCCAGTCTCGTCGTGCCAACGCCAGCGCCACACCACGGCCGATGCCGCGTGCACCGCCGGGAATGAGCGCCACTCGACGGGTCATGGCTCAGAGGAACAGCTCGGGGAAACGGGTGCGAAGATGGGGGAACGCCTGCAGGCCCATGGTCTTGAGGAGGAACGTGCCCAGGCGCTGCAAGGCGGAGTCGTCCATGCTGGTGAAGCGGAGGCCCATGCCCAGCCGCGTTCCCTCGTCGACAACCCGGACCACCTCGGCATCCGCGTGGATGACCCAGCCGCCCTCACGACGACCAATGGACCCACCCAGTGACAGCGTGAGATGCGCCTCCGTGCCCACGGGGTCCCACTGCGAGGTGTGCAGGAACACGCCGCGCAGCGAGACATCCACGTTCTTCACCACGAGACGCTGCAGCGGGCTCTGGTACACGCACGCCGCGGCGGTGGGGATGCGAGGGAAGCGTCGTCTGCCGGTGCCGGCATCTTCACGGTGGGAACCGCGCCGGTCCGACGGGGGAAAATGCACGGGAAGCGGATTGGCGGCGGAGGGGTGCGTCTGCATGGCGCCTCCTGGAGCTGGGTTGGCGCTGAATGGCGCCGTGTGGCTCCACAGTGAGGCCGCGGGATCACCGGGTCAAATTTTCCGCTGACTGGGGCTGGAGCGCGCGTTCGTGGAAGTACACACGGATGACCTCCGCGGCCGGCTTGCCGCGCGGCGTGTAATCCCCGTCGTGGGGGCCGCCGAAGCCGAACCAGTTCCAGAAGTACACACCGCTCACCCACGGAGAACGACCGGCGGTGCTGCAGAACGCCGCGTAGCAGAGCTGCTGTTCCACCAGGTCCACCGTGCTCTTCCGCGTCTCATCCCACGGGTAGATGTTCGCGCCATCCAGCGACGGGTAGCCCACCTCCGTGATGACGAGCGGCCGCCCCACCCTCCTCGCGAAAGACTCCACCGAGGGAACCCAGCGGTTCCACGCCTCGGTGAGCTCCTTGAGGGACGGTGCGTTGGACTTGGTGAGCTCGAAGTACGCGGTCATCCCCGCCTCGTCGACGAGGTCCCAGAACGTGACGGCGTCGAAGTGATCCCAGTTGGCGCTGTACAGGATGCGGCCGCTGAAGATGCCGCGCACCTCCTGGATGAGCGTGGCCCAGCGTGCGCGCTCGGTTTCCAATGCGAGGAACTCGCTGCCCACGCTGAGACGGGTGACGCCCTCGTCGCGCGCGGCAAGGGCCATGGTGCGGATGAAATGCGTGTACGAGCGCCACCAACTGTCCGCGCTGGTGACGTCGGTGAATGCGATCTTGCCGCGCCACTCGTTGCGCTGGCGTTTCTCGATGCGGAGGATGGGGAACAGCATGATGCGCAGCCCGCGCTCGCGCGCCTGCCGGAGCGTGCGACGCAGCGTGGCGTCGGAGGGCGAGTACCCGTTGCGCGGCTCCATGGTCAGCGAGCGCATCTCGTCCTGGTACCAGGGCACGACGATTTCGACGTCCGTGGCGCCGGTGGCAACGATCTCGTCGAGGAGACCGGCGTAGTCCCAGTCCGGGTCGGAGGCGAAGAGCCCGAGGGCCACGCCGCGTTGAAACGCGTCCCGCGTCGTCACATGTGCGGGCCTCCACGGCGCCGCGACGACGAGCGCAACCCCGAGAAGCACCACCGCCGCAACCGCGGCACCGACCCACCACCTCGTCATCTCTGCGCCGTAGCCTTCAACATGACGTCGTCCTTAGCCGCCCACGCTAGCGTGCAGGGCTCACCCTCGCATCTCCCGCAGCAACCAGGTCATGGCCTGCGCCGCGCTGAAACCACGGATGCGCTCGCGGTCACCCTTCAGGCGCAGCTCCTTGTGCAGCAGCCCCGACGGACCCGAGAGCCCCACGTACACCAATCCCACCGGTTTCTCCGGCGTTCCCCCGTTAGGGCCCGCCACGCCCGTGATCGACATTCCCCACGTCGATCCCAGCCGCAGGCGCACGCCCTCCGCCATCTCCATGGCCACTTCGGGGCTCACGGCGCCGTGCGCCTTCAGCATCTCCTCGTGGACCCCCAGCAGCTTCACCTTGACGTCGTTGGCGTACGCCACCACGCCGCCGACGAACACCTTGCTGCTGCCCGGCTCGTCGGTGATCAGCTTCTGCACCAGCCCGCCCGTGCAGCTCTCCGCCAGCGCCAGCGTCTGGTTCCGCGCCAGCAGCTCGTCGCGGATGACGGCGGAGATCGTCCTTCCATCGGTGCTGTAGACCCACTGCTGCAACCGCTGCAGCGCGTCCTCCTTCGCGGCATGGAGGCGGTGCAAGGCACCGGAGGGCTTTGTGTCGCGCGCCACGAGGCGCAGGTGATTCTCCGGAAAGCTGGTGCGGAAATGCACGCTGACGCCGGGATGTCGTTCCGCCAGGCCCTGCACCTGGAGATCCAGTTTGCTCTCCGTGATGCCCACACACCGCAGCGTCGACGTGATGAACGCGCTCTCCGACCGACGCAACAGCTCCGGCAGCACGAACTCCCGCAGGAACCAGCGCGCCTCGCGAGGAACACCGGGCACAACGTAAACGTGCGCGCCGCCAATCTGCATGTGGAATCCCGGCGCAGTGCCCACCTCACTCTGCATGACCACGCAACCGGCCGGGACCAACGCCTGCTTCCGGTTGTTCTCCGTCACCTCCACGTTGGCGTTGCGCATCCGCGTCTCCAGCCTGCGGAGCGCCTCGTCGTCACGCACCAGGGGAACGCCGGCGGCGCGCGCCATGGCCGCCGCGGTCCGGTCGTCCTCGGTGGGGCCCAGGCCGCCGCTGAAGATCACCAGGTCCGCCCGTCCGGTGACGTCGCGCAACACCTCCACGATTTCGTCCTCCGCATCCCCCACCGCCGTCGAGCGGACGATCTCCACGCCCGCCTCCTGCAGGATGGTGGCGAAGTCCTGCGTGTTGGTGTCGGCAATGGTCCCGGAGAGCAGCTCGTCGCCGCAACAGATGACTTCCGCGCGCATGGGTTTCCTCACTTCCCGAGCAGCGGCGCAAACAACGCGTCGTCGGGGACGGTGCTCACCTTGAGGTCGTTGAACAGGATGCGGGAGATGGGATCGGCCTTCTCCTCCCAGAACATCACGCCTTCCAGCACGCGCTGCTTCTCGTACGTGACGTCCTGACGAAGCCCATTCTCCAGCTTGAACTTCCACCCCGTCGGGACATAGCGCCCGTTTAGCTTGTAATAGTACACGTCTCCCGGCGTCAGCCCCACGCCCCCCTCGAACGAGATGCGCAGCATGCCGTCGATGACTGCACGTCGTGCGCCGGGGTCGAACACCTTGTACGGAGACACCAGCCAATAGTGGTCATTCGTCCACGCCGCGAAGGCCTCCTTCACCTCGGCGTCGCGCTTGGCCGGGTCGGTGACCTCCGTCCCGTCGACAAACACCCTACCCGTCCGGTCCCCCAGCCGCAGGAACACCTGCACGTTGTCCTTGGTGTACCGGGAGATGTTGCGCCACGGATCCCAGTCGTGACGACGGTCCCGCACCGTGATGCCGAACGCCACGGCCTGGAAGTGGAACGAGATGAGGCGCAGCTTCCGGAACGCATCCATCCCGCCCATGGCCTGCACCATGCGTGCGGCAAGCTCATCCCCCTGGCGAGCTTCCTCGTCGGTGGCGGGACGGGCGGACATGGAGAAGAGGGAACAGCTGCCCAGCGCCACCGCAAGCGCAGCCGTGACGACGAGAGAATGCGAGCGAATACGCATGAACCACCTGCTGAACGAGGACACCGGCGGAAGCTACCACGCCGGCGTCCCCGCTTCAGAGGCGCTCACTTCACCGCTTCACGACGCAGGAACGTGGGGATGTCCAGCTCCGCATCCTCGATGGGAGGCAGCACGCTGATCATCGGCTCCGGACGGGCGCGTTCCACCACGAGCTCCTGGCGCTCCGCACGGGGCACCGCGTTCAGCGGCGGGGTGCGGCCCATGGGCGGGGCGGCGGGCGGCGGCGTCATCACCGGCGCACGCTCCCACTCACGACGGATGTTGGTGGGGATGTCCGTGTAGTTCTCCGCGCGGATACCCACCGGCAGCGGCGGCGGAACCGCCTTGGCCTTGGGCTGCGCCTTCTCGAAGCCCGTGGCGATCACGGTCATCTTGATTTCGTCGCCCATGTTCTCGTCGATCACCGCGCCGAAGATGATGTTCGCATCCTCGTCGGCCGCCTCCTGGATGAGCGAGGCCGCCGCATTCACTTCCACCAGCGTCAGGCTGTTGCCGCCGGTGATGTTGATGAGGATGCCGGTGGCGCCGTCAATGGAGATGTCCTCCAGCAGCGGGCTGCTGATGGCCATGTGCGCGGCGTCGAGAGCGCGCTTGTCACCGCGGCCGCGACCCGTGCCCATGAGCGCCATGCCCTGGTCACGCATGATGGTCTTCACGTCGGCAAAGTCCACGTTGATCATGCCGTGCACGGTGATGAGCTCGCTGATGCCCTGCACCGCCTGGAGCAGCACGTCGTCAGCCATCTTGAAGGAATCCAGGATGGAGGTGCCGGGCTGCGCCAGCGAGACCAGGCGCTGGTTGGGGATGATGATGAGCGTGTCCACGGCGGCCTTGAGGCTGGCAATGCCCTCCTCCGCCTGGCGACGACGACGGTTGCCCTCGAACATGAACGGCTTGGTCACCACGCCCACGGTGAGGATGCCCATTTCCCGGGCAATCTCCGCAATGACGGGCGCGCCGCCGGTGCCGGTGCCACCACCCATGCCCGCGGTGACGAACACCATGTCGGAGCCCTGAAGCAGCTCCTCGATGCGGTCGCGGTCCTCCATGGCGGCGTTGCGGCCGATCTCGGGGTTGGCGCCCGCGCCCAGCCCCTTGGTGAGGTTCTGACCGAGCTGCACCTTGATGGGAGCCGGGTGCGCCGCCAGCGCCTGGATGTCCGTGTTGGCGACGATAAACTCGACACCCTCCAAACCACCGGCGATCATGGTCTTGACGGCATTGCAGCCGCCACCACCCACGCCCACCACCTTGATCACCGCTCCCTGTCCCGTGGTCTCCTCGAACTGGATCATGTGTCTAACCTTGCCTTTCGTGTCTCCCGCCCTGTGGGGAGCCGCGCCGCGCGCGGTTGTGTCTTGCACTCGCGCCGCCTCAGGGCGGGGGTGCGGGTTTCGTATGAGTTAGAGGTCGTTTAGAAGATCTCGTGCAGCCAGTCCCTCATGCGGGACTTCACCTTGTTGTAGACGTTCTCTTCGCGCACCTTGAAGTAGCGCGAGTCCATGTGCTTGCTGCCGTACATGAGCAGGCCCACGCCGGTGGCGTACATGGGGCTGCGCACCACGTCGACGAGGCCACCAATCCCACGCGGGACCCCGCGACGCACCGGCACGCCCAGCACGTCCTCCGCCAGCTCCTGCACACCCTCCAGCAGCGTGCTGCCGCCGGTGATCACCACGCCGGAGGCCAGCAGGTCCGCGTGACCGGTCTTCTCGATCTCACGCTTGGTGAGCTCGAAGATCTCCTCCACGCGCGGCTCGATGATCTCGGTGAGGATCTGGCGCGCCAGGATGCGCGGCTGCCGGTGCCCCACGGAGGGAACGTCAATGGTTTCGTTCTTGTCGACCATGGAGGTCAGCGCGCAGCCATAGCGCTGCTTGATGCGCTCCGCCTCATCCACCGGGGTGCGCAGACCCACGGCAATGTCATTGGTCAGGTGATTGCCGCCCAACGTGAGCACGCTGGTGTGCACAATGGCGCCGCCGGAGAACACCGCCACGTCAGTGGTGCCGCCGCCGATGTCAATGAGCGCAACGCCCAGCTCCTTCTCCTCCTCGGTCAGCACCGCCTCCGCGCTGGCCAGCGGCTGCAGCACGATGTCCGCCACGTTCAGACCACAACGCTGCGCGGAGCGCACGATGTTCTGCGCGTTGGACACCGCGCCGGTGACGATGTGGACCTTGGCCTCCAGGCGCACGCCGCACATGCCCAGCGGCTCCTTGATGCCGTCCTGTCCGTCAATGATGTACTCCTGCGGCAGGACGTGGATGACCTCCCGGTCCATGGGGATGTTGACGGCCTTGGCGGCGTCGATGACGCGCTTGATGTCGCCGTCCTTGATCTCCTTGTCCTTCACCGCCACGGTGCCGTGCGAGTTGATCCCCTTGATGTGTCCGCCCGCAATGCCGGTGTAGACGGACTGGATCTCCACGCCCGCCATCAACTCGGCTTCCTCCACGGCCTTCTTGATCGCGGCCACGGTGGCCTCGATGTTGATCACCGCACCCTTCTTGAGTCCGCGCGACGGGTGTGTGCCAATGCCAATGATGTCCATGCCGTGCTCATGGATCTCACCGACAATGCACGCGATCTTCGTCGTGCCGATATCCAGTCCCACCACCACGTTCTGCTTCGCCATCGCCACCTCCGCTCTCTCGCCGCGTTTCCTCCCGGTCTCCGCGCGCGTTCTCAGGGACTGCCGGTCAACCGACCATTCCCCGTCGTGGGTTCACTCAACGCCAACTCCGGCTCACGCAGACGAAGCGCCACACGCTCGGGATGACGAGCATTGTCCAGGAACACCCTGGAGGCTTCCTGCTTGCGAGCCTTCAACACCTTCTCCAGCACCGCGAGGCGCTGGAACTTCTCTGCAAATCCGTCGTGACCCAGGTCCACTTCCATGCCCGGGTCGCCCAGCCGCAGCGTCAGCCCCGCGGCTTCGTCCACCTGAATCTCGGTGAGCTCCGTGGCGGGACGTCCCGCCGCCAGGTGCGCCTGCTGACCCCGCAGCGCCAGCTGCAACATGCGTCCCGCGCGCTCCGCCTCGGTGTTGAACCACTCCCGCGGAATGCCGGTGACGACGGGCAGGTCCAGCGCCTCACCACCAAAAGCCCGTCGGAACGTGCGACCTTCGCGGTCCACCAGGTACACGCCGCTGTTCAGCGCCACGGTGGCCATGGGGGCGTGCTCACTGACGGTGATGACAATCTCGTCGGGGGGCACGCGGCGGACCATGGCGGTGGCCACGTCCGGATGACGCATCACCGCGCGCTGGATGACGTCCGGACGCACGGAATACAGCGAGATTCCCTGCGGCACCGACGCGTACTCGAGGAGCTCTTCCGTCGGGATCCGGGAATGTCCCTGCACCGTAACCTTGTTGACAATGAGGTACTGGCCCTCACGCGTGAGCTCGTAGGCCCCGACGCCGGCGGCCACGGAAATACCCACCGTGAGCGAGACCTTGACCACGCTCAAGAGGGTAGACATCCCTGTCTTCCGTGACGGAGTCCGGCGGTTCATCTTCGTCTTCCCTTCGTCAGGCCTTCAGCGAGGCGCCCTGCACCAGCCGCTCACACAGCTGCAGGAATGAGATGCCCTCCCCCGCGGCAATCTTGGGAAGCAGGCTTGCCTCCGTCATGCCCGGGAGCGTGTTCACCTCGAGGAGAACCACTTCGCCACTCTCGGTGGCAATGCAATCGCTGCGGGTGGCACCCGCGCAGCCCAGCGCCTTGTGCGCCGCCACGCAGACCTCCAGCACGCGCTTGGAGACGTCGGCCGGAATTCGTGCGGGATAGTGATACTTCGTCCCGATGCCGCCGTACTTGGCCTTGTAGCTGTAGAACTCATCCGCCGGCTCGATCTCGATGACGCCGAGGCCCTTGTCGTCGAGGACTGCGCCCTGGACTTCCTTGCCCTTGACGAACTTCTCCACCACCACGCGGTGCCCGTACTTCGCGGCCTCCGCGAGCGCGGCGGGCAGGTCCGCCTCCTTCTTCACAATCGAGACCCCCACGCTGGAGCCCTCACGGCTGGGCTTGATCACGCAGGGCACGCCAAACGGGATGTCCTTGGCGGTGAGCCTGGTGGCGCCCTGGGCGTCGACGTCAAAGCCCTCCGGCATGGGAATGCCCGCGGCGCGGAGCACCGTCTTGGTGAACACCTTGTCCATGGCCACGCTGGACGCGAGCACGCCGCTGCCGGTGTAGGGGATGCCCATGGACTCGAGCAGGCCCTGGATGCAGCCGTCCTCACCGTAGCGGCCGTGCAGCGCAATGAAGGCCACGTCGACCTTCTCGCCGCGCAGCTTCGTCGCCACGTCCAGGTCCACGTCAATGAGGACCACGTTCCGGCCGCCACCCTTGAGGGAGTCGTGCACGGCCTTGCCGGTGCGCAGGGACACTTCCCGCTCGCTGCTCCGACCGCCGTAGAGGACACCAATGCGCTTCTCGAGATTCATGTGAACTCACCCATCCTTCGGACTTCCCACTCCAGCTGCACACCAGACTTCGCCATCACTTCGCGCTGACAGCGCTCGGCCAGCGTCACCACGTCGCGCGCCGTTGCTCCGCCTGCGTTCACAATGAAGTTCGCGTGGACCGGGCTGATGAGCGCGCCACCCTCGCGCGTCCCCTTCAGGCCCGCCGCCTCGATGAGACGGCCCGCGTAATCCCCCGGCGGGTTCTTGAAGATGCTGCCCGCGCCGTGCTCCTTGGGCTGCGATGCGTGGCGCCGCTTGAGTGACGCCGACGCCATTGCCTGGATCTCCGCGGCCTTGCCCGGGTCCGCGTGATTGCAGCGCAGCACCCCACCCAGCAACAGGCTGCCCTTGGGAAAGGCGGAGGTGCGGTACGCAAACCCGCACTGCTCACGCGTGAGCACGCGGACCTCGTCGCCATCAATGAGGCGGATGCTCTCCACGTGCTCACCCACCTCACCCTCGCGGCTACCCGCATTCATGATGAACGCACCGCCCACCGTCCCCGGCGTGCCCACCCAGCCATTGCTCCGCGGCCAGCCCAGCGCCATGCAGGCCTTGGTCAGCTTCGCAAACGACGCGCCCGCACCCACATCCACGCGCTTGCCATTCTCCGACGTCACCACCGCGCTGAGCTTCCCAGTGAGACGCATGGTCACGCCGCGGATGCCACCGTCACCAATGAGCACGTTGGAACCGCCGCCCAGCATGGTGAACGGCACGCCCAGCTCACGGATGACGCGGAGCGCCTGCAGGACCTCGTCGTCGTCGGACGGCTCCACCAGCACGTCCGCGGGACCACCAATGCGGAACGTGGTCAGTGGCGCCAGTGACGCATTCTTCTGGCACCGCGCCTTCACGCGGGACACCAGCTCGTCAACCCAGGTCATGCTCTCCGCCATGGCGCCCCTCATGCGTGCCCCGAGGAGGCGGAGATCCTGCCGAGCAGCTCCTCGCCCACGTTGGTGATGTCGCCCGCACCCTGCGTGATGACGATGTCGCCGGGCTTCACCACTTCCATCGCCGCGGACACCAGCTCGGCGCGGGCCGCGTAGCGGGAGTCGTGGTGCCCGTGACGACGGATGGCCTCATGCAACGACTTCCCGCTGATTCCCTCGATGGGATCCTCGCTGGCCGCGTAGATGTCGGTGTTGATGACCACGTCGGCGTCGTTGAAGGAGACGGCGAACTCTTCCATCAGGTCGCGCGTGCGCGTGTAACGGTGCGGCTGGAACAACACCACGATGCGACGATCCGGGAACGCCCCGCGCGCGCCGGCCAGCGTGGCCTGGATTTCCGCGGGGTGATGCCCGTAGTCGTCGACGACGGTGATACCCGCCGCCTCGCCGCGGATGGTGAACCGACGCTGCACGCCCTGGAACCCCGCCATGGCCTGCACCAGCGTGGGGAACGGAATCTCCAGCTCGTCGGCGAGCGCGCAGACGCTCAGCGCGTTGGTGACGTTGTGCATGCCGATCATGTTGAGCGTGATTTCACCCAGGCGCTCACCGCGACGAACCAGCTCGAAACGGCTGCGCATCCCTTCCAGCTGGACCTTGACGGCGCGGTAATCCGCCTGGGCGCTGAGCCCGTACGTCACGTGCCGGCGGACCACGCGCGGGATGATCGCCTGCACGTGCGGGTTGTCCAGGCACAGGATGGCCAGGCCGTAGAACGGCAGCCGGTTCACGAACTCGACGAAGCCGCTCTGGATGTGGGCCAGCCCGCCCTTCCAGAAGTCCAGGTGCTCGCGGTCAATGTTGGTGACGACGCAGATGGTCGGCGTGAGACGGAGGAAGGAGCCGTCGCTCTCGTCGGCCTCGGCAACCAGGAAGGGACCCTGGCCCAGCTTCGCGTTGCTGCCCAGCTGGTTGACCTTGCCACCAATGATGACGGTGGGGTCCATGCCCGCCACGCCCAGCAGGTTGGCCACGAGTGACGTCGTGGACGTCTTCCCGTGCATGCCGGCCACGGCAATGCCGTACTTCATGCGCATCAGCTCGGCGAGCATCTCCGCGCGCGGAATCACCGGGATGCCGCGGGACTGCGCCTCCTTCACCTCGGGGTTCGTCTCGCGCACCGCCGTGGAGATGACCACGACATCCGCCTGCCCATCCGGCCCCACCACGTTCTCCGCGGCGTGGCCGATCCTGATGCGCGCCCCCATCCCGCCGAGACGACGCGTGGTGTCGGACTCCTTCACGTCGGAGCCGCTGATCGTATAGCCCTGGTTGAGCAGCACTTCGGCAATGCCGCTCATGCCAATGCCGCCAATGCCCACGAAGTGTATGCGCTTGAGGCGCCGACGGTAGATGCTGCCGATCATGACCGCACCTCCTGCGCCGTCGTGGTGGGAACGCCCGCCAGGTTCTGGAGCGCGTCGGCAATCTCGCGCGCCGCGTGGGGGCGTCCCAGCTTGCGCGCCGCTTCACCCATGGCCTTCAGCTTCGCTTCATCCTTGAGCAGGTCCACGATGACCTTTCCGAGGGTCTCTCCCGTCGCCGCCGACTGCGCCATCAGCACCGCGGCCCCCGCCTGCTCCAGCTCGCGCGCGTTGTGGGTCTGGTGATCGTCGGCGGCCTGCGGGAACGGAATGAGGATGGAGGGCCGGCCCAGCGCGGTCAGCTCGGCGCACGTGGTGGCACCGGCGCGACACACGCACAGCTTCGCGTCCGCATAGGCCTTGGCCATGTCGTCGATGAAGGGGCGCACGTCCGCGGTCACACCCGCGCGCGCATAGGCGGCCTTCGTCTCCTCCACGTCCTTCTCGCCGGTCTGGTGGGTCACCGGGACGGCCGGCACCTGCGTGAACGCGTAGGCCAACGCCTCGGGCAGGACCTGGTTGAGCGCCCGCGCACCCTGGCTGCCACCGAGGACGAGGATGCCAGTGCCCTGCCCCGCCGGCGCTGAGATGAGCGCGTGACGCACCGGGTTCCCCGCGCGCACGAACTTGTGGGTGGGGAAGAACTTCGCGGAAGCCTCAAAGGACCCGAAGATCTTGTGGACCACCTTGCCCAGGATCTTGTTGGTGACGCCGGGAATGGAGTTCTGCTCGAGCACCGCGGTGGTCAGGCCGCGCGTGCGCGCCACCATGACCATGGGGCCGGACGCATAACCGCCCACCCCCACCACGACGTCAGGCTTGAACTCGCTGATGATGGCCTGGCACTGGAAGAAGCTGACCGGCAGCTTGCCCAGAGAGGACAGCGTCTTCACGAGGCCCACGCGCTTGATGCCGCTGACGTCGATGAGCTTGAGCGGATAGCCGGCCTTCGGCACTGCGCGCGTCTCGATGCCACGCTCCGTGCCCACGAACATGACCTCGCCGCCACGGGCCTTGAACTCGTCAGCGAGCGCAATGCCCGGGTACAGGTGGCCTCCGGTTCCGCCGCCGGCAATGATGACCTTCATGCGCGCCCCCCGGCCAGGACCACGCCGCCCACGACGGGGGAGCGCGAGATCACGGCATCCTGGGCTTCGCCCGCCAGTCGCAGGAGCACGCCCGCCATGAAGCACATGGCAATCAGCGACGAGCCACCGTACGAGACAAACGGCAGCGTGAGTCCCTTGGTGGGGACCAGGCCCAGCACCACGGCCATGTTGATGGTGGCCTGCAGGACGATGAGCATGGTGAGTCCCGCGGCCAGGTAGCCCTCCGAGGTGTTCCCCAGCCGACGGAACGCGCGCAACCCACGCCACCCGATGATGCCGAACAGCGTGACCACCATGAGCACTCCGAGCAGGCCGAGTTCCTCGCCGATGATCGCGAAGATGAAGTCGGTGTGCGCCGCGGGGAGGAAGAACAGCTTCTGCTTGCCCGCGCCCAGTCCCAGACCGGTGATGCCGCCGGAGCCGAAGGAGATGAGGCTCTCCGCCACCTGGTATCCAATGCCCCGACGGTTGGCCCACGGGTCCATGAACGCCAGCACGCGCTTCATGCGGTACGCCGACGTCACCACCAGCAACACCGCCGCCGGCACGGCCACCATCACGCAACCGCCGAGGTAACGCAGCGGCACGCCGCCCAGCAACATCAGCAGACCGCTAATCGTGACCAGCACCACCGCGGTCCCGAAGTCGGGCTGCGCGAGGAGCAACACAGCCATCACGCCCGGAATGGCGACGTGCGGGAGGAACCCGATCTTGAACGTCCGGATTTTTGCGGCCTTCTTGTGCAGGCTGTAGGCTAGGAACGAAATGAGCGCGAACTTGCACATCTCACTGGGTTGGAACGCGAAGGGCCCCAGCGCAATCCAGCGCTGCGCGCCGCCGCCGGACTTCCCCAGCCCCGGGATCTGCACCAGCACCAGCGCCACGAACGCCGCTCCGAGGACAGGGACCGCCGCGCGCTGCCACACCTCCGCGGGCACCACGCTGCCAATCCAGAGCGCCACCAGGCCCACCAGTGCAAACACCGCCTGGCGCTTCAGGTAGTAGTCCGGATCGCCCAGTTTAGCCGCAGCGTTGACGCTGGATGCGCTGTAGACCATCACCACGCCCAGCCCGATGAGGCAGAGCACGGCCCACAAGAGGAGGACGTCGAGCCGTCTGGCGCTCATGACTCACCTCCCATGCGGGCGCGCACCCACTCGGCGAACACGTCGCCACGGTGCTCGTAGTTGCGGAACTGATCGAACGAGGCGCAGGCCGGGGAGAGCAGCACCACCTCACCGGGCCGAGCGGCCTTCCGCGCGCGCTCCAGCGCGGAGTCCATGGTCCCCGCGTCGATGACGGGGCAGACCTTCTGCATGGCCGCGCCAATCAGCGCCGCCGCCTGGCCAATGACGTAGCAGGCCTTCACGCGGCCCTTCGCGGCGTCGGCCATGGGGCCGTAGGAGGAACCCTTGTCCAGCCCGCCGGCAATGAGGTGGATGGGCTCGTCAAAGGACTGCAGCGCTTTCACCGTGGCGTCGACGTTGGTGCCCTTGGAGTCATTGAAGTACCGCACGCCGTTGATGGCGCCGATCTCCTGGAGCCGATGCGGCACGGCCTGGAACGCATCCAGCCCCGCCTGCACCGCGGCCTGCGGAATCCCCGCCGCCCGCGCCGCCGCCACCGCCGCCGCTGCGTTCTCCAGATTGTGACGCCCACGGATGGCCGGGTTCCCCGTCGTGTACTTCTCGGTGGCCCCGTTCCGACGGAGAACCAGGTCCCGCCCGAAGATCTCCACGCCCTGCGCGTTCGCCCCGACGTTGAAGTCCAGGCGCGCGTTCTTCAGCTCCTTCGAGCGCGCATAGGCTTCCGGGTCGCCCGCGTTGATCACGGCCACGTGCTGCGCGGACTGGTGACGGAACAGGTTGAACTTCGCGTCGTAGTAGGCGTCGGCAACCTTGTAGCGCTCGAGGTGATCGGGGCTGAGGTTCGTCAGCACGGCAACCTGCGCATCCAGGCTGCTGATCGGCTCGCACTGGTAGCTGGACAGCTCCACGACGAGAAAATCCCAGTCCGCCTGCACATAGGCCGCTTCACACACCGCGCGGCCCAGGTTCCCGCCCACGAACGTGTTGGGCTTCGCCTGTTGCACCAGCCCGCCCACCATCGTCGTCGTGGTGGACTTGCCGTTGGTGCCGGTGATGCACAGCCAGGGTGCGCGGGTGAAGCGCCACGCCAGCTCGGCCTCTCCGGTCCACGGCGTGCCTGCGTTCACAATCGCATCCCACCACGCGCCCCGACGAGGAACGCCCGGGCTCACCACCACGAGATCCGCCTTGGTGGCGAGGTCTCCATTGATGCCGCCGCCGTGCACCGTGACGGGCCCCATCTCCGACAGCGTCTTCTGCGCTCCGGCCAGGTCCGCCTGCGCCTTGTCGTCGAGCGCCACCACCTTGCTCGCTCCAGCGAGGCAAAGCAGCTTGATGGCACTGGTGCCACTCTTGCCAAGTCCCACGACGGCAACACTGCGGCCCTTCAGTGAGCCGAGCAGCTCCTGCACGCGGTCGGGCGCCGTGCCCGTCGGGAGGGGACGAAGGGTCGGATTCATCGCAGCTTCAGGGTGGCAAGGCCGACGATGGCCAGCATGATGGAGACGATCCAGAAACGGACAATGACCTTGGGCTCGGCCCAGCCGCCCAACTCGTAGTGGTGATGCAATGGCGCCATGCGCAGCACGCGCTTGCCGGTGAGCTTGAAGCTGGTCACCTGCGCCATGACGGAGACAATCTCGGCGAGGAACACACCGTGGACGATGGCGCTGACAATCTCGTTCTTGGTGAGCAGCGCCACCATGCCGAGCAGGCCGCCCAGCGCGAGCGCGCCGACGTCACCCATGAACACCTGCGCGGGATACGCGTTGTACCAGAGGAACCCGATGCCGCTGCCGATGACGGCGGCGCAGATGATGGACAGCTCCTCCGCGCCCTTCACCTGGATGATGCCCAGGTACTTGGCGATGTTGAAGTCCCGCAGCTCGGTGCCCGCGGCGTACGCCAGCACCATGAACACGAATGCGCTGACAATCGTGGGGCCAATGGCCAATCCGTCGAGACCGTCGGTCATGTTGACCGCGTTGCTGGTCCCCACGACGACAATCAGCCCAAAGATCACGTACAGCAGCGCGGGCAGCTCCGGCGCGAACTTCTCCGCCTTGAACAGCGGGAAGGAGAGGTGCCGGTCAAAGTCCGCCGCGTAGAACAGGTAGACCATGGCGGCGATGCCGGTGCTGAACTGCCAGAACAGCTTCCACCGACCGGCCAGGCCCTTGGGGTCCTTGAACTTGATCTTCTTGAAGTCGTCGTAGAAGCCCACCGCGCCGTAGCTGAGCGTGATGAACAGCGTGAGCCAGATGGCGTCGTTGGAGAGGTCGGCCCAGAGCAGCGTGCTGACGGTGATGGCAATGAGGATGAGCGTGCCGCCCATCGTGGGAGTGCCCTGCTTCTTGAGGTGGGTCTGCGGTCCGTCATCACGCACGGCCTGGCCGAACTTGAAGATCTGCAGGCGACGGATCATCGGGGGATAGAAGAACAGGCACACCAGCAGCGCCGTCAGCGCCGACATCAGGATGCGGAACGACGGATACCGCAGCACATTGAGCAGCGAGCTGTCCGGATTGGACGTGTAGAGCCAGTAGAGCATCTCAGTGCTCCTTCCCGGCGGTCGTGCCGCACAATGCGTGGACCGCGCGCTCCATGCGCGCCCCGCGTGAGCCCTTCACCAACACCACATCTCCTTGCTTCACCGTCGATGTCAGCACCGGCAGCAGCGCCTCCAGTGACTCATTCCAGTGCACGTTCGAGCTGTTCATTCCCGACGCCACGGCGCCTTCGGACGTGGCCTTGCTGCGCGTACCGGAGAGGAACAACGCATCCGGCTTGAGCCGCGCCGCCGCCTCACCCACCTCGCGGTGCAGCGCCATCTCCACGCTGCCCAGCTCCAGCATGTCGCCAAGGACCAGGATGAGTCGCTGCTTGCCCGCGTCCGCCTCCCGACGAGCAACCTCCATCGCAGCGCGCACGCTGGCGGGGTTGGCGTTGTAGCTGTCGTCGATGACGTCCGCACCGGAGAGCGCCTTCCGACGGGTGAGACGACCGCTCACCATCTTGGCGGCCTCGAGGCCCTTGGAAATCGCGCTCGGCGCCACGCCCATCACGGTGGCCAGCGCCGCGGCCGCGCAGCCATTCAGCGCGTTGTGGCTACCCAGCGCCGGCACGTGCGCCTTCACCTCGACGCCACGCACCACCAGCGTCACATCCATTCCGCCTTCACGCTGGGACTCGCTGACCAGCCGCACGTCGGCGTTGGCGGCGCGGCCGTAGCCCACACGCTTGAGCTCGGGATGACGCGCGGCCTGCTGCACCACCAGCGGATCATCCAGGTTCACCACCATGGTCCCGTCGGGGCTGAGCCCGGCGAAGATTTCACCCTTGGCCGCGGCAATGCCTTCGATCTTGCCGTCGAAATTCCCGATGTGCGCCGGGGCCACGTTGGTGATGAGCGCCGCCACCGGCTCGACAATGCGACACAGCGCCGCAATCTCCCCCGCGTGGTTCATGCCCATCTCGAACACCGCCACCTTGTGCTCAGCCACGGCGCGGAACGCCGTCTGCGGGACACCAATCTGGTTGTTGAGGTTCCCCTCGGTGACCAGGGCGTGCGCGTCGCCAAAGTGGGCCTTGAGGATGGCGGCGGTGAATTCCTTCGTCGTGGTCTTGCCATTGGAGCCGGTCAGCGCGCACTTCTGCAGTGCCAGTCGCCGCAGGTGCCCACGCGCCAGGTCGCCCAGCGCCAGCAGCGTGTCGTCGACCATCCACAGCGCGAAGTCACCTTCACTGAGCGCCGCGCGGTCCTGCGTCTGGGCCCAATCGCGGGACACCACGGCGCCACGCGCGCCCGCCACCTTGGCCGCGGCCACAAACTTGTGACCATCAAAGGTATCACCCTTGAGCGCCACGAAGAGGTCACCCGGCTGGATGGTGCGGCTGTCGGTGGAGACGCGAGTGAACGTGGCGCGGCCGCCGCCGGTGCGCATGGCCCGACGATCCCGCAGGCACGCGTCCACTTCCTGGATGACGAAGAAGGTCTGCATCACCGCTCCTCCCCCTGCTCAAACGCAGCAGCGGCGGCAACCCGGTCGTCGAAGGGGATCTTGCGGTCCGCGAAGATCTGCTCCCGCTCATGCCCCTTGCCGGCAATGAGCACCACGTCACCCTTCCCCGCCGCGCGCACCGCCCGCGCAATCGCCACGGCGCGGTCCAGCTCCACGTGAACACCGTTGCCGCGCAGCGACTTCTCCAGTTTCACGACGTCACCCATGCCGCCCAGGATGGCGTCGGCAATGGCCTCGGGCTTCTCGGAGCGGGGATTGTCGTTGGTGAGCACGGCCACGTCGGAGAGGCGCGCGGCAATGGCGCCCATCTTGGGACGCTTGAGCGGGTCGCGGTCACCGCCGCAGCCAAAGATGCAGAACAGCCGGCCTCCGGTCGCCACGTAGGGCCGCACCGCCTCGAGCGCGCGCTCCAGCGCGTCGGGGGTGTGCGCGTAGTCGACGAGAACACGAGCCCCGCGCGGATGCTTCACCGCCTCCAGCCGACCCGGCACACCCTTCAGCTCGGCGGCGCCCTTGATGACGGCGTCAAGCCGGGTGCCGGTGCCCAGGTGCAGCGCGGCGGCGCCCAGCAGGTTGGCCACGTTGTAGGTGCCCACCAGCGGCGTGCGCAGCTCAAACCGGCCCATCTCGCCGTCGACGAGGATGCGCGTCCCCTCCTCATCCCAGTCCACGCGCTTGGCGGAGAGGCTGGCGTTCTTGCCGGTGGCGCTGATCGTCGCCACGCGACCCTTGCACTGGCCCACCAGCGTCGCCACGCGCTCGTCGTCAATGTTGAGGACGGCGGTGCCCACGGAGGGAAGCAGCTCGGTGAACAGCCGCGCCTTCGCCTGGAAGTACGCGTCCATCGTCTCGTGGAAGTCCAGGTGGTCCTGCGTGAAATTCGTGAAGATCGCGCCGCCGTAGCGCAGCCCGTCCACGCGGTGCAGCGCCAGCGCGTGGCTGGACACCTCCATGGCCGCGGTGCGCACGCCCTTCTGCACCATCTCGGCGAGCAGCGCGGAGAGCATCTCCGACGGCGGTGTGGTGTGCGTGGCGGGCCGCTCCTCGTCGCCAACGCGCACGGCGGTGGTGCCAATGAAGCCGGCCTTCTCACCCGCGGCGCGGGCCATGGCCTCCAGCAGGTGCGCGCTCGTGGTCTTGCCGTTGGTGCCGGTGACGCCCAGCAGACGCATCTTGCGGCTCGGGTTCCCGTGGAACGCCTCCGCCACGACGGAGAGCGCCAGCGGCACATCGCTCGCCACGACGTACGCCTTGGCCTTCTTCACCGCCGGCGTCGCCTCGCTGGCCAGCACGGCCGCGGCGCCATTCGCCAGCGCCTGCTCCACGAACTCCAGCCCGTGACGGCTCCTGGGCGTGGCGCCGGGCATGGCGACGAAGAGGTTTCCCGCCTTCACCGCGCGGCTGTCCTGCTGCACGCCGGTGATGTCGACGGAAGTGTTCCCCTGCACGGAGGCCACGGTCAGGTCCTGGAGGAGCGTGCGGAGCTGCATCAGCCGTCCTCCTGGTGACCCAGCTTGAGCCGGATGGTGCGCTCGCCGCCCAGGGGCTTGCCCGCCTCGGGACGCTGCGCCACGACGACACCGGTGCCTTCCAGCGTGGGCTCCAACCCCACCGCCAGGGCCTCCTTGATGGCCGCGCGCGGGCTCTTGCCCATCAGGTCCGGCACCACCGCACCCTGCGCGGGGGCCGCGCCTCCCTCGTCAATTCCGTCCACCGGGTCGTCGGCGGCCAGGCGTGCAGCCAGGGCACGCGCACCCGCCAGCGCATCCGCGCTCGACGCCACCACGGTGTCCGTCTTCTTGTCCTTCTCCTGCGCAACGGGCTGTTCCACGCCAACTCCCATGAGCGGGAGCGCGGCCATGGCAATCTCGCGGAAGGCCGGAGCGGCCACCACGCCGCCGTACGGAGAATCCTGCGGCTCATCCACCACGACGAAGATCACCAGCTTGGGATCCTTGGAAGGCGCCACGCCCACAAAGGACGCAATGCGCTTGTCGCCATAACCACGCTGACCGGGATCCACTTTCTGCGCCGTCCCCGTCTTGCCCGCAACTTGCACACCGGGAACTGCAGCGAGAGGGGCCGTTCCGTCGGGGGCCACCACTTTCTCCATCGCCTTCAGCGTGAGCGCGGCGGCCTTGGCGCCCACCACCCGACGCAGCGCCACCGGACCCTTCTCCTCCACCGTCTTTCCGTCGGCGCTGGCAATCTTCTCGACGAGACGCGGCTGCATCAGCACGCCCCCGTTGGCCACCGCCGCCACCGCGTTGATCATCTGGACGCCGCTGACGCTGATGCCCTGGCCGAACGAGATCGTCGCCAGCGCGGCGTCGCTCCAGCGCTCCGGCGCGGCCATGATTCCGGGCGTCTCGCCGTTGATGCCCAGGCCGGTGCGCTTGCCAAAGCCCCAGTCCGTCAGCGCCTTGCCCCAACGCCCGCGCCCCAGCTGCGTACCAATCTTCAACGCGCCGATGTTGCTGCTCTGCGCCAGCACCTGCTCGACGGTGAGGATGTCCGCCTTGTGCGTGTCGCGGATGCGGTGCCGACCCACGGCGTAGACACCGTTCTCGCAGTTGATGAGGTCGGTGAGCTTCACGATGCCGGCGTCCAGCGCGGAGGCCAGCAGCAGTACCTTCATCGTCGAGCCGGGCTCGAAAGCATCCACCACCGCGCGGTTCCGACGCGCCTCGCTCTTGGCGGCCTTGACGTCGTTGGGATTGAAGCCGGGGTAGTTGGCCAGGGCCAGGATGGCGCCGGTGCGCGGGTCCATCACCACGGCAAAGCCGCCCACCGCGCCGTGCTCGGTCACCGCGCGACCAATGGCCTGCTCGGCAATGAACTGGATCTGCGCGTCCAGGGTCAGCGTGAGCTCGTCGCCCACCAGCGTCTCGTTGCCCAACTCACCCATGAGCAGCCGGCCGCCGCGCGCGTCGCGGAACGCATCCACCTTGAGCGCCCGACCCGCCAGCCGCTCGTCGTACTCCGCCTCCATGCCCTCCAGGCCGTGCCCGTCGACGTTGGTGTACCCGAGCACGTGCGAGGCCAGCTCGCGGTTGGGATAGAACCGGCTGGACTCCTCGGTGACGGCAATGCCGGGGATGGCCAGCTTGCGCACCGCGGTGGCCACTTCCGGCGTGACGCGACGCTTGAGCCAGGCAAACCCGCGCTCGGAGCGCAGCTTCTTCTCCAGCTCACCCACGGGCATGCCCAGCGGACGGGAGAGCGCCACCGCGGCGCCGCGCTTGTCGCCCACCCGACGAGGCTCCGCGTAGATGCTCGGCACCTTCAGGGACACCGCCAGCGGCCGACCCGCGCGGTCGACGATGTTGCCGCGCGGAGCGCTGAGCTGCATGGCGTGGAGGTACTGGTCCTCCGCCATGTCGCGCATTTCCTCGCCGTGACCGAGCTGGAGGGACGCCGCGCGGTACACCACGGCACACAGCGGCGCGAAGAGCAGTGCGGCCACCGCCAACAGGCGCGGGGAGAGCGTGGGAGCGGTCCTCATCGCTTCTCCTCCGACGACGAGGGCGCGCGCACCGTGGCCGCCGCCTGCGCGGGCACCATGCCCAGCTTGTTCACCGCCAGGTCCCGCAGCCGCGCTGGCGACTTCAGGAACCCGATCTCCACCTCCAGTGCGTTACGCTCCTGCACCAGCACGTCCTGCTCGTGGCGCAGCTTGCCCAGCTCGTAGCCCAGGTGCAGCGCGGCCACGCGCACCCACGCCAGGAACAGCACGGCGGACACCAGCATGACGGCGGCCACCATGTGCGTGCCCATGCCGGCGCCCGGCGCGACGTTCGCGCGCGTACGGGCGGAAGGGGTCTTGGCGGTCCGGGGCTGCGCGGCGGTCACCATGTGGCCACCTTCCCTTCCGGGTCCGCCACACGCGTTGCGGCACGGAGCTTGGCGCTGCGCGCGCGCGGGTTGCGGGCGATCTCCTCGTCGGACGGCGTGATGGGCTTGCGGGTCAGCACCTCCAGGCGCGGCCAGCGACCACACGTGCACGCCGGCTGACGCGGCGGACAGATGCAGCCCTTCTCCTCTTGCTGGAAGGCGTGCTTGACCTTGCGGTCCTCCAGGCTGTGGAAGCTGATGAGCACCGCGCGACCACCCACCCCGAGCACGCGCGGCACCGCGGCCAGCAGCGCGTCCAGCTCGTCCATCTCGTGGTTCACGGCCAGGCGCAGGGCCTGGAAGGTGCGCGTGGCGGGATGCAGCCCGTCCTTGGAGCGCGGGACCACACGGGAGATGACCTCGGCGGCCTGGCGGGTGGTGCGCGGCGCGGCCTCCTTCAAAGCACGCGCCACCCGACGGCTGTGCCGCTCCTCTCCCAACTCGTAGATGACGTCGGCAAGCTCGCGCTCGGAGAGGCGGGCCACCAGGACCCAGGCGGGGTCACCGCTGGTGGGATCCATGCGCATGTCCAGCGGGCCTTCCGCCTGGAAGCTGAATCCGCGCGCGGGATCGTCGAGCTGCGGGCTGCTCACGCCCAGGTCGGCCAGCAGGCCGTGCACGGAGGCGACTCCGTGCTCACGCAGCACGGATTCCACCTCGGAGAACGGGCGCTGCACGGTCACCACGCGACACGCCACCTCACGCGTCCACGCCAGCGCCTCGGCGGTATGGGCCTGGGGATCGCGGTCCAGGGCCAGCAGCAGACCGCCGGCACCCAGTCGCGTCGCCAGCTCCCGGCTGTGCCCACCCCGCCCCAGCGTGCAGTCCACCACGCAGCCGCCCGGCGGGAGCGCCAGCCACTGCATGGCCTCCTGCAGCATCACCGGCACGTGGGCCGGCGGGGAGGATGGGGGGGGAACCTGCTGCACCGCGAATGCTCCGTGAACCCTCAAGAAAGACAACACCCGTCGCTGGCCACTGCTGACCAGCCACCCTGCCTGCGCTGCTCGTCGGCGCTTGAACGGCGCCTTACACGCCAAAGTTGGCCACGGCCTTCTGCACCATGGCGGTGTCCGCCTTCAGCTCATCCCAGTGCTTCTGCCACCCAGCTGCGCTCCAGATTTCCACCGTCTGAACCGTCCCCACAAAGACCACGTCCTTGTCGATTCCCACGTGCCGGCGCAGGTGCGGAGGAATGAGCATGCGTCCCTGCTTGTCCAACTCCACCTCCGCACTCTCTCCCGTCAGCAACCGACGCATCCGTTGGACCTGCGGATCGAACTGGGGCATTTGAGCGAGCTTGGCTTCCAGCTTCTCCCACTCCTTCAGCGGGAAGGCATGGATGCAGGGGTCAAACAGTTGCGTCAGCACCAGGGTGGTCTGCCCACCAGCCGCCAACAGCTCACGAAAACGCGCCGGGAAGGGCACGCGCCCTTTCTCGTCCACCGCGTTTTCGTGGCGTCCCCGAAACATCCCCTATCCCTTCCCGCTCCTCCCCCCGCTCCCACTTTTTTCCCCGGTTGCTCCACAGTCCTCCACTTTCTCCCACCGGCGAGGCGCACCTTGCGACCACGAAAAAAGCAAGTCAACGGGAAAATCCCGTCGTGGACCGACCTTCAAGTGACGCCGCAAGCCACACAATTGGTGGAAACACAACAAACCAACGACCACTAGGTTTTGTGGTTTGCGAAGCAGAACAGACCTCAAGTGATCACTGCGCCGGAAGAACGGTCTTGCAGCAGGGGTTGATCTGTTTTCCCCACCTGCGCACGCGTTCAGAGAAAAGCGCTTTGGCGTGCCTGGTTTCCGGGCGTTGGTGGGGGCCGAGGGGGAGTCGGTGGGAGGCGGTGGAAGGAAAACGCTCGGCTCTGGACTCCACCGGGGCTGTCCCCCTCCCCATCCCGCTCCCCATCCCGAAGGGCCGCGCGGCTTGCGGTTCTCCGCACGAGGCGAGTGGTGGGTGTCCCCGTCTCAACTTCCTTGACCGGCTCTGAGGCTCAAGCGTACGGTCCCGGCCACTTTGCGCCCGTCGGGAGCGGACATGCGCGTTGGCTTCTGGCTGTGTCTCTGTGGCGTGGTGACGGTGGCGCCCGGGGCGTCGGCCTTTTCCAATGACGTGGATATGAGCGGCCTTGCCAAGTGGGAAGGCAACTGCGACCCGTTTGGAAAAGCGGACTGCCAGCCGGCCAAGAAGGCGGACGCCGGCGGCACCCAGCGCGTCCAAGCCGACCAGGAGGCGTTTGACGGCCTGGTGGAGGAGCTGGCGGTGGTGATGGCGCCGCGGGACGTGGACAGCGCGCGCACGCCCGGCCAGGCCGGCTTTGACGTGGGGCTGGACGTCACGCTCCACCACATCAACAACCACCACGACTATTGGGCCCGCTCGCTGGAGCGCAGCGCCCGCAAGGGCCCCAAGGACCTGGTCTACCCGTACATGGGCACGGCCCAGGCCACCCTGAAGAAGGGCCTGCCCTACTCGTTGGAGATTGGCGCGGGGCTCACCTACCTGATGGAGAGCCGCATCTTCGGCATGGGCGTGCTGGGGAAGTGGACCCTGAACGAGGGCTTCTTCTGGCTCCCCGACATCGCCCTGACCGGCTCCGCCAGCCATGTGCTCTGCGTGGGCCTCCCCACCACGCCGCCCACCGGCAACAGCACCTACACCACGCTCACCAGCTGCGGCACGGACCTCAACATGATCACCGCCAGCGGCGGCCTGGTCATCAGCAAGAGCTTTGCGTTCCTGGGCATGTTCACGCTGACGCCCTACGCGGGTTGGCAGAAGGTGTTCGTGCACGCGTTCGGCCCGGTGGTGGACTCGGACGAGAGCAACAACGACCGCACCGGGGACACCTTCCAGTTCCGCGACTACAAGATGTGGGGTGACTTCGTGGGTCAGCGGTGTGGGGAGGCGGACGCGGAGGTGACGGACTGCTTCCTGGACAAGGACGGCACGCCCCAGCTGGCCAACTTGTTCACCCACCGCAACAAGCTATATGCGGGGCTGCGGTTCCACTTCTCGGTGCTGCAGGCGCTGCTGCAGACGGAGGTCACCCACGTGCGCGGCACCCGGTTTGACGTGGCCTCCCCCACCCTGCGCAGCTCCAACTCCGGCATCAGTGATGTGATTGTCCCGGACGCGCTCCAGGGGGTCACCACGCCGGACTTGCAGTACGCTGCCACGCTGCGGGTGGGGCTGTTGTTCTGAAAGGCGTTGGCCAGGAAGGATCCCATGTTTGGCGCAGGCGAGCTGTTCATTGTTTTCGTGATTCTGGTCCTGGTCTTTGGCTCCTCCAAGATCCCCCAGCTGGGCAAGGCGTTGGGTGAAGGCATCCGCAACTTCAAGAAGGCCACCACCCAGGATGACGCCATCGACGTCACCCCCAAGCTGGACAAGAAGCCGGAAGAGCCCAGCAAGACCTGAGCGTCCCCTCACCCACAACCTGCGGAATCACTCCGGCTCGCGGTAGGTGGGCGGGTCCTGCTCCAGGTCATCATTGGCCGCCGCTCCTTCCACGCGCGTGTGGCTGCGACCTCGCGCGCTGGGCGGCTCCTTGGCGGGCGGTCGCTTGCGCGCGAACGCCACCGCCTGCTGCGCCACCTCGGCGTGCACCTTCCCGTCCACGGCCAGCGCGTGCAGGTCGGCCCGACTCATGAAGGGCAACAGTCGCAGCGCCACCTCGGTGGGCGTGAACGGGTTGAACACCAGCGCCCGCCGCACCGCGGCCCGCCGGGTCCACTTGTCGTTGCGCGCCACCTCGCGGAGCACGTCGGCCAGCGCGGGCCGGCGCGTGACGATCTTGAGGACGTCCTTCTCCGTGAGGCGCGGGTTGAGGAGCAGGTTGCGGATGACCCGCGGGTCCGGGTCGCGACTCAGCTTGTCCAGGTGGTGATGCTCCCCGCAGCGGGCCAACCACGTGCGCATGCCCAGCGTGTCGCTGCCCTCCGGCGCCCGACGCGGCTGCGGCGCTCGACGTTCCTGACGCGGCGGTGGCGCCAGGAGCAGGCGTTGCACCGCCACCAGCCCAGCCTGGGCCGCCGCCGTGTAGAGCTCGGTGAGTCGCTCGTAGGGGATGAGCTCCTCGGCGAGCATGTCGTGCACCGCCAGCATGAACCGGGATGCCTCGGCGCTGCCCGTGCCCACCTGCTCATGCGCCTGCGCCAGCAGCGATACCGCCGTGGACGCATCCAGCCGGTGGAGGTCCTGCGCCAGCTGCTGTGGTGCAAGGCCGCTGGCATGCAGCGCGTTGATGCGAACCACCCAGACGCTGAGCATGCTGCCTTCGGCCATGGCTCCGTCCCGTGAAGGACAGTCTACTCCGGGTTCTTGCGCCCTCGACGCTTCCGCTTGCCCTTGGGGGGCGGAGGCGGCTCCTCCTTGGCCTCGCCGGCCGCGGCCTCGGCGGGAGGCGG
>JBFMGU010000340.1:0-10018 GCA_040752415.1 Myxococcota bacterium
GATTCACTTCTCGCCCCCCGGGCTAGGCATTTCCTTCCACTTTGGCCACCTCCACGACGTGGAAATGCCTAGCCCCTACGGCTGCGGCGTCGGCTCACGCCCTGGATACCGGCGGCGCGAGTGCTTCTCGGCCACTGCCGTGACGACGTCAGATGACCACGTAGTACTAACCCCCCGCGTTCAAGCCGCTGCGCGCGCTCGGCCCCTTCCCCAGTACCGTTTTCTCGTCGTCACCGAGTCGGGGAAGGGGGCACGCATTGGGCGCGCGGCATTTTCTCGTCGGGAAGAGACCTGGAACACACCGGTCGCCCCCAACGCAACGGCGTGGAGGCGGGATGCCACGTCGTCAGGCCGGCCTTGAACCACGACCGGAACGACTGCCGCCGCCAGGCGCCGCGCAACCGGCTTGGCGGAAAGGGTTCGTGCTGGCAGTGTCGGGCTTCCAACGTTCCAACCGGAGCACAGCCATGAAGGTGAAACACGCGCTGGCCGCCGGCGGGATGGTCGTGATGGGACTGATGGGCGTGGCCGGCACCAGCGGCTGCGACAAACGTCCCCCCGAGCAATCCCGACCGGAAGAGCCGTTCAAGCGCATGAACGTCGAGGAGCTGGACACCCGCATCAAGGCCGCCAGGGAAGGCCAGGGCAAGCTGCTCATCGTGGACAACAACAGCGAGAGCCGCTTCAAGGAAGGCCACATCCCCGGCGCCAAGTGGGTGAAGTACTCCGAGGTCAAGGCCGAGGACCTGCCCGCCGACAAGGGCACCACGCTGGTGTTCTACTGCGCCAATGAACATTGAAACGCGTGCCACACCGGCGCCGTGAGCGCCGTCAAACTGGGTTTCACCGACGTCCACATCCTCCCCGCCGGCATTGCGGGCTGGACCAGGGCGGGAAAGCCGGTGGAGAAGGGCTGATCCCGGGCCGGACGTCCCAACCTCGACGTCACCGGACCGACCTCGCCCCCGCCTCCGCCGGATCCCGACCGATCACAACGTGCATTTGCCGCGGCACCTGCTAGAAGGTGGCTTTTGACGCGCCGCGCCATAGCTGCGGCCCCAGCACCTGCGGACCACGACATGCACATCCTGGATTCCATCTCCTTTGGCGCCATCGTTGCCGTGCGGGACCGCCTGCTCGCCCAGCAGGCCAATGGCCGGAAGATCTACCGGCTGGAGAGCGGGGACCCGTCCTTTGACGTGCCGGTGCACGTGCGCGACGCCATGGTGGACGCGCTGCACAAGGGCCAGACGCACTACACCGCGTCCACCGGCATCCAGCCGCTGCGCGACGCCATCCTGGCCAAGGTCAAGCGGGAGAATCGGCTGCCGGTGGAGAGCGCGGACCAGGTGGTGGTGACCAACGGCGGCATGCACGGGCTCTACCTGACGTTCCGCGCGCTGCTGAACCCCGGCGACGAGGTCATCCTCCCCGACCCGATGTGGACGGAGATTGCCGAGAACATCCGCCTGGGCGGCGGCGTGCCGGTGACCTGCAAGCTGCTGGACGGAGAGGGCCTCAGCTACACCGCGGCCAACATCGAACGGCACATCACGCCGCGCACGCGCGCCATCTTCGTCAACACGCCGCACAACCCCACGGGCATCGTGATGCCGGAGAAGGAGCTGCGGGCCATCGTGGAGCTGGCGGCGCGCCACAACCTGCGCATCATCAGCGACGAGGCCTACGAGCACGTGATCTTCGACGGGGTCACGCACACCTCGCTGGGCTCGCTCCCGGGCGCGGAGGAGCGCACCATCAGCCTGTTCTCCATGAGCAAGACCTACGCCATGAGCGGCTTGCGCATCGGCTACATCGTCTCGCGCGACGCGCCGTTCCTGGAGCGGGTGAAGAAGCTGCTGCGCTGCACCACCAACGGCGTCAACAGCGTGGCGCAGTGGGGCGCGGCGGCGGCACTCAACGCTCCCCAGGACGCCACGCGCGCCATGGCCGCGGAGTACCAGGTGCGTCGGGACCTGCTGCTGGAGGGGCTCAAGGGCATCAAGGCGCTGAAGCCGTTCAAGCCCAGCGGCTCGTTCTTCCTGTGGCTGCAGATCTCGCCGGAGTGGAAGGGCTACAACGGCGCCACCGACGACTGGGCCATGACCAACTTCCTCATCGACCAGGGCGGCGTGGGCTGCTCCCCGGGTACCGCGTTTGGTCCCGCGGGCGCCGGCTGCGTGCGCCTGGCCTACTCCTGCGACCGCGCGCAGATCGAGGCGGCGGTGGGCATCATGCGCGGCCTGCTGGCCTGAGTTCCGTCGTCGACGCGCGTCAGTCAATCGGCGGTCGTTCCCGTCGACACTCCCCCAGCTCCATGATCAGGAAGAGCAGCACGCGCTCCTGCGGCACCAGGCCGGCGTGGTGGCCTTCTGTGGTGTGGTACGTCGAGTACAGCACGCGGCCGCACCCGTTGGGCTCGAAGGTGACCGTGAGCGGATGCATGCCGCCGCCGTCATTCCAGTCCCCCTCCACCCACGTGGCGGCCTGCTCGTAGACGGGATTGTTGTTGGGGTCGTAGCCCAGCAGCACGCTCTCCAGCGACTGGATGTGGTTCCAGTTCCCCTCGACGTAGAAGTCACTGGCGTTGATGGGCGAGACCGCGCCCCACCCGTCCTGGTCCGGCGCGTACTGCCCGTGCAGCCACGCGCGCAGCCGCTCATCCACCGCGCGACCATGCTGGCTGTCATACCCGGGCGTGCCATCCCCCTCGCTGTACAGGGACGGCGTGGCGCCGCCGGGTGTGTCGTGGTCGCTCTGGAAGCGGATGAACTCCGGGAACACCACGTCCATCCACTCACTGGACCAGTCCGTCACGTACAGCTTTCCGCCCAGTGCCACGTACTGTCGGATGTTCTCCCGCATCTGCGTGCTGTTGAAAAGCTCCGTGTTGGAGCCGTTGGAGCACGGGATGAAGATGATGTGGTACTGCCGCATGACGTCGAGGTTGCGCATCAACGTGGGCAGGTCCGCAATGCTCTGGTCGGCGTGGTCCCCGGAGCCGTTGATGTAGAGGTCGAAGCGGCCGTTGGTGCCGGTGAAGTATCCCGAGGCGTCGACGCCGCCGAGCTGCATCTTCCCCAGGATGTCCTCCAGGTTGTCCCAGAGTCCCTCCGCCACGGCGATGCGCGGAATCCACATCCCTTCCGTCGGGGAATGGCGCGAGGGCAGCACGGTCAGCGCGGAATCCAGCCAGCGGTCCTCCTGCTCCTCGAGGATGAGCTGCTGCTCGAGGCGGAACTGTCCCTTCTGGATGACGAGCCAGAACGTGCCCGGTGCCACCGAGAGACTGAAGTGGCCCTTGGCATCCGCGACAACCCAGTTGGGCGGCAGCGGCGTGCACACCTCGCAGTAGACCTCCTGCGGAATGGCGTCGGGGCGGGAGGTGGTGGCGTACACCACGGCCCCAGACACCGGGATCTCCTCGTTGAGGGGAACCATGCCCGGCGCGTTGCCCGGCGCCCACACCGTGCCGCGGACGCGCGCGCTCCCCGGCGGCACCGGCCCACCGCTCGACGAGGTGCTCCCGCCCCCCGAGCCCGACGAGGTGCTGCCCCCGCCGCTGGTCGACGATGTCCCGCCGCTGCCGTTGCTGCCCGCGCCGCTGCCCGAGGAGCGTCGCTCCGCGGAGGCCGTGCCGCGCTCCGTGGGACAGGCGGCCAGCACCAGCACCATCACCGTGGCAACACCCAGCGCGCGCATGCGCTCCTCCGTCGCCACCGCGGCGATTGGCGGCGCACCCACCGGCTCAGGCGGGCTCGAGGTCCAGGTCGCAGTTGAGCTGGTCGCACAGGGCCTGGAGCTCGGCGCGCAGGCTCTTGACCTGCACGGTCTGCGGCACGGTGATGCGCAGCTCCATGGTGAACAGCGGCGTGCCCATGAACGGCTGCGACTCCAGACGGGTCTGCAGCTCCTCGATGTTGACGCCGTGCTTCTGCAGCAGGTTGCTGACGCGGTGGACAATGCCCGGCTGGTCCATGGAGTACGTCTTGAGCTTGAAGGGCAGACCGGCAACGGGCGCGGCGGTACCGGCCAGCGCGGCGTAGCTCACCGTCAGCCCACTGCGCTTGGCGGCGTCCTGGAGGGTCTTCTGCACCTCCGCCAGCTTCTGCTCGGTGCCCTCCACCAGCAGGATGAGCGCGAACTGGCCACGCAGGTTCACCATGCGTGAATCCGCGATGTTGGCGCCGGCGTTGAAGAGGTGTCCGGTGAATTCCCCCACCAACCCCGGGCGGTCCGGCCCCACGGCGGTGACCACAAGCTGCTGCATGCGCGCCTCCCGATCAGATGCGGAAAGGGACCGTTACAGCAGGGCGCCCGCCGGGAAAAGGCGCGTGGCGCCTCCACTTGGGGGTGCCCTATAGTCGTGGGCTTGGCCCCGAGGTGATGGAATGCTTCCCGGCGTGGCTTTGCTCCTCTCCCTGGCTTGCGCCGCTGGCAGCCAGGCCCCCGACCCCGCAACCTCCCACAGCCTGGCGGTCTTCCCGCTGGAGGCCAAGATGGGCGTGCCGGCGCAGGCCGCGGACCTCATCACCGACAACCTGGTGGCGGAGATCCGCGGTGCACGCGCCTTCTTCCGCGTGGTGACGCCGGGAGAGATTGCCCAGCTCATGCCGCCGGAGCAGCAGAAGTTCCTGATGCGCTGCGCCTCCGACGAGTGCGTGCTGGTGGACCAGGAGATGGCCGGCGCCCTGGGGGTCAGTCACCTGCTGGTGGGCAACGTGGGCAAGCTGGGCAACAGCCACCTCATCAACCTCCGCCTCATCGAGCTGCGCACCTCCACGGTGCTGGCCACCCTCAGTGAGCGCGTCAAGAGCGACAACGTGGAGCAGCTGCTGGACGTGCTCAAGCCGGTGGTGCGTCGGTTGTTGGTGGACGGGGGAATGGTGGCGCCGGAAGCCCCGGCGACGACGGAGGGCGGGCCCAGCGTGGCGGCGCGGGTGCTGCGCGTGGCCGGCCTGGGCGGCACCGCGTTGAGCGCGCTCCCCGCGGTGTTGGCGCTGGCGCTGGGCGCGGGTTGGGCCGGCGTGGCGGTGCTGGACCTGGTCGGGGGCTACCGTCCACCCAACGGCCGCCACGCGCTGACGCCGACGCAGGCGCTGCTGGCCAATGGCCTGCTGGTGGGAACGTGGCTCTCCGGTGCGCTGGCCGTGGTGGGCGGCGCGCTCTTCCTGGCCGTGCTGGCCTCCTCGTGGGTGGTGCCATGAACCGGCTGCGCGCGCTGCTTGGCGTCGTCACAACCTGTGGGTGTCTGTACCTTCCCAGCGAGCAATACGCCTGCAAGACGGACGCGGACTGCGCCCCGGTGGGCGGCGCCTGCGACCTGGCCAGCGAGACCTGCGTGGTGGGCCAGGTGACGGACGCCGACGGCGGCTTGCCCGCGGGCAGCACGTCCTCGTCCAGCAGCAGCGGCGGCAGCACCAGCAGCGGTGGCACCACGTCAACCAGCTCGGGGGCTCCGGGCAGCACCTCGTCGTCGGGGCAACCCGGGAGCAGCACCTCCTCGTCGGGGAGCGCCACCTCCACGGGTGGGACGTCCTCGTCGTCGGGTGGGACGTCCTCGTCGTCGGGAAGCGGCACCTCCAGCGCCTCGGGCGCCACGTCCAGCTCCTCGGGCGCCACGTCCAGCAGCGGCACCTCCTCCAGCTCCAGCGGGAGCGCCAGCGCACCGCAGATGCTGGGCGAGACGGTGCAGATCGTCGAGGACACCGCGGTGGTGGTGGACGTGCTGGCCAATGACTACGACCCCGACGGCACTGCGCTCTCGTTGTTTGACGTGGTTCCCCTGGGCGCGCAGGAGGGCAGCGTGGTGGTGGTGGGGACGCTGCTGCGCGTGGTGCCCGCGCCCAATCGCACTGCACCGCTGACGGTGAGCTACACCGCGGTCGACGGCGAGGGACTGCAGGGCAGCGCCACGTTGACCATCAACATCACCCCGGTGAACGACCCGCCCAGCCTCTCCGTCACCGTGAACCCGCCCGCGTCCGGCACGGTGGTCACCGGTCAGCTCACCGCGGTGGACCCCGAGGGAGGCAGCGTCAGCTACGTGGTCGAGCAGAATCCCGCGGGGGGCTCCGTCGACATCAACGGCAACACCTTCACGTACACGTCGAGCGGCATGGTGATGGGCAATGACCATTTCCTGGTCTACGCGCAGGACGGATTGAATGCGCGCTCGGAGTCGGTGCGCGTGGAGGTGGCACTCCCGGTGACGCTGGGCGGGGTGACCATCACCTGGCAGGGCGACTCCGGCAGCTCACCCCGGGCCTGGGAGAACGGCGACAACTGGGACCTGGGCCGCGTGCCCCTCACCGACGACCGCGTGCTCATCCCCGCCAACGCGTCCATCCCGCAGCTCGGCGCCGCCACCACCGTCAGCGCGATCCTGGTCGAGGACGGCGGCAGCCTGGAGGTCAACGCGGACCTGACGGTCTCGGGCGAGGCCTACGCACCCGGCGGCATCACCGGCACGGGGCGCGTGGTGCTCAACAATGATTCGCCGCTGCTGGGCACCTTCCCGGCGCTGCGCATCAGCGGCATCGCCAGGGTGGTGGGTAGCGCCACCGTCGCGCGCGACGTCACCGTGACCACCGGCAGCGCCGTGCTGGACGTGGACGCGGGGCACCTGCTGGTTGGCGGCGACTTCTCGGTGACCAATAGCGGCCTGCTGCGCATGAAGAAGCGCACGGGGTGGCTGGAGATCGGCGGGAATGCGAGCTTTGGGGGCGCGGACACCCGCAACGAGCTCACCGCCGGCGTGCTGGAGCTGCGCGGCGACCTGTCCGTCAGCAGCTACTACCACCTCACCGCCAGCGGCTCACACTTCGTCATCTTCTCCAACCGCAACCAGACCATCCAATCCGTCACCATTGGCAATCCCGAGTCCAACGCGCTGCAACACGTGCGCGTGGCCAACGACGCGGGCATCAACCTGGCGACCACGCTGCTGGCGTCCGGAGACTTCAGCGTGGAGACACCCGTGGTGGTGGACGGCTGGGACGCCGGCCTGGTGGTGGACGGCAACATCCGCACCGCACGAGGCAGCACGCTGCGGGTGCGCGTCGTGGAGCTGTATGGCGCGGTCTCCACGTCGGGGATGGTGGGCGTGTTGGACACGGAGACGCTGCGGTTGCAGAACACGTCCGTTGTCTCTCCCGGCCAGGTCTACACAACGGTGGAACCGCACGACGACACCACTGTTGCGGACGGCGCGGTGATGGACAACCTGGACATCCGAGGTGGCGTGACCTCATTCCCGGGGCGGGCCACCATCCGCGGAGACTTCTCCACGCAAGGCAATGGCAGCGGCTTCGCCCAGCAGGATGCCAACAGCTACGTCCTGGTGCTGGGTGATGCCTCCCTGCGCGGGTCCACCAGCCCCACCACGTTGAACGCCGGGACGTTGGAGGTGCACGGCAACATCACCGTGGAGCAGAGCGGCATTGCTGCCTCCGGCACGCACCAGACGTGGCTCAACGGAGACGTGATGCAGGCGGTCGACTGGGCCAGCTACCCAGAGCTCGGTCACCTCAACAACGTGCTCATCACCAACCCCGCCGGCGTGAACTTTGCCAGCACCGTCTACATCGACGGGACGCTGGAGGTTCCCTATGCGTGCCCGCTCACGGGCGCCAACGGCAAGAACGTCACGGTGCGGAAGGACATCACCACCGCCGACGGGACGGAGATGGGCATGGCCACGCTCTACGTGGGTGGCGGCGCGGGGACCACGCTGATGGGCACGACCACCGTCATGCCGTTGGTGCTGGTGCTCTCCGGCGACGCCCAGGCGCTGAACACGCAGCTCACCTACCGGACCCTGCGCATCATCGGCGCCGACGCCGTGCTGCCGGAGGGCTTGCAGATGACGGGGGATCTCATCGTGAACTCAGGCGGGACGGCGGACCTGACGGGGAACGTGGACGTGCCGGGCAACGTTACGGTGGATGGCTCCGGGTCCCGGCTGCGCGTCAACGACCACAGCCTTCGCACCACAGACCTGACCGTGAGCAACAACGCGGCGCTGGTCATGGACGCCGGCAACCCCCAGGTGCTGGTGCGCGGGAACGTGACCTGGCTGAGCAACTCCGAGGGCACGTTGCGCGCCGGCGTGCTGGAGGTGCGCGGCAATTTCTCGTCGGGGAACTACAACTTCCGCGCCAGCAGCGCGCACACGGTGAAGTTCAGCGGAGGCAACCAGAGCGTGGACATGCAGCCCAGCACCCACTTCTGGGACGTGGTGGTGGAGGGGGGCGCGGTGACGCTGACCACGGCCGTCACCGTCTCAAACACGGTCACCATCGGGCCGGGGTCCCTCACCGTCAACGCCGGCAACACGCTGACGGTGTCGGGCGGCCTCACCGTGGAGTCGGATGGGACCTTCACGGTCAACGGCAACTTCCAGGGAACCTGCACGGCCGCCGCGGGGGCGACCACCAACGCCGACTGCGCCTCACCGTGATCACGGCTGGCTGTCGTCGTCACCACCGGTGTCACCCGGGCACGCGAACTCGCGCATCCTCTGGCGGGAGCTCTCCGCGAGCATCTGGCGCTGCTCCGGCGTGAGGATGTCGCGCAGCTGGAAGAACGCCTTGGTCATGCGCTGCGCAATCACCGCGCGCTCACCGCTCAGCTCCGCCGCGATCACGTGCGCGCCGCCCTGGTCCGGATTGTCCATGAGCCACATGTCCAGCAGCGTGTCATGCGCAGCCAGGCGCTTCTCGCGCAGGTTGCGCACGTCCTGGAACAGCGGCTCGAACAGTTGACGAATCTGCGCCTGCTGCTCCGGGGTGGCCTGGATCTCGTCGTAGAGCTTCTGCAGGTGCTCGCTGGGGTCCAGACACTGCTGCGCACCCTCCCCGGCCTGGCTGCGCGCCGCCTGCACACCACCCAGCATCAACGTCGCTGCCGCCAACGCACCCCAACACCAACGCATCTTCATGACATTCCTCCCACGCAGGCGCCGTGGCATGGCGCGCGTCACGTCGAGAACGACGCCACGGACGCGAGTGCTCACCGCCCGGGGCGCAACTGCGTCAGGAGATAGCCGCGGGAGGTCACCGTGACCGGCTGGAGCATGCGCGGCCTCGACGGCACAGTGTCACGCGCGGGACGACGGCGGGAGGCTCAGGGCGAGGTGGGCGCGAGCGGGGAGTTGGCGGCGCCGTAGAGGATCAGCGGGTCGTAGTCGATGCGGGAGGTTCCCGCGCCGGTGGTGGCGTCGATGGTCATGAGGACGCCGTCGGAGTTGAAGCCGTAGAAGGTGCCACCCCAGTACGCCAGGCCCCAGACATTGGGGAGCCCGATGCCGGTCCCGATGGTGGTGGCGGCGGCGGTGCTGGGGTCGATCTGGGCGAGGAACTGGGTGCCGTTGGTGTCCTTGACCGTGGCAAAGAAGCCCACGCCGTCCACCGCCACGATGTCCCCGCTGCTCTTCAGCGACGAGCCGAACCCGCCGACGAACGTGGTGGACCCGTCCGCGGTGTCCAGGATGTCCAGGAAGCTCTGGCTATACTCCGCGATGCTGTCGACGGCGACGAGGACCTCCTCCGGCCCGAACATGCCCGCGGGCGCGAAGGTGAGTCCGTTGTAGTAGTAGTTGAGCTCCGCGATCTTGCGCGCCGCCGCCACGCCGAAGGACGGGTCGGTGGGGTAGGCAATGACGTAGAGGAAGTGCGGCCCGGACTCTCCCTGGGTGGAATCCCAGCTCACGCCGTACATCTCGCCGGCGCTGTTGATGGCAATGTCCACCATCTCCTGGTTCTGGAGCGGCGTGGTTCCGTCGGTGTCGTAGAAGGTGATGTTCCACGCCGCCACGAGCGTCACGGTGGCCGGGTCCATGACGTACATGACAGAGGGACTGTGCGCCCACACCAGCGGGTTGAGCCCGCCCGACGACGAGGTGGACGAGGACGAGCTCGAGGACGAAGACGAGCTGGAGGACGACGACGAGCTGGACGACGAAGACGAGCTCGAGGACGAGCTGGAGGACGACGAAGAGGAGGACGAGCTGGACGAC
>JBFMGU010000341.1:0-9888 GCA_040752415.1 Myxococcota bacterium
GCCGCGGGTGGGTCATCCACCTGGGGTGGGGGCTCGCCGGGCGTGGGTGTGTCGGCGGTGGCGGGAGGTGGTTGGGGCGGCGCCGGGTCGGGGGATTGGGCCACGGCGGATCCTGCCCAGAGGAGTGCAGTGAGCGTGACCGACACCCGGCCGGGGACGTGCCTGTTGCGCATGGATGGCTCCCGTTGGCGCGTGTCCACGCCGGGAAGGGACGCATCCTCGTCTTGACCTCGGGCTACGTGCAAGCCGGTGTCCGCCCCTCCGGCCGCGCCGCGGGCCCGTGCCATCAATGTTCTTGCTTCCGCCCGGCCTTCCTTCCTACGCTCCCGCCACCCTTGTGCCCGGCCTGTCCCGGTTGGAGCTTTGGAGCTACCGACAATGAACGCGCCCCGGCAGTACCGACGCAGCATCCTGCTCATCGACCCACAGTTCCAGCTCAAGTACACGGGCCTGGTTGTGGCCATGGGGGCCATCATCAGCACCATCTGCGCGTACTTCATCTACCGCGCGTACAACGAGAACACGCAGCTCCTGGAGCTCAGCGAGGCGGTGGGTCAGGAGATCACCCGTCGGGAGTCGGCCACCATTGTGACGGTGGTGGTGGCGTTCGTGGTGCTGGAAATCGTGGCGCTGGGGTTCTGGGGCATCCTGGTGACGCACCGGATTGCCGGTCCCATCTTCATCATCTCCCGCTACCTGCGCGTGCTGAAGGACGGCCAGTACCCGGACATGCGCCCGCTGCGTGAGGGCGACGAGATGAAGGGCTTCTTCGATGTCTTCGTGGGCTGCGTGGACAGCATGAAGGCGCGGGAGAAGGAGGACCTGGAGGCCATTGAGAAGGCCATGAAGGCGCTGCCCGACGGCGGCGAGGTCCTCAAGGGCATCCGCGACCGCAAGCTGCGCGCGCTGGGTGACGGTGAAGGCGTCAAGGCCTGAGCAACATCCGCGACGTCACTCCGCACCCCACGCATTCCAGTTCACCAACATCCTCGTTGTGACCCGCAGGCCCTTGGGGGCGGCGGTGGAAGTCTTTGCCGTGCGGACGGCGGACACCCAACCCCCCACTCTTGTTCCACTGCCTCCACCCGCTCCCCTTCCCAGGACCAATTTTTCGTCGTCACCCACGTGATCCGCATCAACGCATCAGGCAACGCATCGGGCAACGCTTCGGGCAACGCTTCGGGCAACGCATCGGGCAACGCATCGGGCGACCGTCGTCGTCCGCGGCAGCCAAGGCTGCACCTGGAAAAACACCAAGCCTGGCCTCGAAGCACGCCTGCACGACGGGACCGCGCCAGGCTCCGCGTTGGTGGCGGTAGGGCACGTGGTGTGCGTTATCCACGGTGGCGAAGAGACCTCCCCGTCGCTGCGCTCAACCACGCTTCCTGCCGCCACCCAACGCGGAGCCGGGCGCGGTCCCGTCGTGCAGGCGTGCTTCGAGGCCCGGCTTGGTGTCTTTCCAGGTGCAGCCTTGGCTGCCGCGGACGACGGCGGTCGCCTGATGCGTTGCCTGATGCGTTGCCCGATGCGTTGATGCGGATCACGTGGGTGACGACGGAAAATTGGTCCTGGGGAAGGGGGCGAGTGGATGCAGTGGAACAAGAGTGGGGGGTTGGGTGTCCGCCGTCCCCCTACTGCAGCTGCCACACCCCTTCCGCCGTCTGCGGCTCCGGCGGCGTGGGCGGCGCGGCCTCCGGCAGGCGGGCCCGGGCGCGCGCCATGCGGTTGCGGGCCTCCCCCTCCAGGCGACGGATCTGCTCCATGTACGCCGGGTGCGGATGGTCAATGAGCGCCTCGCGCAGGATGGTCAGCGCGTCGTCGGGGTGGCCGGCCTGCTGTGCCACGCGGGAAGCGTTGAGGGCGCCGCGGGGGTCGTCGGGGTTGGCGTCCACGGCGTTGCGATAGTGCCGGATGGCCTCCTGCGGATTGCCCGCGCGCTCCTCCAGCTGCGCCTCCGCCATCATGCCCTCCGCCAGGTTCAGGCCCCGACGCGTCAGCGCCTGCGTGTAGGTCTTCAGCACCCGCCGCGCGTCCTCCAGGCGACCCTCCGCCAGCGCGCGCTGGAAGCGCTCCCGCTCCACCTCCACCGCGCCGGGGTTGGCCCGCACCGCCTCCGCCAACGCCGCCTCCGAGTCGCCCACGCGCCCCGCCGCCCGCAGCGCGCGCGACAACGCCAGGGTGGCCTCCACGTGACCCGGCGACACCTCCAGCGCATGGCTGGCCCGCTGCACCGCCTCCTCCACCTCACCGCGACCCAGCGCGCGCACCGCCAGGCCGGCCAGCACGTCGGGGTCGTCGGGGCGGAGCACCGCCAGCCGCTGCCAGCACCGCTCCGCGGGCCCCGCCATGGCGTGCGCTTGGAACGCGTCGCATACCCAGCGCGGGGGCTGGTCGGGGAACACGGTCCACATCTGGTCCGCGTCCAGTCCGCGGCCGGCCAGCTCACGGAAGGTCACCGGCTCCCAGTTGGGGATGGGGAAGCGTCGCGCTTGCGCGAACTCCAGCGTGGCCTGGTCGCGGAAGCCCATCTCCCACAACAGCCGGCCCGCGTCCGCGTGGCTGTCCGGCATCATCGGGTTCAGGAACAGCGCGCGGTTGATCCAGCGGAGCGCCTGGTCGGTCTGCGGCGGCTGCTGCGCGTTGAAGGCGCGGGCCATCATCAGCGCCGCCAGGTAGTCGCTGGGGTGGCGCGACAGGTGCGCGCGCAGCGGCTCCAGGCGCTCGGCCACCGGCAGGGCCTGGATGGCCTGTCGGGAGGGCTGCATGCCGTGGCGGGTGGCGTAGAGCGCGGGGAGGGGGCTCAGCACCGCCAGCGCCGCGCCGCCCAACAGCGTCAGCTGCTGCCCACGACGGGCGCGTCGATGGCGCTCCTCCCGCGTCATGGCCACCTTGAGCTCCTGCGGCTCCTCCCGTGCGGCGCCCAGCAGCGCGCAGAAGGGCAGGGCCACGCCCAGGATCTCCAGGTTGAAGTCAAAGAGGTTGTGCGCGCCAATGGCCAACAGGCCGCCCCACGCCGCCGCGCTGCCCACGCTCCGCTGACGACGGAACCAGGCCCAGAGCTGCGCCCACCACGCGGCCAGGTACAGCGCAGCAAACGGAACGCCCCACTCCAGCGGGAGCAGCAGCAGCACGTTCTCCGGGCTGGTCAGCGTGTAGCCGTTGAACGTGGTGCGGTGCCGCGCGAACACCTCGGTGAACGCCCCGCGACCCAGGCCGGTCAGGAAGTACTGCGGGATGCCGCTGGCGGCCTCGCGGAACCCGTGCAGCTTCAGCTCGGCGGCCCGTTGCGCCTGCGCCTGCAGCCCCAACAGGTCCGGCCCCTCCAGCACCAGCAGCATCAGCGGCCCAATGGCCACCAGCGCCAGCACTGCCAAGGTGCGACTGCCGCGCGGCGGCCCCTCCGCCTTGCTGTGACGACGCATGCGCCACACCGCGCGCCAGATGAGGAACGAGGTGAGCGCCACGCCCAGCCCCATGGCCACCACGGCGCCGTTGGAGCCGCACAGCACCACGCCCACCACGCACGCCAGGGCGCTTGCCGACCACGCCCACGTCTGGGACCGGCTCCCCGCGCCGAGCGCGAGCCCGAAGCAGCCGAACGCGCCCAGCGAGAGCGCCGCGGCGGCATGGTTGGTGTTGATGAACGTGCTGCGCAGCAGTGTGATGCTGGGGATGTTGTAGAGGCCCCACGGGCCGCTCCAGTCCATCCCGATGGCCAACGCCGCCACGCCGAGCACCATGAGCCCCGTGACGGCGGGCAGGGCCAGCAGAAACCGGCGATGTTGTTCCTGCCGCGCCAGGTCCAGGGTCACGGTAGTGGTGCACGCCAACGTCCACAGCGCGCTGGCCGCCATCAGCGTCTGCAGCGGCGCGCCGCTGAGGGCTCCCCAGGCAGCGGTGCCGTCGGGGCTCATGACGTCGTGGAGCTCGGCCGCGTGCGGAGAGAGCAGGCGCAGCAGGAACATGGGCAGGGGCAGGGCCTGGAGGAGCGACCACAACGCGCCCACCGCCAGCGCCAGCGGGATGAGCCCGGGGGCGATGCGCCGGCCCTGTCGACGACGGGCGCGGCTGTGCAGCATCAGGGTCACGCCGGAGAGGAGCGCGCACGCGGCCACCGCGGGGGGATGGACCGAGCCCACGGCCATGGGAGCGCCCAGCACCAGGATCCCCAGGAGGACCCAGACCGGGCCAACGCCCTTGCTTGAAGATTCTTCCCTGACTGGCATGGTTCCCCGTTGGTGACGCCCCACACTAGCTCCATTTCAACCCACCGCACGGTTTCGTCCGAGGCCATGCCCGCCGCCGGCACCTGGCGCGCCGTGCTCCAGGTCTGCTCCCCGTTCCTCTCCGCGCCCGCCGAGCCCCCGCCGGGGGTGACCGCCGAGGGCCTGGTGGCGGAAGCGGTGCGCCTGGGGCTCGCGCCTGCGCTGGCGGGTCGCGTCCCCGCGCGCTGGCTGGAGCTGCTCCCTGGCCTGGCGGCGCCGTTGCGTCGGATTCGACAGGGGGCGGTGGCGCAGGCGCTGATGGTGGACCGGGTGCGGCGCAACGTGCTGGTGCTCGCCGAGGAGGCCGGCGTGAAGGTGGCGGTGCTCAAGGGCGCCTTCACCGAGCCCGCGCTGCACGGCGGGAGCGGCCTGCGCGTCATCACCGACGTGGACCTGCTGTGCTCCGCGGACGGCGCGCGCATGCTGCACGAGACGCTGGCCCGCCACGGCTACCGCCGCTTCGGCGACGCGCGCCCCGCCTCCACCGCCGACGCCTTCGAGTGGACCTACCAGCCCCCGGGCGGCGGACCGGTGCTCGTGGACCTGCACCGTCAGCCCTGTGAGCCGGCGTACTTCCGCCTGGACCTCGACGGGTGGCTCACCCGCACGCGGCCCTGGCCCACCGCGCGTGGTCCCATCCCGGGGCTGTGCGCGGAGGACATGCTGATGAGCGTGGCGGTGCATGCCGCCAGCCACGGCTTTGAGCTGGACCTGCGCACCTTCCACGACGTGGCGCTGCTCGCGGCGGGGCCGGGCGTGGACCTGGGCGGGGTGGTGACCCAGGCGCGCGCGGCGGGTGCGGAGGTGCCGGTGTGGCTGACGCTGCGCATCCTGGTGGACCTGTTCGGGTACGTCGGGGCGGAGGATGCGGCGGAGGCGCTGGCGCCCTCGTGGATGCGGCAGAGCTACCTGCGGGCGCGAATCCCGTGGGTGGAGGGACGCATGGCCAACTGGGAGCGCAACAACCGGGCACGCATCATCCTGGGGATCTTCCCGCTGCTCTCGGGGCCGGACCGGGCGGCGGGGTTCCTGCGCACCTACGCGCGGCGTCGCGTGCGGGACCTGCTCGCGTTGAAATGACGCGCGCAACTGTGGCAAGGCTCCCCGCCCATGGCGCACCGCATCCTTGTCACCGGCGGGGCCGGCTTCATCGGCTCCCATCTCTGTCGACGACTGCTCAACGACGGCCACGAGGTCATCTGCCTGGACAACTACTTCACCGGGCGGAAGAGCAACGTGCAGGACCTCCTCGGGAACCCCCGCTTCGAGCTCATGCGCCACGACGTGGTGGAGCCGGTGATGGTGGAGGTGGACCGCATCTACAACCTGGCCTGTCCCGCCTCACCGGTGCACTACCAGTACAACCCGGTCAAGACGGTGAAGACCAGCGTGATGGGCGCCATCCACATGCTGGGGCTGGCCAAGCGTGTGAAGGCGCGCGTGCTGCAGGCCTCGACGAGCGAGGTGTACGGCGACCCCAAGGTGCATCCGCAGCCGGAGAGCTACTGGGGGCACGTCAATCCCATTGGCATCCGCAGCTGCTACGACGAGGGCAAGCGCGTGGCCGAGACGTTGTTCTTTGACTACCACCGGCAGAACAACGTGGACATCCGCGTCATCCGCATCTTCAACACCTACGGCCCGTTCATGCTCCCCGACGACGGGCGCGTGGTGAGCAACTTCATCGTGCAGGCGCTGACCGGCCAGCCCATCACCATCTACGGCGACGGGAGCCAGACGCGCAGCTTCCAGTACGTGGACGACCTCGTCGAGGGCATGGTCCGCATGATGGAGCAGGACGGCTTCGTGGGGCCGGTGAACCTGGGCAACCCGGGGGAGTTCACCATCAAGGAGCTGGCGGAGAAGGTGGTGAAGCAGACGGGGAGCAAGAGCGGGATCGTCTACAAGCCGCTGCCCAAGGATGATCCCACGCAGCGTCGGCCGGACATCACGGTGGCCAAGGAGAAGCTGGGCTGGGAGCCACGCATCCCGCTCGACGACGGGCTGAAGCGCACCATCGAGTATTTCCGCAAGGCGCTGGGCAGCGCGGTGGTGTGCTGAAACGCTCCGCGAGCGCCCACGTTTGAGTGGTCTGCGCCGCGCTCGCCCTCGGAGTGCGGTGCAAGCGCCAATCCCCGTCTGAGCGGACACACCGGGGGCGCGCAGCACCGCCTTGGCTGCGTCATGGGACGCCGGCCGGGCGGAATGAGATCCCGTCAGCGAAACCAGGGCGGTGCTGCGCGCCCCCACTGTGTCCGCTCAGGCGGGGATTGGCGCTTGCACCGCACTCCGAGGGCGAGCGCGGCGCAGACCGCTCAAACGTGGGCGCTCGCAGGCACGCGGTATTCCTACGGCGTCACGGTGGCAGAAACGGTGCCGCTGCCGTAACGCGCCACCACGCCTTCACGCACCCGACCCGGCCCCGCGGGCGCCAGCCAGTCCCCGCCGCTGGCCCACACCGTGCCGGCGGGATCGATCCAGGCGGCGTGGAGGTCGTTGTACGGCTCAATCTCCGACTCATCCACGAACTCGCCATTCACGCGACGCATCTTCATCCCGCCAAAGCCCACCAGCGCCACCGCCCCGTCGGGGCCGCAGGAAACACCGTTGACCTGGCTGTTGAGCGTGACGGGAACCTTGCTCCACGTGGTGCCGTCGGAGTGCAGCACGCTGTTGCCACCCACTGCCCACACGTCGGTGCTGCTGCAGCCGTGCACGGTGAACAGCGTCCCGGAAGCGAGCGGCGGCGTGTACTGCGCACTCTCCAGCGTCCACCCGCTCGCCGTGCGGTGCCAGATCGTTCCGTGCTCGCCCACGACGTAGAGGTCACTCGCGGAGGTGCCCCACACCTTGAACAGCGAGCTGCCGCGCGGATTGCCGGGCAACGTCTCGGGAGACCAGTTGGTCCCGTCGTAGTGCAGTACGATGTCGTTGGGCTCGTTGGTGCCCTCGCCCGGTGTGCCGCCCACGGCCCACACGTCATTCGCGGAGAACGCCATGACGCCCCACAACGTCGCCGTGACGCCGGAGGTGTGCTCGCTGAACGCGTTCCCGTTCCAGTGACTGATGCGCCCGTGCTCGCCCACCATCCACACGTCGGACGCGGAGGTGCCGTGCACCCACCAGTACGTGTCCTGTCCGCCGGGATGCAGCCTCTTCCACCCGCCACCGCTGAAGAGCACCGCCAGCGTCTCCGCCTGGTTCCCCACTGGTCCGCCCACGGCGAACACCGTGTCCGTCCCCGTGCCCCACACGCTCAGCACCGCGCCGTCCAGGTCCTCCAGGTCCAGCACCGTGGTCCACGCCGCGGGCCCGGCATTGCCGCCGTCGGTGGCGCAGTTGGGAAACGGCGCGCCGGGAGGACAACATCCGGCGAGCAGCACAGCGAACAATCCCGACGAGAAACCAGCCTTCATCCGCCATCCCCGCGTGCCGCGTCACCCGTTGCGGCGTCGAGCGAGCCACCGTCACCGACGCCACCGTCGGGCTCGCAGGTCTCACCCAGCACGTAGTCATCCTTGCAGATGCACAGGCACTCCTCCTCCATGCCCGGCTCATTGCAGCGCGGCGTCACGTTCATCTGCACCTTCTTCTCCCGACCCGTGTTCCGCTCGCGCAGGCTCACCTCGAGCTGGAAGGGCTGGTCGTAGACGGCGGTGGAGGCCCACTGGTTGGGACACATGGGCACGTTGGCGAACGTGGCGATGTTGCTGTCGGAGGAGCCGCCGAAGCCGCCGCCCAGGTCCTTGAGGTTCACCGTGCGCACGTCCACGCGCACCTGGCCCGTCGTCAGGTCCTTCACGGAGCCGGAGAGTCGCGCCGCGCACGGGTCGATGTTGGTGGCGCGCACGCCCAGGAAGATCACGCGGCCACCCTGCGGCGGGAAGATCAGCGAGACGTCGTCACCGTCGTGGAGCGGCACGCTGGTTCCGCTGGGCTGCAACGCCACCACCTCCATCTCCATGGGCTGCGAGGGATCCCCCAACGGCGAGAGCCGGCACCCGCCACCCCCCGATGACGACGTGGAAGCATCCGGCGGGTCGGGCGTGCTGGTGGGACAGGTGTTGCCCATCAGCGCCAACGGCAGCAGGAGCGCCAGGAGTCGCGGGGCAGCGTGGGACGTGGTCACGGAGTGCTTTGGACGCGAAGGATTTGCAGGGCTCACTGCGGTCAACCATGCCCCCAGCGGTGTTTCAGGTGAGCGCGCACGTGTACCAGACGCCGCGCTCCGACCCAACTCCGTCGCCGGGACCAAAGCCCAAGCCGTCAGCTGACGCCCACGCGCGGGCAGTCCGACAGGACGGGGCAGTCGTCGCAGCCCGGCGCGCGCGCGCCGCAGTGACGTCGACCGTGCCAGATCAGCGCGTGGTGGGTCTCACGCCAACGCTCGCGCGGGATGAGCGCGCAGAGGTCCTGCTCCACGTCGTTGGGATCCTCGTGCACGGTCAAGCCCAGGCGCCGGGAGAGCCGTCCCACGTGCGTGTCCACCGCCAACGCGGGCTGGTGATACGCCTCCGCCAGCACCACGCTCGCCGTCTTGCGACCCACCCCCGCCAGCGCCTCCAACGCCTCCCGCTCGTCGGGAACCACGCCGTCATGCTGCTCCACCACGGCGCGCGCGGTGGTGATGAGGTTCTTGGCCTTGTTGCGGTACAGGCCCAGCGTCTTGATGAACGGCTCCACGTCGGTGGGCTCGGCGGCGGCCATGTCGCGCGGCGCGGGGTAGCGACGGAACAGCGCGGGGGTGGCCTTGTTCACGTTGGCGTCGGTGCACTGCGCGCTCAGCACCACCGCCACCAGCAGCTGCCAGGGATCCTGGAAATCCAGCTCGCAGTGAGCGTCGGGGTAGGTCTGCGAGAGCGTGTCCAGGATGCGCAACGCACGGGTGCTGCGGGCCTGGGCGGATTCACGGGGTGGTTTCTTGCGGGCGGCCATGGTGGACGGCTCGCACACCGTGCCACCGACGGGCAAGCGTGGAATCCGCCCGCGCGTCCCACGAGCCAACGTCGCCGACCCCAGGCTCCACGGAGGACCAGCGAGGGCGTCTCGCTGCTGGTAGCCTGGTGCCTTGGAGACCACGTCCATGTCGTCACGGGCCGGACGACCGATGCTTCGTGCAGGGACTGCGGTGTTGCCGCTGCTGGTCCCGGCCAGCCTCCTGGTGGTCGCTTGCGAGCCCGGCGCGCGCCGTGACGACGCCGGCCCGGCCCGACCTTCCTTTGGACGCGATGGTGGCGGTTCGCGGAGCGACGCGGGTCCTTTCGTGGAGCCGCCCTGGTGCCCAAGCCGTCCGCCCGACGGAGGCTCACCGTGGCAGAGCGCGTGTGGCGCCGGTGCGTTCAACCCGCTGGTGTGCGGGCCCGGAGGGTGCCTGGCGTTCTGCTCTGTCGGGGCGTTCGACCACGGCAATGGGGCCTGCGGCGTGGCTGCGGGTCATCTCAACGACGACAACTTCATCGACGTGGCGGTCAGCGGCGTGTACAGCCACGAGATCTCGTGTAGGTTCTCAAAACCTTTCCCCACCGAGTTCGGAGGTTTCTCAAAACCTTTCCCCACCCCCCGCGTGATGCCCTACCGGCCTCTCGAGGCGGTCCCGTGCCGACCCCGGAGGCTGCATGGCGTA
>JBFMGU010000342.1:0-9811 GCA_040752415.1 Myxococcota bacterium
ACCCGCGAGGCCACCGGCCCCACCCTCGACGCCACCACCACCAAGGCCGCCCTCGCCGGCACCCGCGCCCTGGCCAGCCCCCGCGCCGCGCCCGCCCTGACCGCCGCCCTCGAGCCCCGCGGCGCCTCCTTCGCCCTGGCCCGCGCTGCTCGTCGGGTCCGCGCCGCCACCGGTACCCGCATTTCCTGAACCCGTGTTCCAGCCCATGGCGCCGCCCATGCGCTGACGAAGCCCGTCCAAGGAGTCACCGAGAGCCGTGAGGTCCGGCGCCACACCGCGCACGATGTCGACGCCACTGCGTGCCCATTGCCCCGCGCAGTCCAGTCCGGAACGCCCGCACCAGAGCAGCATCACCGACGTCCACAACACCCACAGCCAATGCAGCGGCCAGGAGACCGTGAGCAGCGCCGCACCGACGAGCGCCAGCGCCACCCACAACACCCGCAGCGCGTCGTTGGTGCCGCAGGTGGCCATGGTGACGGTGTCCACCATCTCCAACGTGGTCCCCAGGCCGAGGGCGAGCAGGCACAACCCCAGCCCCCCGTGCAGACCCACCTTCCACCACGGGCGCGCGAGCTCGCTGCGTCGTCGGTAACGCCAGGTCCACCAGGAGGCGCCAATCACGGCCGCCCACAGCAGGCACGTGAACGGCCCGCAGTGCCACCACAGCCACGCCCCGACGAGAATCCCCAGCAACAGCGCCAGGCAACCGCTGCGGTCGACGCGATCCTGCGTGCCCACCGGCTCGGGCGTGGGGGGCGGAGGACGACGTCGGGGAGGAACGGGGGTGGGCTTTGCCGGCGCATCCAGGCGCGCGTAGACCGTGCCCACCAGCGTGCCCTGCGTCCCGCTCTGCCCCTCCACGTGGCGACGCATCTCCCAGTCCCAAACGCTCACGTCGACGAGGGCACGCTGCTCACCGGGATCGTCGGGCGCGGAGTTGGCCAACGTGAGCGTGCACTGCGCCACGCGCTCCTGGCGGAAGGGCTCCTTCCCCGTGCTCGTCGACGGCGGGCCCGCCACCGGCGTCACGTTGCGCACCACCGCGTTTTCCAGCGTGAGCTGGTACCAACGCGCCGTGGCGGAGGCGCCCGGCCCCTTCGTCGGTCGACCGAGGCAGTCGCCCTGGAGCTCGCCGCGGATCCACTCAGCCATGGCGCGCCACCACGCGGGGACGGGTGTTGTAGGGCGGGTCGTCGAACGCCTCGAGACGCAGGCCGCTGAACGTGGGCCAATGACGCAGGATGCGTTCCTCCTCGGCACGCGCCGCGCGGTACGCCGTCTCCACGACGTCGCGGGTGAGCATGCGTCGCAACGCCTCGTACGCGCGGGAGGCGCCGCGGCTGATGGTGGCGGTGAAGAGCCACGGAAGGATGAGCAGCAGGATGATGCCCAGCGTCCACAGTCCCGACGTCACCGGGTCCTCCCACGCCAGCTGCACGCGCCGCAGCAGGAAGTGCGAGCGCTTCAGGTGCGCGGTGTAGACCGCCACGTCCTTCTCGAGCACGTTGCGCTCCGCCCCCGTCCACTCGTCGACCTTGCGCTGTGCGTCCTCCACCCGCCGTTCCAGACGCGTGAGCTCCGCCTGGTGGTCCTCCGCCGCAGAGAGCAGGACCCGCCGCTCCACGTCGCGACCGTCGACGTCGGGGCCACGGTTGAGCGCGTCAAGCTCCCGTTGATTCCTCGCCACGCGCGCGCGCAGCTCCGCCCGACGTTGCTCCGCGTCCTGCAATGCAGCCTGCGCGTCGGCGAGCGCGACCCGTACGTGGGAGACCGCGGCCTCCTCGTGCATCCGCACCAGCGCCTGACGCAGTGCGTCCACGCGCTCGTCGTGACGGGGCCGCAGGAAACCGAGCAGGAGCGGCTGCGCGAAGAACGCGCCCAGCAGCGCCAGGATCACCAACGGCACCACGCGCGGAGACCAACGCAACGCACGTGAAGCATCCTCGTGCGCCGCCGCACCGCCGCCCGCCACCGAGAGACGCAGCAGGTTCGCGAGATACACACTCACGCCCATGCCGACGACGACGGAGAGCACCACCGCGTCGCTGGCGAGCCAGGTGCCGTAACCCCCGGAGAGCCCCACCGCCAACACCGCGGGAAGGGCCGCCAGCGACGTCGCCGCCAGCGCGCGCGCATGGTTCGGCGCCAACGCCCCGGTGACCGCGGGGTCGAAGCCCAGCCAGGCGGCCATGCGCGCGGAACGACTCATGCCTTCACGCCGACGTTCGGCGCCACGTACTTCTCCGGGTGCTCCTTGATGTCCGCCTTGGCCTGCTCGCGGAACCGCGCGTGCACCTCCTGGGTCAGCTCGGTCTGCACCCGCAGCCGGTCGACCTCGCGCGCAAGCGCCGCCTCGGCCTGGTGGAAGCGGTCGTCGCGCAGCTCCAGGTTGCCCTGCGCCGTGAAGATGTACCCCATGGCCTCCACACCGGTGCGCGCCGCGGCAATCCGCTTGATGTTCTCGTCGATGTAGTCGTACGCGCCGCGGATCAGCATCATCTTGAAGAAGATGGGACCGGTCTCAATGGCCAGCAGCAACAACGTGATCCACCACGGCACCGAGCCGCCGATGTCGTGCGAGATCTGGATGCGTTTCAGCAACCCGTCGAGGCTGCGCGCCTGCTTGAGATTGCTCTGCCGCTCCTTCTCGAGCAGCACGTCCAGCGCCTCCAGCTCGCGCTTCCAACGCGCCATGTCCTGCTCCAGCGGCTTCTGCTTCTCCTTGTCGCCCTCACGGTCCTTGTCCAGCTCCTGCTCCATCTTGTCCAACGTGTCGCGCTTGTCCCGCCACGCGGGCCCACGACCGGCGTGCTTGCTGCCCGTCTTCCCCTCCGCCTCCAGCTCGAGGAGACGACGCTGCTCCTTGATCTCCAACCGCCGCTTCTCAAAGTAGGCCGCGCGGTCATCCAGGCGCTTCTGCGCGCCATCCATGCGCGAGCGCAGCTCCTCACGTTGCGCCTGGATGATGCGGTCGGAGTGCGCGTTGAGCCGACCCAGGTACTCGTTCTGCTCCAACTCCAGCTGCGCTTCGATCTCCGGCTTCAGGATGCGGATCTCCAACGGCGCCGAGATGCACACGCCGATGATCACCGCCATGATGATGCGCGGAATGGCCTTGGTGAACTCACCCCAGGTGATGGCGTCGGTGCCGTCGCCCTTGCCGGTGCTGGAGACAATGAAGCGGTCAATGTTGAAGATGATCAGCGACCAGATGAATCCCATGGCCAACGACGCCAGGACGGTGGGCATGTGCACGTCCTGGCTCAGCGCCGTCTCATCCTTGGGACTGAACACCGTGTAGAACGCGTAGCTGCCCGACGCGAACGCCAGCACCGCCGTCGCCAGCACGATGCCGCCGATGCCCTGGTACTTCACGCGGTCGGAGTTGGGGCAGCGCTGCAGGATGTCCGCGTCGGCGCCGGCGCAGAACCAGAGGAAGCGGCTCACGCGACCAGCGGGTGTCGACTCCGCGAGCCCGAAGTGGTTGTCCACGCGCTCAGGTTCCATGGCGTTCCTCCTGCGATGAAGGGGGACTGAGGTGCTGCAGAATGCGGGGATCCAGCACGCGCACGGCCACGGCGACGACGGGAGATGGCACCGCCACGACCTGGGATTGAACGCGGGGGGCGCGCACAGGAGCGACCGGCCGCGACGGGGGGACCGTCGGGACGTGGACGTGGTGACTGGGGGTCAGGTCCAGGGACGCGAAGGAGAGACCGCCGGCGCCCAGCAGCTTCAGGCGCAACACACCCGACGCACGACGGAGCAGGATGCGCTCCCACTCCCCACGCACAAAGACGGGACGACCAAGGCCCCAGAGAACACCCGGACCACAGGCACGCACGCGGATGGCGACGAGACCGTCAGCGCCGCGCGCGGCGTGGAAGAGCTCCGCCTCGACGCGAGGGCGATGAGGCAACAGGGGAAGGGGCGCGGAATCCACCGGCGCGAAAGCATAGGGTCGGCGAGGAACGGGGACAAAATCCTGGGAGGTGGGACCAGGGCGCGCTGCGCGCGAAGGAATAGCGGCACTTCATGCCGCAGTCCGAAAGGGCTGGCGCCCGCGGTGGAGCCGTCGTGGTCGCCGCGCGGCAGAAGCAAAGCGGTATTGCAGACCGCACTCCCAAAGGGCTGGCGCCCGCGGTGGTGCCCGTCGCGGGAAGGGCTGGCGCCTGATGGGCCGCGCCCGCGGTGGTACTCGTCGCGGAAAGGGCTGGCGCCCGTCGTGAGGTCAGCGCAAGAGGGACCAGTTGCCGGCGCTCGGCTCCTGCACCGCCAGGATGTACTCCGCACGACGGTTCTGCGGCTCGTCGGTCTCGTCGGGAGTGGTCACCTTGGGCGAATCCTCGCCGTGACCGCGGTAGTAGATGGGCACCCTGATGCCACCCTTGCGGAACGCCCGCGCAATCGACTGCGCTCGCGCCTCGCTCAGCGCACGGTTGGTCTCCGCGCTCCCCACCGTGTCCGTGTGGCCGGCCACGTACAGCTTGATCTCCACCACCTTCCCGTAGCGACCGATGGCCGTCTGGATGTCGGCCAGCGCGGACTGCACCTTGGGCATCTCCTCGGGCGGAATCACGCTCTGTCCCGTGGCGAAGTTCACGTCCTGGTGCGGAATCTCCAGCGACCACGGAAACAGGCTCAGCGTCGGGCTGAACATGCCGTGACGGTCGTAGCCGATGATGTCGATGCGCAACACCCGCGCGTGACCCGGCTTCCACACCAGCGGCAGCTTCGTGCCCGCCGGCTCGTCGGGGAAGTTGGCCTCGCCCTCGTCGATGATCTCGCCGTTGTCGCCGGTGACGCGGAACTGCACCTTGCGCGCGGGACGGTCCATGGTCACCTCCACGCGGTTGTCCTCGAGATGCAGGTCCTTCTCGTCCAGCAGCACCTTGGGCGGCGTGAGGATGGAGGCCTCGAACTTCAGGGGCATGGAGGCTTCGCTGTCGTCGTCGGCGTAGGTGGCGGAGAGCGTGCCTTCATAGGTGAAGGTGCCCAGCGGCTGGTCCAGGAAGAGCTTCTTCTCCGCGCCGCCTTTCATGCGCCCGGTCTTGAGCACCACGGTCTTCCCGTCGGAGCGCTTCAGGGTCACCACCGCCTGCGCCACGGGACGATGCGCCATCAAGGTCAGGTAGGGACGCTCCTTCTCCGGCGCCACCGACGAGAGATTGATGGACAGACCCGCCGCCTGCGCCCACAACACCCCGCACAACGACACCACCGTCAGAACGTTCATCATGGCGCGCGACCTATCCCCCAGCGAGAGGACCCATCAAGTGGCTGACCGGAGCACGACCCATCTGCTACAGCCGCCGCCCCTGATGGGCATGCTCCTTCCCCTGCTCCAGCTCAGCCGCCAACCCGGATTGGTGACGTTCGAGGCGGCGTGTCGCAACGTGGCCGCGGCCCAACGGCAGTTCCTGCTGGACCACGTGCGACGCCACAAGGACACCCGGTTTGGTCGCCAGCACGGCTACAGCAGCATCCGCACGGTGGATGACTTCCGCCAGCGCGTCACGGTGAGCGGCTACGACGCCTTCAGCCCCTACATCGACCGCATGCTGCACGGGGAGAAAGGCGTGCTGGTGCCGGAGCGCGTGGAGTTCTGGAGCGCGTCGGCGGGGACCACCGGCTACCGCAAGCTGGTGCCGATCACCGAGAGCTACCGTCGCCAGTTCCAGAGCACGCTGCACCTGTGGCTGCACGCCGTGGGACAGGACCACCCGCGCGCCACCGAGGGAGGCGTGGTCTACTTCGCCGCCAACGCGCACGTGGACGTGGCCCCCGACGGCACGCCGATTGGCAACATGAGCGGGTACAACTTCACGCACGTGCCCAGCGTGCTGCAGCGACTGTACGCCGTCCCGCTGCAGGCCTTCGAGGTGCCCGACCCCGCCGTCCGTTCCTACGTGGTGGCGCGCTGCGCGCTGGCCTCCGACATCACCTGGCTCATCGCGGTCAGCTCGCACAGCCTGCACGCGCTGTTCGAGACGCTGCGCCACGACGCGGACGCGCTGCTGCAGGACCTCCACGACGGAACCCTGCGCCACCGCCTCCCTGGCGAGGCCTACGCGGCGCTGCGTCCCTACCTGGGCGCCCGGCCGGACCGCTCCCGCGCCATGGCCGCGCGCGCCCGGTTTGCCGGCGGACTGACGCCGCGCAGCGCCTGGCCGGGCCTGCGACTCATGAGCTGCTGGACACACGGCGCGGGCGCGGCGTTCCTGCCGGAGGTGATGGCGGCGGCGCCGGGCGTGCCCATCCGCGGCGGGATCTACGCGGCCAATGAGGGCTGGATTGCCATCCCGCGCGCCGACGGCGACGTGCCCGGCGTGTTGGCGGTGCAGAGCAACTTCTACGAGTTCATCCCCGTGGACGAAGCGGGCACGCCGCACGGCGACCCGCTCTTGGCGCATGAGCTGTCACTGCGCGGGAGATACAGCCCGGTGCTCACCAACGGCACGGGGCTGGCGCGCTACCGCATGGATGACGTGGTGCAGGTGGACGGCTTCCACGCACAGGCGCCCATGTTGCGCTTTGTGCAGAAGGCGGGGAGCGCCCTCTCGTTGCGCGGAGAGAACACCACCGAGGCCCACGCCCGCGACGCCATGCACCGCGCCATGATGGCCACCGGATTGCACCCGGCGCGTTGGGCGGTGGCGGCGTCTCCGCGCACCCACGGCGCACCGCGGTACACGTTCCTCATCGAGTGGGCGGCGCAGAGGACGCTGCAGATGGGCGCGGATGCGCGGTTGGCGCGGGCGCTTGACGAGGCGCTGTGTGAAGTCCACCCACCGTACCGGGAACGACGTCAGGAGGGCGTTCTGGATGCGTGCACGGTGTCCCACGTGGCCGCGGGTGCTTTCGCGCGGGTCCAATTGGAGCGCGCGCGGCACAGCCATGCGGGCGAGCAGCTGAAGACGCTGCACGTCATCAAGGAAGGAACCATCCGCGACCTGTTCGAGGTGGAAGCGGAGGTGGACGGGGAGTGAGCGTCCGCTCAGACCTGACGGTACACGCCCACCACCACGCCGAGGATGGAGGTCTCCCGGAAGTCATCCCGGTTCACGTAGATGGGACGCAGGCGGGAGTTGGCGGGCTGGAAACGGATGCGGTCGCCCTCGGGGAAGTAGCGCTTGCAGGTGGCCTCACCCTCGATCATTGCCACCACGATGTCCCCGGCCTCCGCCACCGGCTGCTTCTTCACGAACAGGTAGTCCCCGTCGTGGATGCCGTCCTCGATCATCGAGTCGCCCACCACCTTGAGCGCGAAGACCTTCTTGGTGGTGCCGATGAAGAAGCTGTCGATGTGGACCCGGCCCAGCGCCTGTTCCTCGGCCAGGATGGGCTCCCCGGCGGCCACCCGGCCCAAGAGCGGGATGGACAGCAGGTTGTTCTGGGGCGTCAGCGCACGCACCGGCGCGGCATCCACCGCCCCGTGCCCGGACTTGAGCACCCGCAGCGTGCGGCTCTTGTCCGCTTCACGCTTCAGGTAACCCTTGCGCTCCAGGGCCTTGAGGTGGTCGTTGACGCCGTTGGTGGACCGTATGCCCATCCGCTCCCCGATCTCGCGGATGGTGGGCGAATAGCCGTTCTTGTTGGTCTCCCGGGAGATGAAGTCCAGGATCTCCTGCTGACGCTCTGTCAAAGGCTCCAAGGGCATGGCCTCTCCAAGGGGGGCTTCTCGAGCCGGACCCGCACAGATATACAGCGCTGAACACTAGCGCAGGTGCACGCCCGTGGACAAGCCCATGACACGAAGGAGCAACGAAGTGCGCCCGGCGGCGGGCACGCAATTGACAGAGGCAAAAGGTTCTCCATATTCCTGCGGCCCGAGCTCCTCTCGGGTTGCCCCGTTTCCAGCGACTTTGCGAAGGGTTGAATGAAAGTCACCGCCGTGGGCCAGACCAACGTGGGGATGAAGCGCACCCACAACGAGGACACCTTCCTCCTGGTGGAGGATCAGAGCCTTTTCGTGGTGGCCGACGGCATGGGTGGTCATGCCTGTGGTGAGGTTGCCAGCCAGATGGCCGTGGAGAACCTGGCGCGCTTCTTCAAGGAGACCAGCGAGAACGAGGAGATCACCTGGCCGTTCAAGGAGGAAAAAGGCCTCCGCTACGACGAGAACCGCCTGGTCACCGCCATCAAGCTGGCCAACCTGCGCATCTACGAGTCCTCCACCAGCGAGGCGCGCTACCGCGGCATGGGCACCACCGTGGTGGGCAGCCTGTTCTCCAACGGCACCGTCTACATCGGCCACGTGGGCGACAGCCGCTGCTACCGCCTGCGCGCCAGCCAGCTGGAGCAGATCACCGAGGACCACTCGCTGCTCAACGACTACATCCGCGCCAACAAGCTCACGCCCGAGGAGATCGAAGCGTTTCCGCACAAGAACGTCATCGTGCGGGCGCTGGGCATGAAGGAGACGGTCCAGGTGGACATCTCCCGCCTGGAGCCCATGCCCAACGACATCTTCCTGCTCTGCAGCGACGGGCTGTCCGGCCCGGTCAGCGACCCGGAGATCCAGGAGATCATGAACGCCCACGTCCATGACCTGGATGCCATGGCCAGCGCCCTCATCCAGCGCGCCAACGACAACGGCGGCCCCGACAACATCACCGCCGTCCTCATCAAGATCACCGAGAGCTGACACGCGCGCGGCCCCGCGCCGTTCCCGCGTCACGACTGCCCAGCACCTTCTTGCGATGGCGTTGCAAGAAGATCCGCACGGTGGCAAGGGTGGCCGTCCTTGGAGGCGAGCGTGGATCCGGTGGTGATGGGGGCGTTGGTGCTGACGGCGGGCGCGCTGCTGGGGGCCATTGCGCCGAGCGTGACCGCCATCTGGGAACGCCACCGCGACGCCCTGCTCACGACGAGCGCCGGCCTCCTCACCGGCACTGCGCTGCTGCACCTGCTGCCGCACGCCACGGGCCTGGGGGAGGAGCTGGGCTGGGCGGTGCTGCTGGGCTTCTTTGGCGTGCTCTTGCTGGAAGCGGGGCTGCACGGCGCGCTCCCCGAGGTGGACGGGCACCACGCGCACGAGCCGCACCATCATGAGCATCTCCACCTGGATCATGAAGGCGTGGACGCGCACGAGGTGCACCTGCCGGTCAGCGCCTTCGTGGGTTTCAGCCTGCACGGGCTGGTGGATGGAGCGGCGCTGACGGCGGCGGGGGCCGCGGGCACCGTCTTCACCACGACGTTGGCGCTGCTGGCGCACCACATGCCGCTGGCGGCGTCCTATGCCTCGCTGCTCAAGCTGGGGGGTCGGCCGCGGGCGTTCTGGCCACTGGTGGGCAGCAGCGCGGTGATGCCGCTGCTGGGCGTGGTCCTCACCCGCACCACCACCGGCGGACCGCACGTCACCATGTGGGTCAGCGGCGTGGCCGCCGGGGTGTTCATCTACGTGGCCACGCACAACCTGCTGCCGGTGGTGGACCTCAAGAAGGACAAGGCGCTCCGGCTGTTCACGCTGCTGGGCGGCGCCGCGGTGGCGGCCATCACCCACGTGGTGGGCGGTTAGCCAGAACTTAGGGACACCACGAAGAGGCGGAAATCCCTTGTGGGGTGGGGCGCTGCGCCACGGACGCAAAGATCTCGTCGAGGGGAGCGGGCGCGATCCCCGGCAACACCTTGTCAGGTGATTTTTCGCTCTGTACGTTTGTTCAGTGCTGCCCGCAGCCCGTCTAGAACGCCGATCGGCTTGTTGTCCTGTGTGTAATCGATCTCTTGGCGAAGGTTCCTATTGTGGCGCTTGAAGGAGTGCTCGCGATCGACCGGAGCACGACGTCGTGATCTGGTCTCTCACGGA
>JBFMGU010000343.1:0-9761 GCA_040752415.1 Myxococcota bacterium
CCCTCCCGCTCCCGGAAGTCCTTGGGCTCGTTCAACGTGTTGTCACGTCGGGAAACCGGGCCACGCCAAAAGATCGGGAGCGGGATCGGGAGCGGGAGCGGGAGGGGGAAATGCCTCGGGCGGCCGTGCGATCCTTGAGGGAGTTTCCGGGGGCGTGGTACCCGCATTCGCTCTGTGGGCCGAGCGCTCCCGCGCCCGGTCCGCTCGACGGAGGAGACATGGCCGACCCCAAAGGCGGGGACGAACCGGAGTCGCGCTGGAAGTCCCGGGAGGACTTCCTGACCCTGTTCAAGCGGGGCCAGGAGTTCACCGAGGAGCTCCTGCAGGAGAACGAGCGGCTCCGCTTCCAGGTGGCCAGCCTGGAGGAGGAGATCACCCAGCTGAAGCGCCGGCTGGAAACCGACGTTGTCCGGGACCTGAAGACCCAGCTGCAGCAGCTGGAACAGGACCGCCAGCGCATGCTGGATCACTTCCGCAAGGTGGAGGAGGAGAACCGGGACTTCACCACGCAGTACGCGGAGATCGAGGAAGCCCACAACAACCTGGCCAACCTCTACGTGGCCAGCTTCCAGCTCCACTCCACCATGGCCTTCCCGGAGGTCATGCAGATTGTCTCCGAGATCCTGCTGAACCTCATTGGCGCGGAAGACTTCTGCATCTACCTGCTGGACGACGAGACCAAGGTCCTCAACGCATTGATTGCCGAGGGTCGGGACGCCGCGGACTATCCCGCCGTGAAACTGGGCGAAGGCGTGGTGGGCAAGGCGGTGGCGGACAAGAAGCAGCACGTGGCGGAGAAGATGGTGGAGGGTTCTCCCACCAATCCCCTTGCCGTCATCCCACTGGCCGTGGGAGAGGAACGGATCGGCGCCATTGTGTTGGTGAAGCTCTTGACCCAGAAACCCGCCCTCTCCAGCGTGGATTTCGAGCTGTTCCAGCTGCTTGGCGCCCATGCCGCCACGGCGATCATGTCTTCTTCCCGTCTGCAGGCGCGGCCCGTGCGCGCCACGCGGGAGCTGTACGAGAAGCTGTGGTCCAAGGCGGGCCGTCAGCAGGAGGGCGCATGAGCAACGGCACCCTGCACGCACTGGTGGTGGAAGACTCTCCCACCATGCGCCAACTCATCGTCTTTGCACTCTCCCGCATCAAGAACCTCAAGGTGGTGGAGGCGGATGACGGCGTGGACGGCCTCAAGAAGCTCTCCGGCCAGAAGTTCGACATCCTCATCACGGACATCAACATGCCCATGATGGATGGCCTGAAGCTGGTTTCCATGGTGCGTCGGGATGAGGTCCACAAGGACATCCCGATTGTCATCATCACCACCGAGGGCGCGCAGGAGGACCGTCAGCGCGCGCTCTCGCTGGGCGCCAACGCGTACATCACCAAGCCCATCCAGGCGCCCAGCGTCATCTCCAAGGTCAAGGAGCTGCTGAAGATCCCGTGACGGAAGGCGCCTCATAGGTCCCGGCCTGTCGGGTGGGCACCACGCGCTGCTGCAGCTCCACCGCCACGTCCCACAAGAACCAGAACAGCCCCAGCCCGAACGCGCTGGCCACCACCATGCCCACCACCGGGAGCTTCCGGGTGCGACGTGGCACGGGCGGCGGCACGTACGGCGCGGTCATCTCAGCCGTCCTCCCCCAGCAGCAGTCGGACCTCGTCCTCCACCTCCCGCATCTCCTCGGGGTCAAAGCCCAAGCGGGTCTTGCGCAGGCGGCCTTTGCGGTCGAACAGGAACGCGGTGGGCAGTTGCATCACGCCAAACCGCCCGCTCAGCGCCTTCTCCTTGTCCCAGATGATGCTGAACGGCAGCGGGTGCACCGCCAGGTACTCGCGCATGTCGTCGTGGTCATCATCCACGTTCACCCCCACCACGACGAGGCCCTTGCGCTGGAACCGCTCATACAGCCGCCGGTAGAACGGGATGGAGTGCTGACACGGGCCGCACCAGCTGGCCCAGAAGTCCACCAGCACCACCCTGCCCTGCACGGCCTGCGAGTCGATGAGCCTGCCGCTCTCGTCGGCCATGCCCAGCGCAGGGCCCATCTCCTCCTGTCCGGCGGCCTGCGCCAGCGTGGGGAGCGAGGGCAGCTTGGGTGCGCCGCCGCTGGCGGTCCCCAGGCACGAGCCCATCAGCAGCATGAGCGCAGCGACGAGAACGACGCGCATGGACTCACCCTTTCAGCGCGCTCAGCAGCTTCTGGTGCAGGCCGCCAAAGCTGCCGTTGCTCATGAGCAGCACCACGTCGCCCTCGCGCGCCTCGGCGGAGAGCTTCGCGGCAATCTCGTCGGCGGTGGGCCACAGGCGACCGTCCACCCCACGCGCCTTCCAGTCCTCCACCAGCTGGCTCACCTGGAAGAGCTGGTCGTCGGGGATGGTGCCCTTGCGGCCGGGCTCGGAGATCACCGCGACGTCCGCGTCGTCAAAGGCCTCCGCGTACTCCTTCTGGAACACGCGGCGACAACTCGTGGCGCTGCGCGGCTCGAACACCGCCCACAACCGCCCCCCGGACGCCTCCAGCCGACGCGCATAGCGCTTGAGCGCCGCGTCCACCGTGAGCTTCACCGCCGTGGGGTGATGGGCGAAGTCGTCCAGCACCAGCACGCCACGCACCTCCCCGATCTCCTCCAGCCGGCGCTTCACGCCACTGAACGTGGCCAGCGCTTCCGCGGCCTGCTGTGGCGTGGCGCTAAAGTGCAGGAGCACCTGGTAGGCCGCCAGCGCGTTGTCCACGTTGTGCATGCCGGACAGGCGCAGGGCCACGCGCGCCTCGGTCTTTCCGTCGCGCACCACGTCAAAGGCGGCGCCGCGCTCATCCTGGATGGCGTTGGCGGCGCGCAGCTGGCCGAACTTCCCGTACATGGTGACCGGCACGCCGCGCTCCGCGGCAATGGCCGCCACGCGCTTCACGCGGTCGGAGCCGGACCACGCAATCACCCGGCCATGCTTGGGCACCAACGCCACCAGCTCGGCAAAGCGCCGCTCAATGGCGTCGACGTCGGGGTAGATGTCGGCGTGGTCGTATTCGATGGAGGTGATGATGAGGACGTTGGGCTTGTAGTGCAGGAACTTGGGGCCCTTGTCCCAGTAGGCGGTGTCGTACTCGTCCCCCTCCACGACGAACGGCGCGCCCTTCCCGCCCACGCGGAAGCTCTCCTCGAAGCCGATGGGGATGCCGCCCACCAGCATGCCGGGCTCCTTGCCGCAGGCATGCAGCGCGTGCGCGGTCATGGCGGTGGTGGTGGTCTTGCCGTGCGTGCCGCTCACCACCACGGAGGGCCGGTGCGCCAGGAACAGTTCACCCAGCGCCTGCGGGAAGCTGGCCTGGTTGTAGCCACCCTCACGCGAGGCGGTGGCCTCCGGGTTGTCCTTGCGGATCACGTTGCCCACCACCACCAGGTCCGGCTTCCCGTCGACGCGCGCGGCCAGGTTCTCCGGCTTGTAGCCCTCGAAGACGGGGATGCCCCAGTCGCGCAGCTTGTGGCTCATGGGGGGGTAGAGGGCGGTGTCGCTGCCGGTGACGGCGTATCCGGCCTGCTTGAGGAGCCCTGCAAAGGCGCCCATGCCGGTCCCGCCGACGCCAATGAGGTGGATCTTCTGGATGTCGCTGAAGCTGGTCACGGCTGCACTCCATAACCGCCCGCGTCCGGCGGCGCACCCCGGTCCGGGACGGTGATGATGCGGATGGGCTCCTGGGGCTCGGGCTCCGGCTTGGGCCGGACGTCGGGCGTGCTGGGCCGACGCGCCAGCGGCTCGAAGTACACCGGGTTGGTCAGCACCTGGCGCACCGTGCCGTTCCACAGCTCGGCGCGGACAAAGGTGCGTCGCTCCGGCATGAGCGCCAGCGAGAAGCTGCGGACCACCTCCGGCTCGAACATGTCCTCCCGGTACGCCGGCTCGCGCGAGGCGCCGGTGTACAGCACCAGCGTCCGACCCTCCGCGCCCACCACCCGCACCTGGAACCGCGCGCGCTCCTGCCGGGGCCCCGGCGTCATGACGTCACCCTCGCGCACGTCGTCAAAAGAGCCGTCCTCGTCCGCATCCGCTCCCAACAACACGCGAGGACGCTTCTCCGGCTGCGCCACCACCATGACGTGGCCCGCGCGAATGGCCTCCGCGAGCGCACCAGGGGTGCGGGTGCGCGCCCGGACCAGGTTGAGGTGTCGGAAGGGATTGTCCGTGGGCCTGCCGCCGTGCCAGTTGGCCGACGAGATGGCCCCCAGCCGGTACCCGTCCATGAGCCACCCGTGCCACAGGCTGAGGGCCTGGCCCGGTCGCTCCAGCCGCGGGCCGTCCACCTCCACCAGGTCAAACTGCAGCGGCGTGGCGAAGGGATAGTCGGCGTTCAGCGCGTTGGGGTGGGTGAGCACCGCCGCGCCGCCGCGCGCGTGGACCGTGTTCAGCATCTCGACGAGCTGCGCGTCGGTGCCGGGCAGGCGCGTGTCGGGGGGAGCAATGACGTCGCTGGGGCGGGAGGCCTGGTAGCCCACCAGCACCGCGTGTGGACCGGCCACACCCGGCGTCACCGGGAGCTCGTTCAGCGTGAGCGGACCGCCCAGGCTCCACTCACTGGCGCTCACCAGCGTCACGCGCAGGCGCTCCGCCTCCTGGTTCAGCTCCTTGTCAAACGCGGCCTGGAGGCTGTTGTGGTCCGTGATCACCACCACCTGCACGCCGCGCGAGGCCGCCAGGCGCAAGAGCTTCCTGGCCTGCACGCCGTCGTAGATGGTGCGCTCCTTGAGCGCGGCCACGTTCTCGTAGCGCCACGGGCCTTCCGTGGTGTGCAGGCCAAAGAGCGTGATGTGCCACTGCTGGTCGTCCTCGAGCGGGAGGCCGGGAGGGGAGCCGCTCACCAGCTCGGCCTTGAGGTCCGCGGCGCGGAAGGCCTCACGCGAGGCGGAGGGAACGCACGCGCAAGAAAGCAGCAGCGGGAGCCACCAGCGCATCACCGCGGACCAAGTCGGAAGGAACCGTCCTCGAACTTCGTGGTGCCGCTGCCGCTGTTCTGCACCGCCTCGAACTCGAACCGGCCCACCAGCTCGTCGCCCTCCTTGGCCAGGATGGCCACGGTGCCGCCGTGGGTGTCGTCGGTGACGTAGCTGTTGCCGCCCGCGTTCACGAACGCATAGCTGGGCGGGTTCCCGGCCTGCTGGCTCTTCAGCACGATGCACACCGGGAAGTTGCCCGCGTTCACCGCCTCATCCACACGCTTGCCGTCCTTGTCGCGCGGGATGTTGAGGGTGACGTCGCCGGCCACGATGTCGAAGCGGTCCGTGAGGCGGTAGCCGCGGATGCCGCTGTTGGCGGTGTAGGGCTGTCCGTCACGCGTGGCCTGCAGGGTGCCGCTGGGCGTGTCCGGGAGCGCCTTCTTCAGACCGCACGCGTTGTCCTCCTCCTGCGGTCCGCACGCCGCCCCCATGACGGCCAACGCCGACGCCATCACCATTGCGCGCATCACCAGAGACCTCCGTCAGAACATCACCAGCCGTGCCACCATGAGGTACAGCAGGATTCCACCCACGTCGATGAGCGAGGCGATGAAGGGCGCGCTGGTCAACGCCGGGTCCAGCCCCACGCGCTTCAGTCCCATGGGCAGCACCGCGCCCAGCACCGTGCCCAACGCCACCACGCCCATGAGCGTGAGGCCCACGGTGGCCATGATGTCGCCGCCAAAGCCCCACAGGCCGGCGCGCGCCACGCCAATCAGCCCCAGGATGGCGCCCAGGCCCATCCCCGCGGCGAACTCGCGGTTGAAGACCTTCTTGAAGTCGTCGAGCTTGACCTCGCCCACGGCGAGCGAGCGGGTGATCACCGTGGAGGACTGGCTCCCCGCGTTGCCCCCGCTGCTGATGATGAGCGGGATGAACACCACCAGGCTCATGGCCCTGGCCAGCTCATCCTCGAACTCCTTGAGCACGGTGCCGGTGAACATCTCCCCCAGGAAGATCACGGAGAGCCAGCCGGCGCGCGCGCGCAGCACGTCCATCACACCGGACTTGAAGTACGGCACGTCAATGGGCGCCACGGCACCCATGCGCTGCACGTCCTCGGTGCCTTCCTGCACCAGCACGTCCATCACGTCGTCCACGGTGACGATGCCGAGGATGGCGCCGGAGTCATCCAGCACGGGGACGGCCAGCAGGTCGTAGCGGCCCATGATCTGCGCCACTTCCTCCTGGTCGGTGTTGACCTTCACGCTGACCACGCGCTCGGTCATGACGTCGCGCAGCACCAGGTTGTCCGGGCTGGCCAGCAGGTCGCGGAGGCTGGCCACGCCCAGGAGCTTGTTGCCGTTGTCGGTGACGTAGGCGGCGTAGACGGTCTCCTTGTCATGCGCGCCCTTGCGGATGCGGACAATGGCCTCGCCCACGGTGACGTCGGGGCTGAGCCGCACGAACTCCGGGGTCATCAGACCGCCGGCGGTGTTGGGCTCATAGGAGAGGAGCTTCTGGACCTCCTGGCGCTCCTGGGGGGCCACCTGGGCCAGCACCGGGGCGGCCACTTCTTCCGGGAGGGAGGCCACCAGGTCGGCGCGGTCGTCGGCGGCCATCTCGCCGAGCAGCGCGCCAGCGGCGGCGGGCTCCAGCTCCTGGATGGTCTCCGCGGTGGTGGTCTTGTCCAGGTACTCAAGCACGCCCGCGGCCTGGTCGGGCGGGAGCGTCTGGAGGAGCAGCGCGCGGTTCTCCGTGCTGAGCCGCTGCGCAATCTCGGCAATGTCCGCGGCGTGGAACTCCTCGAGCGCGGCGGGGACGTCCTGCGGTTGGCTCCGCAGCATCTCCTCGACGTCCGGCGCAATCAGCGCGGCGAGATCACCCTGGGGCGCGACTGACATGCTCCGCGTCTACGCCGCTCCCGTGCGCCGGACAAGGTCTCGTGTGGCGCTTGTCGAACACGTTGTCGGTCGGGTTGTCGCGCGTCCATGCTTGGGCATGCGGCAAGCAGATGAGCGCCTCCTCCGTTTGCTGGAACACTGTCGGGAGGGGCTCCGCTTGGCAGCGCTGGACCACGGCTTCCGAGCGGAGGTCCCCCAGGGACTGCAACAACGCACCGACGAGCTGGCGAAGCTCTGGCTGGCGGCGGAGCTGGAGGAATGTCATCCCCTGCGCGCCGTTCTGGAGTCGGAGGGCACGTTGGAGCAGGTGGCAGGGACGTGGAGCGAGCAGTCCCCAGGCACCCCGCTTCGCAGCGTCCTGGCTTCTCACCCGTACGCAGGAATGCGCGCATGGTCACACCGGAGGATGTTCCGCGAATCCTCGTCGACGCGCCGCGGCTGACCGGAACACCGCCGCCTTGAGCCCCGCGGACCACCCCTTGGACCCTCGCTCTGACACCGCAACGCGTCCCTCATCACCCGCAAAAGGTTCCGACGCTGCCCGCAACGCGTCTCTCATCGCCCGCAAAGGGCTCCGACGCTGCCCGCAACGCGTCTCTCATCGCCCGCAAAGGCTCCTGCCCGACCCGCAAAGCTCCGACCCCCTTGCGGAATGTTACGGAGAGAGCCAGGGCATCTGCGGCACGTCGGCGGGCTCGGCGAACACACCTTGCGGCAACGTCTCCAGGTGCCCGCGCTGCAGCAGCGTGCTGTAGGCAAACGCCACCGTGCCGTGGGTGCCGTGGGTGCGGGCCACGTTGATCTCCGCTTCGATCTCGTCGAGCTCCTGGTCGCTCTCGAAGCCGGCGTAGACCCAGCGACCATGCGCCGCGGCGCGCGCCACGTGGTCATCCACCAGCGTGAGGAAGTCCAACCGCCCGCCCGGCGGCGTGGTGAGCGGGAAGTAGATCATGGGGATCAGCACGTCGACGCTGCCGGCGGCCAGCCAGCGCTCGGTGTCCTGGTAGAAGTCGATGTTGCCCTGGCTCACCGACGACCAGTTCCACTCGTTCTCATAGACGAACCACACCGCGGCGGAGAGCGGCTTGTCCGGGTGGTGGGTGCTCAGCGCCGTGCGCGCGCGCGCCACCATGTCGGCCACGGCGTCACGCTGGAAGTCCGCGTAGGTCAGCGAGGGGTTGGCCTGCTGCGCGGTGGCGTAGGCAGCTTCACTGGCGGCGTCGTGGCTCAGGTCCCGCCCGACGTAGCGGATGTAGTCCAGGTGCAGCCCGTCGATGTCGTAGGCGGAGATTTCCGTGAGCACGGCCTGGATGTGCTCGCGCACCGCCACGTTGCCGGGGCTGAGGGCCAGGTAGCCGCTGCTGGGCGGGTTGCCGGCGGTGTCCACCTGCTGCCACTCGGGGTGGGCCTTGAGGGGGTGTGGGGGGGTGCTGTCGGGGATGGCCGTGCCCGCGGACCACGCCGGGAACGTGTTCACCCACGCGTGCAGCTCCAAGCCCAGCTCATGGGCCTTGGTGATGGCGGTCTGCAGCGGGTCAAAGCCGGGGTTGCCGCCGAGCGTGCCGGTGAGCTCGGAGCCCCATGGCTCCAGCGTGGAGTTGTAGAAGGCGTCCGCCCGACCGCGCACCTGCCAATAGACCTGGTTGAAACCGGCCTCCTGGGCGTTGGTGAGGATCTGCTCGATGTTGGTCACCGACGTGTAATCCCACCGTGTGACCCACAACCCGCGCGCCTCCGCCATGCCCTGCACCGTCACCGTGCAGACGTTGCTCTGCATGCCCATGACGTAGGCCTTCACCTCGGCGGTCCCGGTGCCCTGCGCGGTGACGTGCCCGCTGCTGTCCACGCTGAGGATGCCCTGCGGCGTGGCCACGAACGCGGCGCCAAGCGGAACGGGCACCACCTCGCCGGAGGAGAGCACCACCTCGACGGTCAGGTCCGCGGTCCCGCCCGTGGCGAGCGTGAGCGTGGCGGGGCTGAGTCGGATGGACTGGGGCGGGTCGTCCTGGCAGCCGCCGTAGGCGCCGGAGGTGCAGGTGCGGGCGGTGAGGTCGCAGGTGGGGCCGCAGGTGGGCGGGCCCGCGTCCGGACGGTTGCCCCCCGAGCTGCTGGTGCTCACCGTCGACGACGTGCTCCCCGCGCCGCCGCTGCTGCTGCTGCTGCTGGTGACGGCTGCGCTGGAGGACTGCCCGGCTTCACCGGAGGACGAGGCGGCGCCGGACCCTTCCCCGCTGCCCCCGCCTGTGGCGGACCCACCGGTGGAGCACGCGGCCAGGAGCGAGAGCCCGAGTGTCCATGCGGTGACGCCTCCACGGCTTGACCAGGGGCGCCCGGTGGAGGATTTAACGCGCCTTTTTGACGACGGGGTCGGAGCGATCCGGCTCCCCAACCCGAGTTCATTGTGCAGGAGTGGCATGTCCAAGGATGACCAGATTGAAGTGGAAGGCACGGTGAAGGAAGTGCTCCAGGGCGGCATGTTCCGTGTCGAGATCGACGGTGGCCACGAGGTGCTGGCGTACACGTCAGGGAAGATGCGGAAGTTCTTCATCAGGATCGTCCTGGGTGATCGCGTGCGGGTGGCGTTGAGCCCGTATGACCTGACGCGTGGCCGCATCATCTTCCGAGCCAAGTAACCGCGCATCCGCTGGCGGCCGGAGATGCGCAGAAACGCGCGCCGGCCACAAGCCTCCACCGGGCCTCGGTGCCCCGGTCGCCCCGTGCCCCCCGGCGCGGCGCGCCGCTTTCCTACGCATCCTGCTCTCCCTGCTGACCGCTACGGCGTGTCAGACGGTGACCGTGCGCGCGGAGCCCGGCGCCGTCGTGGAGGTGGACGGGGAAGTGTTGGGGCCGGCGCCGGCGCGCTTCCGGGAGGGGCCGGGGGTGAAGGATCACGTTGTCACGGTGCGGCGCGCGGAGGGGCCGCCG
>JBFMGU010000344.1:0-9712 GCA_040752415.1 Myxococcota bacterium
CGCAGACAAGAACGGCTGCGCCACGGGGAATGACGCCATCGACATCGTGAGTCTACGGGCATGGGTCGGCGAGCGGCTGCAATTCCCCGTGGCGCAGCCATTCCTGTCTGCGATTCCGCGGCCAAGGGCCATCACTTCCCCGGCCAATCTGACTGGGAACCGCTGAAGTACCTGGCCAGAAGTTCCTTGAGCCCGAACAGCTCGATTCAAAGCGGTATTTCAGACCGCACTCCCAAGGCGCCGGCCGCGCCCATCCCATTGGGCGGAGAAGCCGGCACGCAGAGTTTCCCGACGAGCCGCGGTGCGGGCAATCCGTTGACTGCGCACTCGCGCCGCCCGCACCTTTGGGCGTGCGGTCTGAGATACCGCTTTGCATCGGGCTGTCCGGGCTCACCGGAACTCCGCCATATGTGAAAGAACTTCTGGCCACGCGCTTAGCGCACGCACGAGAGGCTGTCCCATCCCACGACGCAAAGCTGCAGACGTGTGGATAGATATGGGCCCGCCGCCCGTTCACCCGCCACCCAGCGCGCGACGGAGATTGCGGCGTGCGGCCTCGTCGAGGCGTTGCTGGAAGTAGTCGGACAGGTAGATGCGCGGCGCGTCCAGGAGCGCTTGCAGGAAGCGTCGACGGTTGAAGCGGTAGATGAACCCGGGAACCACCGCCGAGTACTCCGTCGCCACGCCGGCGTCATAGGCGTCAAAGCGCGCGGGCTCCGCCCCCAGGATGGCCATGTCCATGTCCAGGAAGAGCGCAGCCTCGGTGTCCACATCAGCGGGGGAGAGTCGACCGTGTTGCGCGGTGAGACGGATGAGCGCCTGCACGCGTGCCACGTCCATGGGGCCTTGCACCGCCCGCGCAATCTCCTCCTGCGCCAGGACCGCGCTGCGCTCCTCGTTGTCCTTACGGCCGGCCACGTAGATGACGTCGTGGAACAGCGCGGCAAGCCAGGTCTCCCGCGGCTGGCGCCACCCCACGTCCCGGGCCACCAGCGCGTGCCAGGAGAGCACCTCCTCGACGTGCGCAAAGCTGTGGTAGGCCCGCGGCGGCTGTTCGTACGCGCGTCGGGCGCGCTCCACCAGCTCCGGCGGGATTCCATCCGGAACGGTGAATGACGACGGGTTGCTTCCAGCGGCATCCATGGCAATTCCCAGGATGGTTGTGAGCGGGGGATGCCCTGTCAACCGCGGCGCGTCCCGGGGGGACGACGGCTCTTGACTTTTCAAGTATCCAGTTGAATACTTGAGTGCATGAGCTCCACCCACCGGCGCTTCAAGGACGCCATCTACGAGCAGTTCGCGCGACTTGGGAAAGCCCTCTCGGCGCCCAAGCGGCTCGAGCTGTTGGACCTGCTCTGCCAAGGCCCTCGCACCGTCGAGTCGCTGGCCGAGCAAGCGGCCATCTCGGTCGCAAACGCTTCACAGCACCTGCAGGTGCTCCGTGCGGCGCGGCTCGTCGACGCGGAGAAGAAGGGCCTGTACGTCGAGTACCGCCTCGCGGACGACGAGGTGTGCCGCTTCTTCTTCGCGCTGCGCGGGCTCGCGGAGGCGCGCCTTGCCGAGGTCAATCAGGTCACCCGCGAGTACTTCGAGCAGCGCGGAGCGATGGAGGCGGTTGAGGGGGATGAGCTTCTCCGGCGCGTGAGGGCCGGCGAGGTCACCGTGCTCGACGTCCGCCCGCCCGAGGAGTACCGCGCGGGGCACATCCCCGGCGCGCTCTCGATTCCCGTGAGTGAGCTGAAGGCGCGCCTGAAGGAGCTGCCCAGGGATCGTGACGTCGTTGCGTACTGCCGCGGCCCGTACTGCGTGATGGCCGTGGAGGCCGTGGAACTGCTCCGCAAGAAGGGCTTCAAGGCCCACCGCATGGAGCAGGGCGTCGTCGACTGGCGTGCCCGAGGGTGGCGCGTCGACCGCAAAGGAGCGCACCAGTGATCAGCCAGGTCCGCCTCGGGCTTCGTGAGAACCTCGGGCAGTTCTCGTTGCTTGTCGTCGTCAACGCCTTTGTCGGCGCCATGGTCGGGATGGAGCGCACCATCCTGCCGGCCATCGCCGAGCAGGACTTCCACCTCGCCGCGAAGACCGCGGTGCTCTCGTTCATCGTCGTGTTCGGCGTCACCAAGGCGCTCACGAACTACCTGGCCGGTCGCCTCTCCGACCGCTTCGGGCGCAAGCACGTGCTGGTGGGCGGCTGGCTTGTGGCTGCGCCCGTGCCGTTCCTGCTGATGTGGGCCCCCAGCTGGGCCTGGGTGCTGATTGCGAACGCGCTGCTCGGCGTGAGCCAGGGCCTCACGTGGTCGACCACGGTCATCATGAAGATCGACCTCGCGGGACCGCAGAAGCGCGGGCTCGCCATGGGCCTCAACGAGTTCGCCGGCTACTTCGCGGTGGCGGGCAGCGCGCTCGCCACGGGCTTCGTGGCCGCGCACCACGGACTGCGCCCCGAGCCCTTCTACCTCGGCGTTGGCTTCGTCGCGGTTGGGCTGCTGCTCTCCGTGTTCATCGTACGCGAGACGAAGCACCACGTCGCCGCCGAGTCGAAGCTGCACGGCGAGATCGCGCCCGAAGGCATGCCCACGCAGCGCGAGGTCTTCTGGCGCACGTCCCTCCGCGACAAGAACCTCTCGAGCGTCAGCCAGGCCGGCCTCGTCAACAACCTGAACGACGGCATGGCGTGGGGCCTCTTCCCGCTGTTCTTCGCGGCGGCGCGGATGGATCTCGGGCAGGTCGGCACGCTCGCCGCGATCTATCCGGCCACGTGGGGCATGGCGCAGCTCTTCACGGGCGCGTGGTCCGATCGCATCGGCCGCAAGTGGCTCATCGCGTGGGGCATGTGGATCCAGGCGGCGGGCATCGGCGTGGTGGTGCTGTCGTCGGGATTCGCCGGGTTCGCCGTCGGTGCGGCCCTCCTCGGCGTTGGCACCGCAATGGTCTACCCCACGCTGCTGGCGGCGATCGGCGACGTTGCGCATCCGTCGTGGCGCGCCTCGTCGGTGGGCGTGTACCGGCTCTGGCGCGACCTCGGCTACGCCATCGGCGCACTCCTGGCTGGCGTCACGGCAGACGCGCTCGGCCTGCCCACCGCGATGTGGCTCGTCGCCGCGCTCACTTTCGCCTCCGGCGTCGTGGTCGCGGTGCGGATGAGCGAAACGCTACGTCGTCCCGCGGCGCCCGCGCCGGCACCGACGTGCGTGGAGCCGAAGGACCTTGGGGGCATTGCAGGGGCCGTCATCATCGACGTTCGCTCGCCCGAGGAGTTTGCGGCAGGGCACGTGGCCGGCGCCATCAATGTCCCGCTTGACCTGCTCGCGCTGCGCGCGCCGACGCTCCCGAAGCACGCAGTGCTCGTCACGGTTTGCGGCAAGGGCGGCGGACGTTCGGAGCGCGCGGCGTCGGAGCTGCGGGCGCTTGGCTTTGACTCGGCGCGTTCCCTGTGCGGCGGGACGCAAGCCTGGCTGCAATTGACCGCGCAGGGAGCATGACCATGGCAAAGACCCTCTTCGTCCTGAACGACGCCCCCTATGGCACCGAGCGCAGCTACAACGCGCTTCGTCTCGCCGGCTCTCTCTCGAAGCGCGAGGGCGAGGAGGTGAAGATCTTCCTCGTTGGCGACGCGGCGGCCTGCGCGAAGGCCCATCAGAAGGTCCCGCAGGGCTACTACAACCTCGAGGTGATGCTGAAGGGGCCGGCGCGTCACGGGGCCGAGATCGGCGTCTGCGGCACGTGCATGGACGCCCGGGGCATCGCGGACACCGAGCTCGCGGAGGGCACCAGGCGAAGCACGCTGGAGGAGCTCACCAACTGGACCCAGTGGGCCGAGAAGACGCTGGTGTTCTGAGGAGCGACGTCAAGGCACGCGCCCGTGATCTGACACGGTGAACGACGACGGGCTGCTACCAACGGCTTCATGGCAATCCCCAGGATGGTTGTGAGCGTGGGCTGGACTGTCAACCACGGCGGCCGGGCTTGTGCATCGCGCTGACCTGCGGGCAGGATCCGTGGACCGAGGTCGCCGCGTGACGAAGGAACCCGTCGATCCTGCCGTGCCCGAGAAGACGTGGGACAAGCTGTCCGCGACGATTCCGGTGTTGTCGTCGGGAAGCCGGGTGTCCGTTCCGCTGGTGGCCATCGCGGCGGGGGCGGTGATCGTGGCGTCGGTGTCCGTCACCGTGGGATGGTTGCTGGGCACGCGCGCGCCGATGACGGCGGAAGCGCGCTTGGAGCGGGCGAACGCCGCCCTGGCCCAGGGGCGCTTGTTGGAGGCGGGCGACGGCTACGTGCAGGTCCTCTCCGAACGTCCCGACGACGCCACGGCCTTGTGGGCGTTGGCTGAGGTGGTGGATCGCCTGGGTGAGCCGTGCGTGTCCCTGCGCCACCTTGAACGCTATGCGAGCCTAAAACCAGCCGATGCGGAGCGTGTGCTCCAGCGCACCGAAGCCACCCGCGCGCGGTGCCTTGCCCTCCGGCCCCCAGTGGCCGAACCCGCGTCCGACCCAACGCCGCCCGCGCCCGAGCCAACTCCCGCCCGCCTGCTGGTCCAGCCCATGGCGCGAATGTCGACGCCACCGCCGACCGAGCCCCAGCCGCGGACGCCGCTGGAGAAGGCGACGCAGGAATTCCGCATGGGGAACCTGCCGCACGCCATGCGCCTGGTCCAGGAGGTGTTGCAGAAGGAGGAGACGCAACCTGCCGCGCACAAGCTGGCGGCGGGCGTGCTGGTGCAGCAGCGGAAGTACTGCGAGGCGAAGAAACACTATGAGCGCTTCCTGGAGCTGGATCCCAACACGCCGCTGAAAGCGCGCACGCTGCAGATCCTGCAGAACCCGGAGTTCACGGAGTGCCGCTGACCCACCGTCAGCGGCTCACCGCACGACGACGGAACTCCCTGGGCAGCTCACCCGTGAATGCGTGGAAGGCACGCGTGAATGCGCCCAGGCTGGCAAAGCCCACGGCCAGCGCGGCCTCGGTGACGCTGCAGTCCGGCGTGGCAAGCAGCTCCATGGCGCGCAGCATCCGGGCGTGGTGCAGGAAGTCACGCCAGGTGGTTTGGGTCTCTTCCTGGAACCTGCGCGTCAGGGAGCGGGTGCTGAGATGCGCGGCGCGGGCGGCGCCTTCCAGCGTGGGCGTCTGGTCCAGCGCATCCAACGCGTACTGCATGGCCCGACGGAGCGGTGCGCTGCGAGCGCGCGGGAGATGCCACGGCCGGGCCTCCTGCGCCCACTCCGCCACGAGGGCCGCCAACGCCTGGAAATAGCGCTGCGCCGTTGTGTCTCGAGGATTCCCGTCCGGACCCCAGCGCATGGCGTGGAGCAGCATCTCCCGCGCCAGCGACGTCACCGGGAACACCCGGCACGTCGACGGGAAGCGCGCGGCGCGCGGCGAGAGGTACACGGTGCGCAGCTCCACCGCGGTGCGCGCCACCACCCGGTGCTGGACGCCCGAGGCGATCAGCGCGGCACGCTGCGGCGGAAGCAGCCACTGTCCGCCTTCCACCTCGAGGTGCATGGTCCCCTGCGCGGCGAACAACACCTGGTGCTGGGCGTGCGTGTGCCAGTGACTGACCTTGCCGGCGGTCATGTCGGTGGCCAGCCCAAAGCCGGTGTGTCGGACGCGGTCCAGGTTGCGGGGATGGGACATGGCCTCCTCGGGCGTTGTGGCTGCGCAGAGCAAATCTTTGTCCAATCCGCGCAAGCACGCCAGCGCCTCCGGGGGCAGGATGCGGGCATCGCTTTCGGAGGAGCCCATGTCTTGTCGCCTGGAGAACGTTGTGCTGGTCGCGTTGCTGTGCACCGCCTGCGCCACCCCGCTGGAGTCCGCCACCGCGGCCGCGGAGGGGTCGGGAGAGACCCACGCGGTCGCCCTGGAGGATGACGCGTTGTTGCAGCGGGAGAGTCCCATGCCGTCGCTGCCGCATGCCGGCGGCCAGGGTGCGTTGACGCCGTGGGGCGGAACCAACGCGGCGCGGTGGCGGCCGGAAGCCATCCTTGCCAACGCCGTCTCCGACGCGCTCAACCGGGCCTGGCGCGTGGGCAACGTGGCGGACGTGGTGGTCGCGGTCCCCGTGCAGCTGCTCTCCAGCACCTTCCACGAGTACGGCGATGGGCAGAGCAACGCCGCCGTCACGTTCAACGCGTGGAGCGCCACCCGTCCGCCCGTGGTGGCCACGCTGATGCGGTTCCACGACGACACCACCCAGGTCCGCCTGTGGCTGGACGCGTCGCTCCCGTTGTCGAGCTCCTCGATCACCATCCAGTACGAGCACGAAGGCATGACCTACGAGGACTCCCTGGAGCTGGGCGTGGCCTCCCAGGGCACCCGCGTGACGACGTGGACACCGCCGCGCGCGCTCAGCCTGGGCAACCCGCTCAACACGCAGACCGTCCTCTTGCGTCCCGCGGGCTGGGCGGATGCGTTTCCCCTCCGTTTCCACTTCCCGGTGCGTCCCATCGCGGAGCTGAAGGCCAGCGTTCCCTCCGCGTGGCAGCGTTTCTCCGACGGAGGCGACATCGTGGATCACGAGGGTGTTTCCGCGCAGTTGCATCCCGGCCTGGTGCCGTTCCACCGCCTGCTGGGCCGGACCATGAGCGCGGCGTACGACCCGCAGCCCTACACGCCGGCGTCCATCCATGCGCGTTTTCCGTCGTCGCAGGGCGAGGTGGTCACCGGCGTGGGCCGCGGGTGGACCTGGGTGGCGCACCAGCCGCTGGCACCGTTCAAGATCATGTACACGTGCTTTGAGCAGCGTCGGGCGGACCTGGAGGCGCAGGCGCCGCACGGCGGGGTCACCAGCGGCGCGGGCTGGCATCTCATTGGCGATCCCGCCGAGACCATCCTCCATGACCTGGAGACCGAGCCGGTGGCGGTGGCGTTTGGCACGCGCAACCCATGGCCTGAGTCGCTGTTGCGCTCGGGCGGCTACGCGTGGGGCCTCTCCGACGTGGCCACCTTCCGCCTGCTGCGTCCCGGTGAGGCCTTCGTGGCGCGGCGCGGCGGCTCGCTCACCGACGGAAATGGCACGGTGTGGCCGCAGGACAACTTCCACTGGTTCTTCTTCCAGCAGCAGCGTCCGGTGTGCACCGAGGAGTGGGTGCATCCGTGCGTGCCCGGCGCGTCGCTGGACTTCGCGTGTGAAGACGTCACCGTGCCCATCACGGTCCACCAGGCCAGCACGTTCTACGGCCAGGAGGTGCGCGTGGTGGGAAATACCGACGAGCTGGGAGCCTGGGATCCCACGCGCGGCGTGCGCCTGCTTCCCACCGCCTACCCGACGTGGCAGGGCGCGGTGGCTCTCCCGCGCGGCGTCACGGTGGAGTTCAAGCTGGTGAAGGTGGACGAAGCCGGTAACGTGACGTGGGAGGGCGGCGGCAACCGCCAGCTGGGTGTTCCGCTCGACGGAGACGTGAACATCCAGGGCGTCTGGCGGTGATCACTCCTCACTCTTCTCGTCGCCCGCGGCGTCGACCTTCTGCACGGGCGGCGGTGGTGGCGGTGGCGGCGGCGGATGGCCGGGACCCAGCATGGCGCCGGCGGCGACGAGCGAGAGACGGGCGATGCGCCACAGTCCCCGCAGCAATGCACGGAGAAAGACGATGACCACGCGCAAGAACGCGCGGGCCCAGCGGATGGGTGCGGACACGTTGTACTCCTGGCTGGTGGCATGACGACGAGGGAAACCGCCCAACTCCTCGTCGGCTCAGCACAGGAGGACGCAGTTCTGCAGGTAGCGCCGGGATTCACGGAAGACGCGGCGACCGGTATCCGGGGTCGAGGCCACCGCCAGGTCCGGCGGTTCCGCCGCGCGTGCCTCGTGGTGCAAGCAGCGGGTGGCGGAGTCACGACGGGGCGCGGCCTCGCTCCGGGGGCTCGCCACGCGCTGGACAACGGTGATCTCCGTCCAGCTGCGGGCGGTGGCGGCGGTGGGACCGGCCACCAGGGAAAGCAGCAGACACGCGAGCAGGGCCCGCATGACTTGCACCGTCCGCCGTCCCAGGCGCGCCATGGGCACAGCGTAGGCATTGATTGGAGAGATGCAACGGCGCACGCGGAATGCGCCGCGGCCACCGGCGTGAGGTCAGGCGCTGCGAGGAATGTCCAGCGCTGCGCGGTCCAACGTCGTCACCAACGCGGGAAGGGGACCGTCCGCGGACAGCGCGGTGCGCAGCTCGTCAGAAAGCTGGTCCACGGTGTCACCAAGGATCTGCCGTGTCAGCTCGCGCGCGGCATGGGCGTGGGTGGTGCCGGCCTCCGGGGTGCTCGTGGCGCGGGCACCGGTGAGGTCCGCCAGCGTCAACAGCGGATGGGGGCCGGAGAGGAGCAGGAACCGGTCCGCCATGGCGTCGGGGAGCGTCACCCCCGCCAACGCCAACGCGTGCAGGATGCGTGCAGCCGACGACGCCACGAACAGCTGCGTTGCCATGTCCCGTCCCAACGACGTCGGCGACAGCGGTTGCCCTGGTCCCGCCACCGCCACGTAGGCCAGTTCCGTCGTCTGTCCAGCCACCGCCACCGGAGCCACGCCGGGCAGCGCCAGCTCGCGTTGCAGGCGGGCCTCGTCGGTGAGACGTGCGGCGTCGGCAAGGGCGGCGGTGCGCACCCAGACGTCACGCTGACGGTCCAGCCAGAATCCCGTCGTGAGACGGTGCTTCCCCAGCTCACCCTGCAGCGCCACGCGGTCCAGGCGCGGAGCCTGCAACGCCGTGAGCCAACGCGCGGGCAGACGGAAATCCGGGTACGCGGCCTTGAGCTGCTCCAGCACCTCGCTCGCGCGTCTGTCGTCGTGACGCTCGAGCAGGCGGGAGGCGTAGCGCAGGGAGAGACGGGAGTGCTCCCGACCGGCCTTCGCCAATCCCGGCAGCAGCGCGGCGGCGGCGCGGTCGGTGGCCTCCCGCGGTGCGCCCGTCGAGAGCGCCAGGTCCGTGAGCTCCACGCGCACCGGCGGGGGCAGCGCGTTCAAGGCCCCTTCCGGCAGCGAGAGCACCTGGAGGAGACCCTGCATCACCTGTTGCGCGTCCCGCGCGGGACCTCGAGCTCCCCGCGTGGCCCGTCGGTACACCGCGCGCACCGGGCCGAATGCCTGCGTGACCTCGTCGGGGAGCTGGTCCCCGGCGTTGTCCCAGGCGCGACGGAAAGCCTCGTTGGCAAGCAGGCCCAGCACCATCTGCACCCGCGCCGGGCCCTGGAAGATCTCCAACATCAGCTGCAGCAGCCGTCCCAGTCGGCTCGCCGAGAGCGTCTCGAAGTCGATGCGCTTCACCGCCTCGGAGAATCCCTGCGCCAGCTCGGTGGAGGACTTCAGCTGCTGGAGCGTCTCCAGGTAGCTGAGCAGCACGCCCACGTCGCCCGTGAGGCGGACTGCGCCACCGAGCATGCGGGCCCGCGCGTTGGCGTCGGAGCGCAAGGGCTCCCGCGCCAGGGCGGCGTCCACTGCCTGACGGTCCAGCTTGGCCAGCAGGTGACGACACACGCCGCGGTCGGTGGGCTCACGCTGTCCGTTGACGAGGAGATCCTCGGTGGCGTTGAGCTGCAGGCGCAGCGCGGCCTTGTAGTTGCGGAGATAGTCCAGGTGGACCTTCATCTCCGCCACCTCGTCGGGGCGCAGCGGTGTGTCGTCGGGAGCGCCGGTCACCAGCGTGCTGATCTGCGGCACCACTGGCGGCGGCGCGGGCCGCTGCTGCCTCTCCTGCTTCTGCTTCTGGCCCTGCTGCTGCTGCTGCTT
>JBFMGU010000345.1:0-9676 GCA_040752415.1 Myxococcota bacterium
TGGGTGCGGCTCAATTGGGACGCTCTTGGCTCCCGCCAATGAGATTGGCAGGCATCAGAAACGGGTACGTCCTGCTCATTTCTGGGCGGCGAGGCGCGTTTCGCAGGACTGACTGGGGTTGGGCCCCGTTGGCCTCTTGGACCGTGCACTCTGTTCCGACGTCAGTCCTGCGACACGACAAACCCGGCCCAGTGGTGAGCAGGACGTACTTCTTTTCTGATGCCTGCCAATCTCATTGGCGGAGCCAAGAGGGTCCTCTCAGACGAGCTGCACCCATGTGGTTTGACGACGGGGACCACAGCCACACGCCGCTTGTCCCGAACCATGCTCCTTACCGCCACCAAGGTAGAGCCCTGCCGACGATGAGGTCGTGAAAGTGGTCTGCGAGGGCAGGGCTTGGTGTTTTTCCAGCTGCGGCCTTGGCCGCCGGTGACACCAACGGGTGCCTCCATGCGTTGATGCGGATCACGTGGGTTTTCCGTCGTCACCGAGCCGGGGAAGGGGGGCAATCGATGGGCGCAGCGCCTCTTTCCGACGAGAAACGCTCCCCGACCCAATGCGTGCCCCCCTTCCCCGCAACGGTTGACGACGGCGGAGCGGGTGTGGGGAAGGGGGGCGAGTGAGCGCAACGGCGTGAACGTGGGGGGGTTAGGTGTTCGCCGACCTCGCCAACATGAGCAGACCGTTCTGACGCAGCCCCTGACTCCCCACCCCGCCCGTGGGCCTGCTTTCCAGCCGTGAGCGTGGCATGGTGGAGCGCGGATGCGTCGCCTCGTCCTCCTCTTCCTGGCGGTGTCGCTCGTGGGCTGCGTGCGCGCGGCGTCCCACAACACCAGCCACGCCGGGAACCAGGAACGCGCGGGCTGGCACGGCGACAACTGGGAACGCCTGCAGGCAGCGCTCACCCAGCGTGTTCCCGTCGGAGACGCGGCCCCGCGACGCGTGGCGGTCTTTGACTGGGACAACACGATGATGCGCAACGACATCGGCGACGCGACGCTGTTCTGGATGTTGCGCCACGACCAGGTGCTGCAGCCCGCCGGTCGCGACTGGCGCGCGCGCCACCCCCTGTTGTCGCCGGAAGCGGCGAGCGCGCTCCAACGCGCCTGCGACGGCGCCGGAGAGCCGGATACGCCCCTGGCCACCTCCCGCACTCCGCGCTGCGCCGACGAGCTGCTGAGCATCTACCTGGACAACCGCTCCACCGACGGGGCCGCCGCCTGGACCACCCCGGACACCCCCACCATGCATCCTCCCTATGCCTTCGGCGCGGAGCTGCTGGCCGGCCACACTCCCGACGCGGCGCGGGGATTCGCGCGGGCCGCCTTCCGGGAAGCGTCGGACAATCCGCTGGGCACCGAGTGGACCGTGGGCTCTCGGCGCGTCACCGGGTGGGTCCGCCTCTATGACGAGATGCACAACCTGCTGGACCACGTCCGCCAGGCGGGCCTCGACGCATGGATCGTCTCGGCCTCCGCGCAGCCCCTCGTCGAGGTGGTTGCCGCCCACGTCGGTGTGCCGCCGGATCATGTCATTGGCGTTCGCATGCGCGTCGACGGCAACGGCAAGCTCACCGCAACCCCCGAGCCCTGCGGCGCCGGCACCGAGCCGGTCATCACCTATGACGAGGGCAAGCGGTGCTGGATCAACAAGGTCATCTTCAAGGCTGCGCCGGAGCACCAGCTCGCCCCGGCCACTTCCGACGACCAGCGCCCCTTCCTGGTGGCGGGAGACAGCGACACGGACCTGGCCATGCTGAAGGACGCCACCGGGGCCCGTCTCGTGATCAATCGCCAGAGGACGCGCCTGATGTGTCACGCCTATGGCGACGGGGATCCCCGCTGGATCGTGCAGCCCATGTTCATTGACCCGCTGCCACCACGGGCCACGCCCTACCCCTGCAGCACCAGCCGCGACGCGCGCGGCATGCCGCTCACCACCCCCGCGGGCCAGCCCATCCCGGACCAGCCGGATCGCGTCGCGGCCCGGTGATTACGCGCGCGTCGTCGGGAAGGCGCGGTTCAATTCACGCAGGTCCTCGTCACCCAGGCGCACCTCGGCGGCTGCGGCGCTGGAGCGCGCGCTCTCCTCCCGGCTGGCGCCGGGAATGGGAATGACCACGTCACCTTGCGCCAGCAGCCACGCCAACGCCACCTGGTAGGGCGTCACCCCCAGCCGCTGCGCCACGACGCCAATCACCGGCTCCGCACGCAACCGGACGTGTCCGCGGTGGCCCCCCACCGGACTGTGCGGCAGGAACGCAATCTCGTTGCGCTGGCAGTACGCCGCCACGCCGCTGGCAAAGGAGCTGCGCTCCAGGATGTTGCAGCGGTTCTGCACGCTGACGATGCCACACACCTTCCGCGCCCGCTCAATCTCCGGCACCGTGACATTGGACAGCGCCACGTGGCGGATCTTGCCCTGCCGCTGCAGCTCGGCCAGCGCGCCCACGCTCTCCTCGAGGGGAACCTCCGGGTCGGGCGCGTGGAGCTGGTAGACGTCAATGCGCTCCACCCCCAACGCCTTCAGGCTCCGCTCGCACGCACGACGCAGGTGCGCGGGCTTCCCGTTGCGCGTCCAGTCCCCCTTGGGCCGCTCCAATCCGCCCTTGGTGGCCACGCAGATGCCGGCTGGGTTGCCGCTCCAGGAGGAGAGCGCCTTGGCAATGAGACGTTCATTGTGGCCCAGGTCGTCGTCGTCAATGCAGTAGACGTCCGCGGTATCAATCAACGTCATGCCCGCGTCCAGCGCGGCATGGATCACGCGGATGCCCTGCTCCTCGTCGGGGCGGTTCTGGATGGACAACGGCATGCCACCCAGCCCGATGCAGCTCACGGTGATGTCGGCAATCCTACGGGTCTGCATGAACCCTCCTCATTGCACCACGGTCAGGTGCGGCACGGACGAAAGATCGTCGTCACCCGTGCCGCGGTAGATACGCTGCAACAACTTGCGGTTGTGGATGAGCGGCTTGTCGTACTTGCCCAGGCGCATGCCCTTCATGGAGACGGGCGTGTCGGCGACGGTGGGGATGAAGCGCGCGTCATCCATCACCTCCAGGCGGCCCAGGATCACCGCCAGCGCCTTCACCATGGGCTTGATGAGCTGGAAGCGCGCGTCGGCCAGCTCGACGTAGCTGAAGACGTGGAACCACGTGGTGCGCGCGGTCTCCGGCACCATGAAGATGGCCGCGCGCGTCACAAAGGGCCGCGGATTCCCCGACGGGTCGGTCCACCAGATCGTGTACACGCTGTGCACCGGGTCAAAGCGCGTGACCCAGTCATTGTGGAACACGTCGCCGTGGCGCAGGAGGATGAACGGCAGCATGCGCGTGGAGCGCTGCGGCGCGCGGTAGTGGACCTCGGTGCGGTCGTCAAAGTTGTCCGCGCGGAACTCCACGCGCTCCAGGTCCTTGCGGTCAAACCCCAGCCGCGTGTGCACAAACGGGACGTGCTCGTCCTCGCTGAAATTGTCCAGGCAGACGTGCAGGGGCGCCTGGAAGCGCACGCTGTACGCGCCGGCAAACTCGAATCCATCCCAATTCACCGTCGGGAACGCGTCCCGCGGCGTCTCACGTGAGGCCATCCAGAGGTAGCCCAGACGCTCCACCACCTGGAAGCTCTCGACGTCACAACGCGTGAGCGTGGGCTGCGTGGGACTGCACCCGCGTCCCGCCGCGTCGAAGTGCCAGCCGTGGTAGACGCATTCCAGTCGTCCGTCAGGTCGCACGCGTCCCGCGCTCAGCGGCGCCAGGCGGTGTGGGCACGCGTCGCGCAACGCTGCGGGCTGGCCGGTTCCGTCGCGGAAGAGAACGTAGGGCTTCTCATCCAGCAGCACGCGCACCGGTCGACGTCCCAGGCGTCCGGCGCCCAGCACGGGATGGAAGAAGCGCGTCACCTCGGCCATGGCCCCTCCTCACAACGTCTTCAGGTACTCGATCACCGCCAGGCGCTCCTCGGCGCTGAACGCATCACCGAAAGTGTGGCCCATGTTGGAGTGTCCGGGAAGCGTGGTGTCATAGATGGTGCGGCGCTGCGCGTCGTCGGGCTCCTCGTCCTGGCCGTGGTCCAGCACGGTGTGCCGCCATCCCACGTCGACGGGATCGTAGTCGGTGTTGACGAACGTGCGACGCCAGTAGACGGGTCGCGTGCCGGATTCCAACAGCGCCGCCAACGTGGGCACGCTGCCGTTGTGCAGGTAGGGTGCGGTGGCCCAGATGCCGTCGAGCGGTGGAGCCACATAGCCATTGCTGACGACAATGCGCGCCGCCTCACCCCAGAAGGAGCGGTTGAAGCGTGCCGCAAAGTCCCGCCCCGGACCGCGGCTCTTCTCCACCAGCAACGCGTCCGTCCCCACCACCGACTGCGGCACCATCAGGTTGGGATACTGCCCGCCCTCACCGTAGGTGCCGTGACAACGGGAACAGGTCCGCTCGAACAGCTCCCGTCCCTGCGCCGCCCGCTCCTCGTCGATCTGGAAGGGATGGGGAGGAGGGGTGAGCGAGGCGATGTAGGCCCGTACGTCGTTGAAGTAGGCATCAATGGCGCGCGCTTCCTCGACGGTGTCGGTGCACAAAGAGGACGCGGACATCATGAGCCGCGCGTGATCCCCGCGACCAAAACCCATGTAGAACATGGCGTTCTTCTTGCGCATGCCCCACCAGGGCGGAACGTCGGTGATGACCGGCTCCAGCGGCGGCGGTTCGGTGAGCAGCTCGTCGGACCACGCCAACGTCTCGGGCACGCGGTGTGCGAAGATGATCGCCGCCAGCGCGTCGGCGGGGTTGGCACCCACGGTGCGCGTGACCAGGTAGGGCGCGGTGAACTGCATGCGGTCCGCCCAGCGTCGCCACTCCGCGCGCTCGGTCTCGTCGGTGATGAGCCCACCGGCCAGCTCCGCGGGGACCGAGCGGTCGGCGGTGAAATCCAGTGCGCTGTTGCCCAGCCCCACCACCAGCTCCCCGTTGATGCGCGCGGCGTGGCAGAGCAGGCAATTGGCCGTCACCAGCCGCACGCCGCTGGGCGCGATGAACGAGGTGTTGTCGTACGGCATCTCCTCGTTGAGCGCGTTGCGTCCGGGAATCCGGTCCGCCAGCGGCGCCGGTCCGTACGCGCGCGCGTACGCGGTGTAGGGGACGCCGCAGCTCACGTAGGGACGGTTGATCAGCGCGTCGTAGCCCGCCGCGGGGTCACCCGGCCGCTGGGGCTCCGCCGGGATGGGCACGGGAGCGGTGGGCTCCTCGTCGAGAGCCCCGGCATCCGTCGTGGACACGCCATCACGGCACGCGGAGAGGAGCACCACCAGCAGGGCAAGGCACGAGCGAGGTTTCATGGAATGGCCGTGGCGACGGAAAGAGCAGGTGCGGCATGAGAACGGTCGCATACGGCGCTGTCAAGCCGCATCCCCGTCCACACGTTCGCCCAGCTCACGGACCACAGGACGCCCTCCTTCGCACAGCATCGTCCACGAGATCAGCGAGATACACGTCAGCCGTCTCGCCGCTGCCGACGCCCGCTTGCCGCGTCCGTGACCCGACACGTTCCGCCCGATCGCTCCTGCGTGGACGGAGCGTCGCGTCATTTCGTGGGCACGGAAGGACCTGGACTCCTCGTCATCCGTCAACCGGGCCCTCGCAACCTGCTTGCGCCAAAGCTATGCTGACGGCGTGCGTTCCCTGCCCCTACACCTCGTGATCCTGGTGTCCGCGCTGGCAGTCTGGGGGGGCTGCCTCGGACCTTCGTCCTCCACACGCTATGCCTGCGCCACGTCGGAAGACTGCGTGCCGGGGTACACCTGCGTCGCGGGAACCTGCGCCGCCACGTGTTCCGGTAACGACCAATGCGGCGCCGGTGAGTCCTGCCAGGACGGCGTCTGCCTCGCCACGGTGGGTGGCAGCAGCAGCTCGGGTGACGTCGTGGACAGCTCGTCCCTCGCGTCGTCCGGCTCCCCGTCCTCCGCCAGCTCGTCGGGGTCGGGAGTGGGCTCATCCTCGGGAGGCCCATCGTCTTCCGGCGCGTCCTCCTCCAGCGGGGCCGCAACTTCGGGCAGCACGGCCTCCAGCTCCTCGGGCGCGACAAGCTCGTCGTCGGCCAGCGGAACTTCGTCCTCGTCCGGCGGAAGCTCCTCGTCCTCCGGCGGCATCTGCGGCAACAGGCAGGTTGAAGGCAGCGAGAATTGTGACGACGGAAACGAGCGTCCCGACGACGCCTGCCTGCCCGACTGCACGTTCAACACCTGCGGGGACGGATTCCTCAACCTGGCAGCCGAGGCGTGTGACAGCGGGGACGCCAACAGCAACACCACGCCGGACGCGTGTCGCACCAATTGCACCTTCCCCGTGTGCGGCGACGGTGTACGGGACACCGGCGAGGGCTGCGACGACGGGAACAACGTCGAGGGAGACGACTGCTCCGCCAGCTGCGTGGCCACCACCTGCGGAGATGGCGTGGAGGATGAGGGCGAGGACTGCGACGACGGCCCCGGCAACAGCGACGTGGCGCCCAACGCGTGCCGCAGCAACTGCCGCTTTGCCGGATGCGGAGATGGCGTGACCGACAGCGGCGAGGAGTGCGACGACGGCGGCCTCGTCGACGGCGACGGTTGCTCCGCGCTCTGCCAGAGCGAGCCCGGCCACGCCTGCAATGACCAGGGCTGCTTCCCCATCTGCGCCGATGGCCTGGTGGTGGGCGGAGAAGGATGCGACGACGAGAATACGCAGGACCTGGACGGCTGCTCCGCGGACTGCAACGTGGAGGAAGGCTTCACCTGCGACGGCGCTCCCAGCATCTGCGAGGCCATCTGCGGCGACAACGCGCAGCTCGGCAACGAGCAGTGCGACGACGGCAACCTCGACAACGGCGACGGCTGCGACAGCAACTGCACCCCCACCGCCTGCGGCAACCACGTGGTGGCGGAGGAGGAGACCTGTGACGATGGGAACCTCGTGGACGACGACGGCTGCGACAGCACCTGCCGGGTCACCGGGTGCGGCAGCGGCGTGGCCACCGGTGCAGAGGAATGCGACGACGGCAACACCATCAACGGTGATGACTGCGACAACAACTGCACCTTCACCGGCTGCGGCAACACCGTGATCACCAACGGGGAGGACTGCGACGACGGCAACCCCGTGGACGGCGACGGCTGCGACACCAACTGCACCCTCACCGCCTGCGGCAACGACGTCATCACCACCGGCGAGGCGTGTGATGATGGCAACCGCGACGATGGCGACGACTGCGACAGCAACTGCACCCTCACCGCCTGCGGGAACAACATCCTCACCAGCGGGGAGATCTGCGACGACGGGAACCTCGTCAGCGGCGACGGCTGCGACAGCAACTGCACCGCGACGGCCTGCGGCAACGGCGTGGTCAGCCCCACCACCGGAGAGCAGTGCGACGACGGCAACACGTCCACCAAGGACGGCTGCAACGCCACCTGCCAGCGCGAGGCCGTCTGCGGCGACAGCGAGGCCCAGCCGCCCGAAGCCTGCGACGACGGCAACGACGTGAACGGCGACGGGTGCGACAACAACTGCACGGACACCGGGTGCGGCAACGGCGTGACCACCGCGCCGGAGGCCTGCGACGACGGCAACACGGTGAACGGCGACGGATGCGACCAGGGCTGTGTGGTCACCGCGTGCGGCAACAACGTCCTCACCGCGGGAGAGCAGTGCGACGACGGCAACAGCGCCAACGGCGACGGGTGCGACAGCAACTGCACCGCGACGGCCTGCGGCAACGGTGTGGTCACCACCGGGGAGCAATGCGACGACGGCAACCTCACCAGCGGCGATGGCTGCGACAGCAACTGTCGGCCCACCGGCTGCGGCAACGGCGTGCTCACCACCGGGGAGCAATGCGACGACGGCAACAGCGCCAACGGCGACGGCTGCGACAGCAACTGCACCCCCACGGCGTGCGGCAACAACGTGGTGACCTCCGGGGAGGAGTGCGACGACGGGAACCAGGCCAACGGCGACGGCTGTCACCGCAACTGCGCCTCCGAGCCGGTGCAGGTGCCCGAGGTGGAGCCCAACGGGACCCGCGCCACCGGGACGCCCCTCGACGTCGGGGAGATCGGCGTTGGCAGCCTGGCCTCCGGCGACATCGACTACTACGCGGTCACCGTGCAGGCCGGCGTGACCTACGAGTGGGAGACGTACGTGGGTGGCCTGAACGAGTGCCAGCGGCCTTCCTGGCAGTACAGCCATGACACCGTGCTGCGCCTGCGCGACGCGGCCGGCAACGACCTGGCCAGCAATGACGACGGCGGGATCGGCGGTTACGCGCACTGCTCCAAGATCACCTGGACCGCCACGTCGTCGGGGACGTTCTACCTGCGCGTCTACGAGTACAACGAGAACGATCCCATCCAGCTCTACTACGTGGTCATGCGCCGGCTCTGACCAACTGGACCGGGCCGCGCCCGCGCGCGTATCCATGCCGCGGGAGGTCCCCATGTCCGCAACCACTGGCAACATCCTCATCACCGGCGCCGCTTCCGGCCTCGGTCAAGCCCTGGCGCAACGGCTGGCGCGCACCGCGCAACACCTCTGGCTGTGGGACCTCAATGAGCAGGGCCTGGCGGAGACGGCCAGCGGCTGCGCCGGCGTTTCGGTCCAAGCGCAGCGGATGGACATCACCGACGGGAAGGCGGTGGAGGCCGCGTTCCAGCGCATGGCGCAGGACGGCCGGGTGCCGGACCTCGTCTACCACGCGGCGGGCATCCTGCAGACCGGCAGCATCTGGGAGATCGACGGCGAGCAGTGTCGTCGCATCATGGACGTCAACTACCAGGGCACCGTCCACGTCGTCATGGCGGCCAGCCGCGTGATGCCGGCGGGAGGTCGCATCATCTGCATGGGCAGCGTGGCGGGCATCAAGGGACTGCCGGAGTTCGCCTCGTACTGCGCCAGCAAGTTCGCCGTGGTGGGCTTCTGTGAGGCGGTGCATGGCGAGCTGGCGTCGCGGGGCATTTCGCTCTCCGTGGTGTGCCCCCCCGCCATTGACACGCCCATGGTGCGCAACCTGACCCAGCGTCCCGCGCTCTATGACATCTTCCCGTTCGCGCCCAAGGACGTCGTGGTGACGCGCATCCTGGAGGCGGTGGAGGACCGCGACGCGTTCCTGGTGCTGGTGGACCGTCAGAGCGCGCTCCTCCACAAGGTGAACGGATTGTTTCCCGGCACCACCAGTCGCGTGCTCGGTTGGCTCGTGGAGCGTCGCAAACGGCGCGCTTCCGTGGCCACCAATCACTGAGTACCTGGCCAGAAGTTCCTTCCCATCTGGGAAGCCTCCCCATTGAGCCCGAACGGCTCGACCCAAAGCGGTATTTCAGACCGCACTCCCAAGGTGCCGGCCGCGCCCATCCCATTGGGCGGAGAAGCCGGCACGCAGAACTTCCCGACGAGCAGCCGCGGTGCGGGCCATCTGATGAAAGCGCACTCGCCGGGGCCCGCACCTTTGGGAGTGCGGTCTGAAATACCGCTTTGGCTCGGGCTGTGCGGACTCACCCAAGTGGAGGCAAAGCGGTACTTCATACCGCAGTCCGAGAGTGCGGCCGCCGCTTGCGCGCTGTTCGTGGGCCGCACGTTGTGTCGTCGGAGGAATGAACCGTGTGCCGGTCATGACTCCGCGGCAGAGCGCCGGCACACTCTCGGACTGCGGTA
>JBFMGU010000346.1:0-9642 GCA_040752415.1 Myxococcota bacterium
TGTCGGATGGCCCGGAGGGCTTGTCGGACCGGCCCCAGGGCTTGCAGGTTATTGAAAAGGCTTCGGTTTTGCCCGCCGTTGATACCCGTCACGTTTCTCCGGGACACCTCTCCCGTGGATAACCTGTCGGAATCACATGGAAATTGACCATCCTCCCCGTCCGACAAGCCGCGCGGTTCGTCCGACAAGCCATTCGGCGGGACCCGCAAGCCCTCACTCCCCCGGCGTTGTTGCGCGTGCCACACCTGGTTGCGTCTGGCGGGGCGCCGCCGACTCCACGAAGGGCAAGGGACTGGGCCTGGCCGTCGCCAAGGCCATCGTCCAGGCGCATGGGGGCGCATCGTGGTCGAGAGCGGCGCGGGCTCCGGCAGCAGGACGCCATGGAGCTTGCGGCGGCTGACTCGCTCGCAGTGCGTCCTGTCGCCGCGCAGGCCGTCGTGAGGTCGGCTTGTTACGGTGGTGTCGGCTCACCTCGCACGAACACTCACGTCGGAAATATCGCACCGTTGCTCACTCAGCGACGTCGTGAAGTCGAGCCGAAGCATCCGATCACGCTGCCGCCCCAGCGTCCCAGCTCTACATCACCTCAGCGCCCCGAGGTTCGGGTTCTGACCTTCGTGGGCTTGGAGTGGGTTGAAGCAGTTTTCATCCCGAGCTGGCCAATCGCTCCGGGGTGCAATCCATCACCAGGGACAACATGGCGCGTTCAGCGCAGCTCGACCAGGCGGCGGGCGTCGACGCCCGTTGGCAGTGCGTCGGCAAGCGTCCGGGAGGAATGGGGATGACGACGACACGAACTCTGCACGGCTCCTGGTTCACGGGAACGGCTGCGCTGCTTGCGGTGGCGTGTGGTGGCGACGCGAACCTGGTGTTGACCTTCACGCCGGGCGAGCTGCGGAATGAGCTGCAGGGCAGCGGCTTCGAGAGCACCGACGGGAACCTGGTCACCGACGGCGTGACGGACTGGGCCAACGCGCCCAACCTCCACGTCGGAATCGACCTCCCGAAAGGCAGCGAGGACGACGCGTTTGGACAGGGCACCAAGGAAGATGACACCACTCCCACGCCCGTCCTCGGGAGCATCCCGCCCAACAAGAGCGACCTGACCCGCTTCTACGTGGCCAATGAGACGGTCAACGGAAACGAGTTCCTCTACCTGGCCTGGGAACGCGACAACGTGCTCGGCTCGGCCAACATGGACTTTGAGCTGAACCAGTCCTCCGCCACCCAGAGCAACGGCGTCACGGCGGCCCGGGCACCGGGAGACATCCTCATCACCTATGATCTCACCAACGGTGGCAGCACGCCGGTGCTGGGCATCCTGTGGTGGGTGACCACCGCCAACGGCACCCCGGCCAACTGCTTCGCCAAGAACTCGCTGCCGTGCTGGGGCTACCGTCGGAGCCTGACGGACCAGGGATATGCGGACGGTTCGGTCAACACCACCACCGTGGTGGATCCCATTCCCGATCCCGACGTCACGCTCGAGGGCGACATCTCCAAGGGACCACGCTTTGGCGAGGCGGCCATCAACCTCACGGGCGCCGGGGTGTTCACCGGAGGCCAGTGCATCCGTTTCGGCAAGGCGCGCGTCACCTCTCGCTCGTCGGCGTCGTTCACGGCGGAAGTGAAGGACTACATTGCGCCGGTTGACACGGACATCAGCAACTGCGCACCCGCCACCGTCACGGTTATCAAGCAGGACGCCGAGGGCAATCCGCTCCCGGGTGCCGTGCTGCAGCTCTACCTGGATGACGGCAACGGGACGCATGACAAGGCCGACGTGCTGGTGGGGAGCGACTGCACCACCGGCGCCGACGGCATCTGCACGTTCACCGTCGACGCCAACGGCACCTACTTCGCCCAGGAGTCGGTGCCGCCCGCCGGCTACGACGTGGCTCCGCCCTCCAAGGTGGATGTGACCCTCAGCACCGCTCCCCAGTCCAACACGGTCATCATCACGGACTACCCCGCGCCCGGCACCATCCACATCCAGAAGCGCGACACGCAGGGCAACGCCCTGGCGGGCGCGGTGTTCACGCTCTACTCCGACAAGCCGTTGAATGGCGGCGCTCCCGACGAGGGTGACACCGCGGGCACGGGACACCCCACGTGCACCACCGACAAGCTGGGCCAGTGCAGCTTCCTGGACGTTCCGCTGGGTGAGTACTGGGTGGTGGAGACGGAAGCGCCGCAGGGATACCTCGCGGAGAGCCAACCCTATCGGCACGTCGTCATGGGAATGGGCACGGAGCCGGGTCAAGGCCAGACGGTCTACCTGGTGTTCGTCAACGAGTTCGTGTCTGGCTCCATCCTCGTCAACAAACGCGACATGCAGGACATGCCGTTGGCCGGCGCGGTGTTCACGCTCTACCCCGACAACCCCACCACCGGCGGCGTTCCCGACGCGGGTGACACCGCGGGCACGGGACACCCCACGTGCACCACGGACAAGCTGGGCCAATGCATGTTCCTGGACGTGCCGGCGGGCGAGTACTGGGTGGTCGAGACCGTTCCGCCGCAGGGATACCTCCTCGGTGAGGTGCCCTACCAACACGTCACCATCGGCATGGGCGTGGTGGAAGGAGGGGGCGCGGTGGAGCTCGTCTTCGTCAACGCTCCGGTGACCGGTTCCATCCACGTGCAGAAGCGCGACACGCAGGGCAATGCCCTGGCCGGCGCGGTGTTCACGCTCTACCCGGACAACCCGACCACCGGCGGCGCTCCCGACGCTGCGGACACCGCGGGCACGGGACAACCCACGTGCACCACGGACAAGCTGGGTCAGTGCATGTTCCCGGGTGTGCCCGTGGGCGAGTACTGGGTGGTGGAGACGGAGGCGCCGCCGGGATACCTGCTCGCGGCTGTGCCGTATCAACACGTCACCGTCTCCTCCGACGGTGCGGGGTCGACGCTGGGCTTCGTGAATGAGCTCATGGCCGGCGTGATCCAGATCCAGAAGTACGACACCGACGGCGCCACGCTGGGCGGCGCGGTGTTCACGCTCTACCCCGACAACCCGCAGACCGGCGGCGCTCCCGACGCGGGTGACACCGCGGGCACGGGGCACCCCACGTGCACCACGGACAAGCTGGGCCAGTGCACGTTCCCGGACGTGCCGCTGGGCGAGTACTGGGTGGTGGAGACGGAGGCGCCGCAGGGGTACTTCACGGGAGAGACGCCCTACCAGCACGTGAGTCTCACGCCGACGGGGCTCGTGGTGGAGCTGAGCTTCATCAATCGCTACGCGGTGGGGGGCATCTACATCGTCAAGCGCGACCGCTCCGGGCGGCTGTGTGGCGGCGCGGAGTACACGCTCTACGTGGACAGCCCGCCCACCGGCGGCGCTCCCGACGCGGATACCGTGGGCACGGGCCTGTACACCTGCGCCACGGACAAGCTGGGCCAGTGCTCGTTCCTGGGCGTGCGGCTCGCGGAGTACTGGGTCGTGGAGACCCGCGTGCCCGACGGGTGCTCCGCGGCCGAGCCCACCGCCCAGCACGTCACGCTGGGAACAGGCGACACGCCCGGCGGTGGCGACACGGTGGACCTCCTGTTCTGAGGAGATTCCATGCGTGGCACCACGCTCCGCCCGCGGTGTTGCGGAACTTGTCAGCGGTTGAAGGAGACGAAGGACGCTCCAACTGAGCTCAGAAGATCCGCACCTGGTGCACGCCGATGAGCTGCGGTGTGGCGCCCAGGTCGCTGCCCTGGAACGGGCTGATGTTCAGGTTGTTGCCGGACTGCACCTGACCACCTGCCCAGATGGTCCCCTGCAGCGTGGTGTTGTTGGAGTTGCTGTTGACTTGCACCTGGTCTCCCGCCTCGATGCTGAGGCACAGGCACTGATTGTTGTTGGAGAACTGGATGTCGTCCCCCACCTTGTAGGTAACCGTCTTGCTCGTGCAGTCGGCCACGCTGCATTGCGGGTTGGCGTCGGGACAGGTGCTGGCGGCCGTCAACGCCGCGGCGCCGCAAACCGTGACGTTGTTCCCCGCCTGCAGGTCGATGTCGTCCACTGCGGTCATGCTTCCAAAGAAGTCGGTGTCGTTGTTTCCGTCGAGGATGATGTCGCCACCAGCCAGGACCCCGCTGTGGCCGAAGCCAATGAAGTCCACGTTGTCGATCCGCACGTCACCCTGGCTGATGACCGGGTAGTTCGCGCCAGTGGCGGGGTGGTTCATCCGCAGGTCGTCGCAGCCACTCGTCATGTCGGCGTCTCCGCCGCCCTGGTGAACGATGGCAACGTTCTTGACCGTGGTGGCGCCGTCGCTGGTGACCACGACGTCCTGGCTGCCGAAGCTGTCCCAGAAGTAGATGCCCGGCGGCGTGGTCGGGTACACGCGGATGGCATCCTCGGTGAGGATCCACGTGCCGGGCAGTGCGCCCAGGCCGCAGAGCGACACATAGCCTCCGCCGCCGTTGACCAGGTGGGCAACGCCGCGCGAATCCAGCGACCAAGGGCCGGTGACGCCGGTGGTCGTGCCGGGCTGCCACCTGTTTGACGCGTCGAGGTCCGTGTTCGCCGCGTCGCTGCTGTCTGCCACCGGGACCCAGCAGTCGTTCGGAAACGTGGTCACGGTGGTGCTGTTGTAGTCGGGGTCTGGCGCCGGGACCATGGTGCCGTTGGGAATGGTGTCGTCGCACGAGGGGTCCGCGTTGAAGTCCCACATGTACAGCGTCCAGTCTGATGCCGAACCGCTGAAGTGGCTGTCGTCGGACATGTAGAAGTAGCACATGCCGGGCGTCAGGTTGTTCATCCACCTGGCGTCGTTGACGCTGTTGGTGGCGCCGGTGGTGTTGACCGGCGGCGGAGACGAGGGGAGGGGTGGCGGGCAGGTGGCTGTTGGCGACGGCGTCTGGATGGGTTCGCAGATGCCGCACGGGCTGGGAGTGCTGCACTGGCCCACGGAGGTGTAGCTCCCGGGCGGCGTCCACGTTCCGGGGTCATAGATGGTCACTCCGCAGCGACAGTTGGGGTCCTGGATGGCCTGGCAGCTGTAGATACCTGTGCCACAGATCTCGGTGTTGCCGCCGCCAGTGATCTGGACCTGGCCGCCCGCGAGGATGCCCACGCCGGAGCTGCTCCGGATGAGCGCGCGCAGCGCCACGCGTCCCTGCGCCGTGGTGTAGGTCGTCCCGCCGCTGAGCCCGATGGCGGTGACATAGACACCCATGTCGCGGTCGCGCTTGGGGTTGTCCGTGCCGCTGCCTTCCGTCCCGTCCTGCGTGGCGCGGGGAAGCGAGCCGCTGGCAATGAGGTCGTCGCGGTTGTCGTCAAAGCGGACCAGGTAGGCGCGGTCCGACCCGCTCACGACCTTCCGGTAATGGACACCGCTGCCCGACGGAATCTCTTCGGTGCTGGAGCCCCAGCCGCCAATGGCCGGGGACAGCGTGGTGGTGCGGAACGACGAGACGGTGCTGGCGGCGGGCAGGTACAGCTTCTCGCCAGAGCCGTCGGAGTTGTCCAGGTCCGGGTCCAGCAGGGCGTCCAGGTCGGGCTCGCCGCTGGAGACCACGTAGCGGGCCTCCGCCAGCGCCCGGGCCATTCCGGTCTCAGCCATCTGCTCGGCGATGAAGATGTGATTGGCGTTGGCATCCAACCCGCGTTGGCCCAGCGCCATGTCCCCCATGCTGAGCACGATTCCAGTCAGCGCCGCGACGAAGATGGTGGCCACAACCAGTGTCATTCCGCGTGGCTGTCGCCGGGAGGGCCGGGGCAGTTTGGAAAGGGACATGGCTCAGCTCCGTGCTCTCGTGGTGATGGCTACAAGGAACGCAGGATCATCCGTTCCTGGAAGCGCTCCGTGATGGTCTGGGACTGCGTCTGGCTCCCCACCCGGAGCTTCTTGGCCAACTGCAGGTTGATCTGGACGCTGCCCACCGCGGTGTCGGTGGTCGTCGTGGAGGTTCCGTTGGTCTGGAAGAAGGTCACGGTGGTGGCAGCGGCGTCCACGTTGCGCGCCACGGGCAACCAACCCGTGTCATTGGTGCCGGTGGTGCAGCCGCTGAAGGTGGTGCCGTTGGCTTCCGGCGTGGGATTCTTCCAGCACTGACGACGCTGCAGCACGTTGACGGTGTTGATGGTCACCACCCGGTAGCCAATCGTGTCGTACTGGACGACCCGACCCACGGGCCGCGGGTCCGTGACGGTGATGCCGGAGATGTTGGTGCCGGTGCGGATGTAGTTGGGCGTGCCCGGCGTCAGCGCGGAGATGGTGACGCCGGTCCAGTTTCCGTCGCCATCCAGGATCTGCAGTGGTTGACCCTGAACGTACTTCCCCAGGCCCCACGGGCAAGCCAGCGACGTGCCAGCGGTGCAGTCCGCCGACGGATTGCGCGCGCCCAGGCGCGGGGTGCCGCCGCAGGTGGTGTTGTCGGAGTGGCAGCGGCCGGAAATCTCGTTGAGAGGCGCAATGTCCGTGTTGGCGGGAACCGCGGGCGAGGCCTCATTGACCGTGGAGACGCCGTCAAAGTTGGTGTCCGGGCGCGCCACGTCCGCCAGGATCACCAGGCCGGTGCCTCCGACGCTGAAGGTGCCGGTGACCGACCCCAGGGTGCCGCGCGCGGCGTTGTCCAGCGGCATCAACGACGGGACGAGGTAGGTGTTGGCGACGGAAGCACGGAGGCCACCGCTCTCCGCGCCCACCCCGGCGGCGGCGAGGTCCCTTCGGAGCCAGTCCATGGCGGTCTGCCCGTCACGGATAAGCTCGGCCCGGATGGCTGCGCGCCGACGGTAGACGTCAATGCGGTACATGGCCTCGGACGCGGCGGTGAACACCAGCAGGCTGACCGTCAGGCCCACCACCATCTCAATCAGCGTGAACCCGCGCGGGGTTCCTGCGTTCCTGGACATGGCGCTCAGAACCCCGACGGAACGTAGGTGGTTGCGGTGATGGTGCGCGTCACGCCCAGCGCGGTCTTGTAGTCCACCTCCACGTAGATGCGGCGGCACACGTGGCAGTCCGTGGTGGTGACGTTGGTGATGGTGGTCCGCCGCGCCGCCACGTTGGGCGGGTTGTCCGTGGTGGGACCGCCGGTGGAGATGCTGCCGTAGTCCCGGCCCCGGAAGCGGTTGATGCCGTCCCACAAGGCCATCTGCGCCTGGGTGCGCTTGGAGGACTCACTGACCTGGCGCTCCATGAACGCCAGGTGCTGGAAGATGGCCATCAGCGCCACGGTCAGGAGCGCGCTGCCAACCATGGCCTCGATGAGAAGGAAACCGCGAGCGCGGCGTCGACGATTCACGGACATGTCTGACCCGCCTCCTGCACGCAGATGAGCCCGAGCGGAGTCACCACCACGGTCACCTGGATGTTCTTGGCGCTGGGATGGGTGGAGCGGAGGGGCAGCTCCCAGTTGTCATCCGAGAGGTTCACCTCCGTGGTGGAGGCGTTGCTGGCGTAGTTGTCTCCGCGCACGTAGCCGGTGGGTCGGAACGCCAGCACCTCATCCGAGCCGGTGGGCGTCTGCAGCTGCACGTTGTCCGCGCTCGGAATGCGCAGGTCCATGCCGTCGAGCTGGATCTCGGTGACGCCGCTGACGTCCGGTCCCGAAGCGGTGGCGCTGGTGTCGGAGGGCCCCCAGCTGTCCCCGGAAAGGTCCGGCACCGCGGCAACCTGCAGGCCCAGCCCGTCCGTGGCCCGGCTGACCAGGACGGTGCGTCCGCTGGCAATCGCCTCGAACCGGGCGGCGGCCAGGCGGGCGGCCACGGTGTGCGCGGCGGTGCGGAGCTTGGACTGCGCGCCCATGCCGTTGAGTGCCGGGGCCACCATCGCCACCATGACGGAAACCAGCCCCAGCACCACCATCAGCTCCACCAGCGTGAAGCCGCGGCCCTTCGATCTCTTCATATTCAGAGGCAAACGCAGCCGGGGCGCGCGCGGGACAAACTTTCTTTGGCCCGCCCGTCCAAAAGGACAGGCGCGCTGGATCACCCCCCGTCAGCGGGCATGGCCGCCCGGGTCAGGTTCCCCCGTGCGCGCAGGGGCGGTGCCCGCGGAACGGGTCAGGCCACGCGTTCACGCCGGCGCACGCACAACAGGACCACCAGCACCCAGGCTCCCGTCGTCGCCGCCAGGCCCGACCATCCCCAGCGGGGTCGGTAGCGCAGATGGACCTCCCGGGCGCCGGCGGGGAGCTGGACGCCCATGTGGATTCCGTTCACGCGGAGGACGGGCGCCGGCGCTCCGTCGACGTGCGCGTACCAGCCGGGCAGCAGGGTGGCCGCGTAGGTCAGCAAGCCACCCTGCGGCGCGGACACCCTGGCGCGCACCTTCCCGTCCAACACCTCCACATCCTCGACCCGCGCGTGCGTCTCCACCTCCATCTCCACGTCCCACCCCGGCCGTGCGGCGTCGGACTCCACCACCGGGACACCGCGGGCCATGTCATGGAGCACCTCGTCCGCGCTCCCGCTGACCAGCCAACGCCGCCACGCCTGCACCCGCGGCGCCGGCTGGCGAAGGCGGTGCCACCAGACCTCGGAGCCATCCACCAGGCTTCGCACGTGGGAGTCCAGGATGGCTGGTGAGGTGTAGGGCCCGCGCGTGACCCACCACTCCACGCCCCAGGCCTCCAGCACGTGGGGGACGGCGTCGGGGGAAGCGCGCGCCAGGGCGGGCAGCTGGCTTGTCAGCACGCGAGCCACGGGCAGCGGCTCCAATCCGGCGAAGTCGGGCAGCGCCACGTGGTGCAGTCTGAACATCACGCCGGAGAAGGGCTGCGCGCGCTGGAGCCGCGCCAGCGCTGCGGTCCACGGGGCGGCCCGCCTGTCCTTCACGGGCGGCGCCGTCACCCCGGCCTGCGGCGCGCCAACGTGGACGCGCGTCCCGGATGGCAGCGCCACGTCGCCGTTGTCCACGGCCGCGGGCAGCACGGAGCGTGGCATGGTGAGCAGGGTCCCCCGCGCGCAGATGGTCCCCTCGGTCGCCACCAGCAGCAGCAGGACCACGCGCACGGCCGGCGCGTGCGCCACCACCCCTGCCAGCACCGCCGACGACACGAGCAGAAACAAGCCGGTGGCCACCTGCTGGGCCATGAGCTCACGCGCCTCCTCGGAGGCTTGCGCGCCCAGCCCCATGACCACGGCCTGCGCCACGCTCCCGGCGCCCAGCGCGCCCAGCGCCGCCACCGCGCCCACCACCGTCACGACGAGGCGTTGCGCGGGGACCAGGCGACGAGCGGCACGTTGCCACCCCACCGCCGCCAGCAGCACCAGCGCCAAGGTGGCCGGGAGAGTCAGCTTCTCCGGGAAACGGGCGCCGGTGGCGGTCCAGAGCACGCCCAGCCCCGGCAGGCGGTCCCCCAGCGACAGCATCCACAACACCGCCGCGGCTGCCGCCAGCGTGAGGGACCTGACATTGCGAGCGATCCCCAGCGTCGCCCCCACGACGAGGCTGCCACCCAGGTACAGGCAACCCACGTGGAAGCCCTGCGGCGCCCACGACGCCAACAGCCCGCCGCGCGACCCCGACGCGCCCGCCACGCCAAATGCCCACGGCACCAGCAGCTCCAGCCAGCGATCCGCCACGGAGCTGGCCGCGGAGGAGAACTCGACGGCGGCGCGCTTGGACTCCATCACCACCGCGACGGCGGGAAGCAGGAACGCGCCGCACAGCAGGACCCCCAGCGCGAGGGCCC
>JBFMGU010000347.1:0-9576 GCA_040752415.1 Myxococcota bacterium
AGCCAGCCCCCTCCGGATAAAATCAGTCTCACATGTCTTCAGCGAGACAATGGGGCGGGGCCCCGACGACAAACCGGGCCTCCATCACGGCACCAGCGTCGAGCCAAATGCAGCACCTCCGCCGAGCAACGCGGAGATCACCGCCAACGTCACGCCCGCCGCCAGCACACCCACGCCCACAAACACGACCGCCTGCATCGGCATCCGGAAGCGGTCGAATCCCGGCACCAGGTGGAACACCGCGTAGGTTCCCGTCGCCACCAGCGCCCCCGCCACCGTCAGCACCAGCGACACCGCGCCCAGCCCCACCACCCCAACACCCATCACGCGCATGACCACGCCGAACGGCGACGATCCCGCAGCCCCAGGAGGCGTCTCCGTCGTCGACTCAGGTCGCGGCGCAGCTGTTGGCGCGGGTGGCGACGTCGTGGTCGCAGCCGCCGTGGGCGACCCACTCGCCGGCTCGGCCGTGGCGACGGGCGCGGGCGACAACCCCAACAGCTCACGCACCTGGAGGTCCAATCCCTCGCGCAGGGCCTGGAGGTCGCCCTGGCTGCGTCGCACGGCCGCACGTTCCTGCCGCGCGCTGGCGGTGTGCACGAGGGTGAGCGTGAGCTGCACGGCGTTGGGCGGCGCCACCAGCTCGCCACGGACCAGGTAGTCCAGCCCCAACGCCCGCGCCGCCTTGGCCACGCACGTCAGGTCCCGACACGCCGCAAGCTGCGCCTCCAGGTCCACGTCGAGGGTGGCCTGCAGCTCATCCGCACCCAGCACCCGCACGAACCGCGCACTGCCCCGCACACTCTCCACCACGGACTGACGCAGCGAGGGAATCACGCTGGCCGGCACCCCCGCCCCCGGCAGGATGGCCACGCCCGCAATCCACTCCGGCCCCGCGGCCGCGCGCGCTGCTCCAGGCACCACCGTCACCAGCGCAAGCAGCGCGAGCCGAGGGACGACGCGGAGAAGGGTGACGGACAACAACCTGCAGTTCCTCCCGAAGCGCGTCACGTTCACGGACACCCGCACGGCGGAGAGGTACAATACCGTGGTGTGGCGCGCGCGGCTCATCTTCTTCTGCATCCTGGTGCTCGTGGCTCCCGGTGTGCGCGCCCAGTCCGTCCCGGAGGATGCCCCCGCGGCCTCGCGTGAGGACCTGCCCGGAAAGACAGCCCCCGACTACCTGCTGGGCGCCTTCCGACTCAGCCCACCCCGCTGGCAGCTCGAGGTGCGCGAGGTGGTGGCGGGAGCGTGGCTGCTGGGTGCGGTGCACAGCGCCGTGGGCGGTCACATCTGGGCGCCGCTGCTGGCCTACCGGCATGTTCCCGCCAACGCGCCTCGTCGGGCGGCCATCATGTTGGGCGCGCTGGGCACCGCCTCACCGTGGGTGGTCACCGGCGTGATGACCGGCGCCGCGCTGGTGATGAGCGCGCTCTTTGCCGCGTACACCAATCCCCACGTGCTCTCCTCGTCGTGGCTGCGGCAGTTGGGCAAGCCCGCCGCGCTGCAGTCCGCGCTGTTGCCCCCGCTCACCGCGGCGCTGCTCTCCTTTGCCGTGCAGGTGGTCTACGTGGTGTTCCCGGTGGCCGCTTCCGTCGAGCTTGCGGTCAACTGGTACCTGGTGCCGCGCGCCATCTCCGACGCATATTCCGACGCCTACGTGGCCAAGCACCGTGAGGGTTACTGAACCATGTCCCGCTATCCCCAGCGCATCGTGTGTCTCACCGAGGAGACGGTGGAGACCCTGCACCTGCTGGGCTGCCTGGACCTCGTGGTGGGTGTGTCCGGGTTCGCGGTGCGCCCCAAGGAGGTCCGTCGGAAACCACGCGTCAGCGCGTTCATCAGCGCCGACATCCCCAAGATCCTCGCGCTCAAGCCCGACCTCGTCATGACCTTCTCCGACCTGCAGGCCGAGATCGTGGCGGGGCTGGTGAAGGCGGGCGTGGAGGTGATGGCGTTCAACCAGCGCTCGCTCGTCGAGGTGTACCGCGCCATCCGCATGTGCGGCGCCCTGGTGGGCAAGGCGGCGGAGGCGGAGGCCCTGGCCGCGCAACTGGAGGAGGGCGTGGAGAGGACGCGGGAGCGGGCGCGTTCCCGTCGGAAACTGAGGGTGTTCTTCGAGGAGTGGGACGACCCGCTCATCAGCGCCATTGGCTGGGTCAGTGAGCTGGTGGAGGCCGCCGGCGGCGTGGACATCTTCGCCGAGACGCGCGGAACCCAGGCGGCCAGCGAACGCGTGGTGCAACCCGCCGAGGTGGTGCGACGCAACCCGGAGGTCATCATCGGCAGCTGGTGCGGAAAGAAGTTCCGGCCCGAGCGCGTCCGCAACCGACCGGGTTTTGACGTCGTCACCGCGGTGCAGCGCGGCGCCCTCCACGAGGTCAAGAGCACCATCATCCTGCAGCCCGGACCCGCGGCGCTGACCGACGGGTTGGTCGCACTTGAGCGCATCCTCGTCATGGAGGAGGCACGAGGTTCTTGAATTCCGTCGGTGTTGTGCTGCAACCTCCCGCCCTTCCCGACGAGGAAACGGAGGTTGGACATGCTTCTGCTGCCGCTGATGATGACCGTGACCCTCTACGCAGCACCGGTGGAGGTGGCGGCGCCCACGCCCGCCGAAACCGCGGTGACCATCCTGGCCAAGACGGGCGGGGCCAAGAAGCGCAAGTCCGGTGGCGGTGGTGGCGTCGACGCTCCCCTCAAGGGCGACACCGCGTGGGTCGTGCCCGGGCTCATCGGCTCCCTGGTGCCGTTGGTGCTCCTCCTGTTGCCCTTCATGTGGACGCCGGGCTTCGGGTTCTGGGCCATGCCCTTTCTCGTCGTGGCGGTGATCTGGGGCGCGGTGGCGTGCGGCCTGGGCGGGTTGCTCACCTGGCTGCTGTGCACCCTGCTCACCGACACGCGCAGCGGCTTCCTCTGGCCCACCCTGGCGGCGGCGGGCGTGGGCGCGGCGGGCGTGGCGGCCACGGCGGTGATCACCGCGCTGGTGATGGCGCCGTTCTTCTTCTTCGGACTGTTCTGGTACGGATGGGCCTGGGACCCCTGGTACTTCTGGTACGAGAAGCACCCGCTGGGCTGGGGCGGTCGCGTGTTCGGCTTCGTGATCTGGACGCTGGGCCTCGCCGGTACGTCGATTGCCTCGACGCTGGTGGCCGCGTGGCTCTACCAGTACCTGGGCATTCCCAAGACCAGCAACAAGTTCGAGATGGACGTGGTCACCCCGCAGTGACGACGGGATTTCAGGGCGGGCACTCCACCACCTGGTGCTCGTAGGTGATGGTCTCGTCGAGGAACGTGAACGTGACGCGGTAGGTCTGGCCCACCTGTGGCGTCCACCCGCTGCGACGCACCGCCAGCGCACCGTCGCCGTACGAGCCTTGCAGGATCACCGCCTCGGTAGGGAGCGCGGTGTTGTCGGAGACGCGCACCACCTCGACGGTGGCGCCGCTGTAGTTGATGGCGCTGGTGTGGAAGGTCCATTCCCATTCCGCCACCTCGCGCGGAACCACGCCCGGTGGCGGGAACGCGTACCAGCGCGGACGCGGCCCGTTGTTGCTCCAGTTGAACACGCCCAGGCACATGGCGGAGCCGTAGTTGTTGCCGCCGCGGTAGAACCCGATGCCCACCGGGTCCAGCGGCGGGTACACGATCCACCGTCGGTGGCCGTAGTGGCTCTCGTTGCCCCAGTCGATCATGAACTGGTCCACGCCGTCGGCGGGATGCGCACAACCCCACGCAATGTTGCTGCTGCCCGCGCCCGCCGCGCCCTCCGGCGAGTAGCAGGTGGCCTGCGGTGACGGTGAGTGCGCGCCGACGCCCGCGGGGTTCCAGGCGCTGATGAGCGCGCAGGCCTGGTCGTTGGTGTTGCTGGTCTCGTCGTCGGTGACCGGGCCCAGGCCGGCCATGTCGCGGTACAGGTTGATGCGCCGCAGTCCATCCTCGATGGCCATGCTGCTCAGCGTGCCGGGGTCGCACTGGCCGCCGGGTCCCTCGGTGAATGCGTTGGGATCCTGCACCACACGACCGGCGCGGAAGCGGTTGCACGCCTCGGTCACCGAGAGGGTGGGCCACTCCCCCGGCACCACCGTCCCGCCGCTGGATGACGAGGACACCGCGCCACTGCTGCTCGACGCCGACGAGGACGAAGAAGACACCGCTGACGACGACGAGCTGGAGCTGCCGCCCGCCGCGCGCAGCAGGCGAACTTCCGCGAGCACCAGGCTGCCCTGCGCGTCGAAGGGATCCAGGCGGAGCGCGGAGAGCGTGCCGTTCCACTGCGGGTGGTCGCTGAGGTCGACGGTGTACGTGCGCAGCTGCCCGTCGGTGTTCACGGCGAACCAGCGGGAGCGGTCCTCGGCGAACCAGATGTCGGTGGTGCGGGCGAAGAAGAGCTGGGCCTGGGTGATGAACCCCGACGGGCTCAGTGCCATGGACACCTCCACCACGCGACACGTCGAGAGGTCCGCGGTGGTCTGCACGCTCATGAACGGGTCGCCGCCGGTGGCGAGAAGACCCACGCCGCTGCCGGGCTGGGTGGCGTCCAGGGCCAGCGCGTTGTCCAGCGACCAACCCCCCACGCTCCCCGGCGAGAACGTCCAGCTGACACAGACGTTGTTCCCGCCGCTGGAGGACGATTGCGCCGTCGACGACGACGAGGAGCTGGTGCTCGACGGGGAGCTCGAAGTGGAGGAGCTGCCGGAGCCGCCGCTGCTCGTCGCACCCGACGAGGACGAGGAAGACGTGCTGGAGGACGTTTCACCGTTGTCGGGGGTCTCGGAGCCGGAGCTGCAGCCCGTTGCCCACGTCACCGCCACCAGGACCAGGTTCCACCGCCACGAGGTGCGCATGCAGCAACGTTACGACGCGCCGCGCGGATTGTGCACTCAAGGGAGGCGCAGCAGGCTGCGACACACGGGCTCGTGCAGGCGCAGGGGACGGATCTCCCACGTGGTCCGACGAGACTCACGGAAGGGGTTGCGCAGCGCCTGGGGAATCTCGCTCGGCTCGCCCACGCGGTTGCCCAGGCAGGGCTCCAGCCAGTGCGTGGGTCCGCTGACCTCGCGGACGACGTAGACCGGCCCTCTTCCGTCCTCCACCGCGCGCAACGCAGGACCGGGGGAATCATGGTGCGCCCGGCTCAACACGCCCACTGCGTACGCCCGACGTGGCATGGTGGCCCAGAGTCGATGCCCCACGAACAACACCGCATCCGGCTCCACGTGCTCATCCACGTACCGTCCCTGCGCGTACCCTTCCGCGTGACGCAGCATGACGTCGTCACGGGCGGAGGGGGAGAGCATGCCGCGTCCCAGGATCACCGCGCCCAGCAATGCCACCGTCGTCACCACGAGTGCCTGCGTGCCCATGGCCATGAGCAGCGCGTTGCGCGGTCGACCGTGCGCGTGGCGGACCACCAGCACCGCGACCCACCAGAACGGCTCGAGGAAGAAGCGCACGTTGAGCTGGCCGGCCACCAGGGTGATCAGCGCCGCCGTTGCAGGCAACAGCAGCAACATTCGCTCTCGCCCCACGAGCATCACTCCCAGCACGCCAACTCCCAGCGTGTGCGCATCCGACGACAACGGCACCACCAGCTCGGCCGCCAGTCGCACCAACCGCTCGACGCTGCGCGGGCCTCCGTGGTTCCTCAGGTGCTCGGCAAACGCCACCACGCCGGGATCGGGATTCTCGCGAAAGCGCTCCAGCAGCGGCGAGAGGGGATCACCCCACGCCAGGTACGAACGGAGCTGAAGGGGCAGGAGGAACAGCAGGAATCCCGTCGCCGCCGCCGCTCCCACGACGGGAAACGCCCTCGTCCGCACCAACGCGTAACCCACCAGCAACGCCGCCGGCGGAATCATGGAGTACTTGCATGACGCCGCGAACAGCGCGCACAGCACGGCGAGCGCGAGTTGTCGCGACGACGGGGGCGCGGCACGGGTCAGGGTGATGAAGGCAAGCGCCAGCGCCACCGCGGGCAGGACCTGGGGTTTCTGACTCGTCACCAGCGACAACAACACCGGCGTGGTGGCGGCGTAGAGCAGGCCCAGCGTGCGTGCGGTGCGGTCCGGTGCCTCCGCGACCAGCGTCGTCATGAGCAGTGCCACCGCACCGGCCTGCACGAGCGCGGAGAGGCAGTCGGTGCCCATGGCCAGACCCAGCAGCACCACGAGCTCACCGAGACCGGTGACGCGCGACATGGGCCAGTCCGCCCGAGGGTGGATGCCCCCGTGGTTCAGCCAGTCCAGGGGAACGCCGAGATGGTAGTCGCGAGAGTCCGCGTCGGTGGCGGGCCCCAGCGCGGCGATGGTGAGCATGAGCGCGGTGAAGATGGCGAGCGCGGAGAACCAGCGTTCTCGTCGGGATTCCGCGGGAGGAAGCGCGGGGACGCGGGGCCATCCCGGAAGGCCCAGGACGAGCAGCGTGGTCCCCACCACGCGCGTGAACGGCAAGAGGCCCACGCCCCACCACGCCACCGCGTGCAACAACGCGCAGATCATCGCCAGGAGCACGACGACACACGAGGCGCGATCCACGGGCTCACTCGCGGGGCCGAGCAGGGTACGCGCCAGCCGCTCACCACCGCGTCGCAGGCCGTTGACGACGAGCAGCGCCACCAGCGCCGGCAACGGCGGGGGCAGCAGCCAACCCTCCAGCGGTCGGAACGGTTCAAGCTCCAACGGGTCACCCCGACGTCACCGCCAAGCTCCGTCGGACCACGCCCGAGGTCAAGCGACGCGCCCTTGCAGCGCGGCACAGGGACGGCCAGCGTGAGGGGCATGCCGCTCCTGCCGCGACTGTGGCAACGCCATCCCCGGGCCCTCACCGCGACGACCCTCGTTGTCGGTGCGTTGGCGGTGGGGAGCAATCCGGTGTTCCTGCACGCAGTGGGACTGATCTTGCGCACGCAGCCCCAGCCCACGTCGGGGTTCTGGCTGATCTCGGTGATCTGCGCGGCGTTCTGCGCGGTCCTGCGGTGGGGATGTCGCAGTCCGCGTGCCGACGGAGCGTTCCTCCTGCTCGGATCGACGACGCTGGTGCTCCTTGCGATTGACGTCGTGCTGCGGCTGGCTCCGCCGGTGGAGCTCACCGAGCAGAGCCGGCCACCCGTGGCAAAGACGCGCAACGCGTGGGGCTACCCCGACACCGAGCCGCGCCCGTCGGCGGCAACGCGGATCCTCGTCGTGGGCGACTCGATCACCTGGGGCGTGGGCACCACGCGGGAGGGTGCGCGCTATCACGACCTCGTCGAGAAGGAGCTGCGGGAGCAAGGGCGGGACGTCGACATCCAGGCCGTGGCCGCGCCGGGATGGGGCCTGGACCGCTACCTGGAGGCCTACCGGCGCGTGACCCCGGAGTACCGCCCGCAGCTCGTGGTGCTGGGATTCTGTCTCAATGACCTCAACCACGGCGCCCCCGCCCGCGAGCTCCACGACAACATCGAGCAGCGAGGTCAGGGGGGCGTGCAGCAGGTGCGCAACGTGCTGGGCGGCGCGGCGCGGCGGCTGCGCGCGAATGAGTGGATGCTGGCCACGTTGATGCAGCGACGGGTGGGCAACCTCTTGCGCGACGCCGGCGTGCTCGAGCGTGACTGGCTGGATGATCACCAGACCGCCTACCGTCGCTACCTCGAGAGATGGTGGACCGACGAGAGGCTGCTCTCCCAGCTGCGCGCGGACCTGGCACGTCTCCACAACGACGTGCGCAGCGCGGGTGGGCAGCTGGTGGTGCTGGTCTTCCCGTACCGCTTCCAGCTGTTGACCGGTGAGCAGCGCGCCCAGGACCGGCTGGGGTTCATCCTCGACGAGCTGCACGTGCCGCGGTTGGACCTGACGGAGGTGTTCACGCGAGCCCAACGTGAGCGTGAGCTGTACGCGCCGCGCGACGAGGGCCATCCCAACGACGAGGGCCACGCCCTGGCCGCGCGCGTGCTGCTGCCGTGGCTGGAAGAGCGGTTGCAGTGACGACGGGGAGTCAGGCCACGTCGGCGGGCAGGACGTTGCCGCCGCGCAGCGTGAAGGGCGGCTTGGGCGCGCGGGGCAACAGCACGCGGAGACAGGCACCACCCAGCGACGCGCTGTCCAGCACCTCCACCCGCCCGCCGTGGCTCTCCGCGCACGCCTTCACGGTAAGGAGGCCCAGGCCGGAGGCGTCGGCCTTGGTGGTGTAGAAGGGCTGGAAGATGGCCTCACGTTTGTCCAGCGGGACGCCGGTGCCGTTGTCATGCACCTCCAGGATCACGCCGTCCTGGTCGCCACCCACGCGCACCTCCACCATCCCGCGGCCCGCGGTGGCGTCGGCGGCGTTGAGCACCAGGTCCACCACCATCTGCTGCAACAGGCGCGGGTAGCCCCGCATCACCAGCGGACCCTGCGCGCACCAGCGCAGCACGCAGCTCTGCAGCTGGTGGTGGTGCTGGACCTGCTCCAGGCACTCGCGCGTCAGCGCCACCACGTCGACCTCACGCTCCTCACCCGCCGCGTTGTGACGACCCGCCTCCGCCATGCGCTCATTGAAGGCCATCAACGCCTCCAACGTGCGCTCCAACCGCGCCAGCGAGGCGCGCTGCAGCTCTCCGCGCGGACCGGCGGGACCGACGAGGTCGTAGAGGTCGCCCAGGACGCTGGTGAGCATGGTGTTGCCGTCCTGGGTGATGGACGCGGCCAGAAGCCCCGGCAGCGCGCGACGCTCACCCTTGAGCAGCGCCTCACGCCCACGCTCACACTGCAGCGTCTCCCGTTCCGCGCGTTGCAGCAGGTAGAAGGAGAAGCCCAGCACGGCCAATGCGCTGACCCAGACGTACGCGGTCCAGCGCAGCTTCTCCGCCCAGAGCAGCTCCTCGACGGACTGCGCGCCCGAGCCCAGGTGCACGCACAGCACCAGGTAGGCCACGCCGGCCACCAGCTGCGTTGCCGCGAGGATGAGCGCATAGGCCAGCGGACGCATCTGCGGTCATCCCGTGCGGCGCGAGGGAACACCGGTGCGCCCGGCTGCCAACCCGTCAGGCGCGCGCTGATGGATGTCAGGACCGGAGGGGCGCGCCCTGCGCGTGACGAGGTGCGGGCCCATGACGGTTCTAACGCCCACCGTCGTCGTGGCAACCCGCCCGGACGCTGCGCGTCAGCCGGGAAGCCGGGCAGGCCGGCACGCCCTTGTTGCTCCCGCGCCCGCGGAGGATGCTCCCGGTCCGCATGGCCGCCAGCGAGGGGACACATACCCGGCGCACGCGTTCGGGGGGGAAGCGCGAGGGGACCCGGAGCGGAAGGAGCTCCTCCCCCGGCCGCGCCAAGGACCACCCGTTCTCCGACGAGGATGTGTTTTCCTCCGCCGACGAGCTGGCGGCCGCGCAGGAGGACCGGCGGGACCGGACCTGGCGCACGGTGGGCGTGTTGGTGGTGGATCCCGGCGTCGGTGAGGACGGACCGGTGCCGCGCGGTCTGCACGCGCTGGGGCTGGACGTGGTGACGGTGGGCACCGGGCAGGCGGCGCGGGAGGAGCTGGGCGCGCGGCCGTTCCACGCGGTGCTCCTGGTGCTGGGCCCCGACGCGTCGTGGGCGCGGCTCCTGCTGCAGGTCT
>JBFMGU010000348.1:0-9528 GCA_040752415.1 Myxococcota bacterium
AACTCGAGGAAAGACTTCTAACCATCGCCAGCGTCCTGGGACGTTCACGCAACCGACGCCGAGATGCGGCCCAGAGGAAACGCCGCCAGCAGCTGGGACGTGCCACGCGCTAACCGATCACGCATGCTCCCCGGAGCAACGCTGATTTCCATCGGAGGTCCTCGTGTCGGTCCTGCTGCAAACGCTTGTCTTGAGTTTTGCCCTTGCCCCGAATCAGACCCTCACCGCGCAGGTCGGTGCCCTCTATGAAGGGGGCGACGCCGCACGTCCCCAGCTTAATGGGACGGACTGCCAGGACCTGAGCGGCGCGGTCGACGTGCGGTACACCTATGCCCTCTCATCAAGCACCACCCTCACCACCACGCCGGTGGCCGTCTTGTACATTCAGGATGTCAGCATTCCCGCGGCGTCCACGACGACCACCGACACCACCGGAACAACCACGACCACCACGTCGTCGGTAGCCTGCAGTGAACCTGCCGACGACAAGATTCTCTTGGACAACATCACGCTCACCGCCACCAGCGGGGAGTTGCTGCTCAGCAGCTTGCGGTACCTGAGTCTGGAAGAGTTGATGAGCGACCTGTGTGATGAAGAGGAGGGCATCCGGAAGCGGCGCGCCGTCTGCCTGGGAATCCGGCCCGGCTCCGGGACGACCACGGTGGCACGGGGTGGGGATGGGCCGGACATCGACACCGAGCCGCCCGGCGCACCTCGGTCGCTCAGCGCACAGGAGGGCGACGCGATGGCGCTGGTGCAGGCGGAGGCACCCTCGGATGCGGATTCCGTGGAACGCGGGGAGATGACCTACGTGGTGCAGTACCGTCCCTGCACGCCGGAAGAAGCGGCACTGGACGCCCCCGACGCGGGAGATGCCGGGACTGCGGACGCTGGTGATGGCGGAACTGGCGACGCGAACACGGAAAGCACGGGCCCGTGTGGCGAGTGGGCCGCCACCGACGCCCAGGGGTCACCGGTGGTGGTTTCCAACCTGGGCAACAACGTCGTGTACCAGCTGCGCGCGTATGCGGTGGACGGCTTCGGCAACTCTGGCCCCGTGGGTGATGACACGGTGTTTGTCACGCCGCGCCAGGAGTATGCCTTTCTGGACCTGTACGGCCAGCCCGTTTACGGCGTGAGTTGCGCACACGCGTCCAGCGCCGCAGCCGAGCCGCTGACGGTCTTGACCCTGTACCTGGCGGTCCGAGGCATCCGCGGGCGACGGCGGAAGTGAGACATGGAGGGGGGAAGTTGCTTCTGCTAACGTTCGCTAAGCTGCGCGGACGTGAGGGACCCGGTGGATGCAGCCAGTCGAACCTGCGCCGTGCCCACGGCGTAGCGGGCCTGCACCAGCGATAACCGGGCTTGTGCGTGCTGGGTTTGAGCATCCAGCAGCTCCAGGAACCCGCCCGCTCCCGCGTTGTAGCGGCCTTCCGCTTGCGCAAGGTTGGCCTCCGCTTGCTTCAAGAGCACCTCCGCTTGCTGGAGCGACTGACGCTGTGTGCGCACGGAAATGGCTGCCTGCACCGCTTCCGCGCGCACGTTCATGATGGTTTCCTTCTCCGCGGCCATCGCCGCGGACGTCTGCGCGTGGGCCGTCCGGCGGTTCGTGGTGAATGTCTGATCAAAGAGCGGAATGGTCAGGGTCAATCCCGCGGCGACAGATTCATTTCCAACCAAGGCGGGGTTGGTCACCGCGCGCAAGCCGGCGCCGGCACTGGCGTTGGCTCCCAGGATGGGCCGCCAGGCAGCATTGGCCACGTCCTCGCCCGCCCGACTGGCTTGAACACGCATGCGCGCTGCGCGCAGCTCGGGGCGGTTGGCTTCTGCCTGGTCCGCCGCTGGCTCAACGTCCTCAGCGACCAGGTCCAGAGCCTCACCGCGCGCAACCCGTATCTTCCGGGTTGGATCCAAGCCCAGCGCCTGGGCAAGCGAAGACATGGCGCCGTCCAACGCAGCCTCGGCGCGCGTCAAATCCAGGCGCGCGGTTTCCAGGGAGACCTGCGCGCGGGTTTCCTCAATCGGCGGTGCCGCTCCCACCCTCACGCGTTCCTTGGCCACGGCCAGGCCCTGCTCTCGTCGGGCGACGATGTCCCGCCAACTCTCCATCAGTTCCTCATTGGCCGACACGCTGAGGAATGCCGCCGCGGCATTCAAGGCAGCCTGGAGCTCCACCGAACCCGCGTCGCTGGCCGCGGCCGTGGCATTGTGTTCCGCGGCACGGATGGATGACGCGGTCCTTCCAAAATCCCACAGGGTCCAGTTGAAACGGACTGTTCCATCCGCGCCCACGCGGCCCGACGCGCCGGAACCCAAGCACGCCACGCCGCTGACGCACGCGGGGCCAACACCCAGGGTCTGCGTGGCATCCACGCCCGCAGTGGGCCCAACCGTGGCCTGCAATGTGGGCCACCGCGCCGCCCCCGCTGCGTCCACCCGCGTCCTGGCGATGTTGGCCTGCGCTGACGCGGAAGTTGTCGCGGGTGCGTGGGCGCGCGCGTAGGCAATGGCTTGTTGCAAGGTTAGCGGTTCGGGAAGGACGTCGCTTGCCGCCAGGGGAATGGTCAGCGCCGCAACTGTCACAAGGATGGGCACCATGTTGAGTCACTCGTGCCGCAGCGAGGCAATGGGGTCCAACGCCGATGCGTGCCGCGCGGGAAAGAAACCAAAAGCAATTCCAATTCCGCAGGAAATGGACAGGGCGAGCAGGGCGCTGGTGGGCTGCACCCGGACGCTGTAACTCGTTAGAATTTCCAGCAATGCACTGGCGGAAGCGCCCACCGCCAGGCCCGCCACTCCGCCAACGGCGGCCAGCACCACGGCTTCCAGCAGGAACTGGGTCAGGATGTCCACCGGCCGCGCGCCAATGGCCAGGCGAATGCCGATTTCACGCGTCCGTTCCGTGACGGAGACCAGCATGATGTTCATGACGCCAATGCCGCCCACCAGCAAGGAGATGGACGCAATGGCCAACAGCAAGAGCGTGATGGCGGCGCGTTGCGCGTCCAACGCCTTCAGCATTTCGGAAAGGTTGCGGACGTTGAAGTCCTCCTCGCCGTCACTGGGGATGCGGTGCCGCTGCCGGAGGAGCGTTCGCACCGCCGCCTCCGCCCGCGCCACCAGCTCCGGGCTGCGCGCGGACACCAGGATGTTGTCCACGTCATCTCCGCTGCGCCGCGCCACGTGGGCGCGGTAGGTGGACAGCGGCATCAGCACCACGTCGTCCTGGTCCTGTCCAAAACCGGTCTGTCCTCGGGATGCCAACTCGCCAATCACTTCACAGGGGGTCCGGCCAACGCGGATGGTCGTCCCCAGCACCGGCGCGTCCGAGGGGAAAAGGTTGCGGCGCACGGTGCTGCCAATCAGGCACACCCTGGCGCTCTGCTTCATGTCTCCGTCGTCAAATGCGGCTCCGTCGGCCACAGTCCAGTTGCGCACGGTGAGGTAGCTGGGCGTGGTGCCCGTCACGCGCGTGGAAGTGTTCTGTCCCGACGCCACCACTTGCACGCTGGAGGAGAGCGTGGCGGCCGCCGCGGCCACGGAGGGCACCTCCCGGCCAACGGCTTCCGCGTCCCGCGCGGTGAGCCCCACGCCCATGCCCGGCGCATTCCGCACGGCGGCATTGCTGGAGGATTCCGGTGTCACCACCAGCATGTTGGCACCCAGCGCCAGCATCTCCCGCTCCATCCGTTCCCGCGCGCCAGCGCCCAGCGCCGTGGTGGTGACCACCGCCGCAATGCCAATGAGGATGCCCAACGTGGTCAGACCGGTGCGCAGCTTGCTGCCGCGCAACGCGCGGACCGCGAGGCGCAAGCCCATCATGACCTGGCCGACCACACCCAAGGTCCGGAACCTGGTGGCCAACTTTTCCGCGCCGACTACGCCGTTTTCCGTGGCGATGTGCCGCCGGTTCTCCACGCGGGTTTCCTGCGCAATCAGTCCGTCCTTCACGGTGATGACCCGCGTGGCGGTGCGGGCCACCTCCGGGTCATGCGTGACGAGAATGATGGTCAGGCCGTGGTCCTGGTGGAGCCGCTGCAGGATGCCCAGAATCTCCTCGGTGGTCTGCGAATCCAGGTTTCCCGTGGGCTCGTCGGCCAACAGGACTTGAGGGCTGGTCACCAGGGCGCGGGCAATGGCCACGCGTTGTTGCTGGCCACCGGAGAGCTGGGCTGGCGTGTGGTGGAGGCGTTCACCCAGTCCCACGAGGATGAGCGCTTCCTGGGCCAGGCGCCGACGCGTCTCCGCGGGAACCCCTTGGTACACCAGGGGCATTTCCACGCTTTCCAGGGCGCTGGTGCCGGGGAGCAGGTGAAATCCCTGAAAGATGAAACCCAGGAACTGCCTGCGAATGCGCGACCGTTCCTCCGCGTCCAGGTCCGCCACGTCGTGGCCCGCCAGGCGGTAGCTGCCTGCGGTTGGCCGGTCCAAACAGCCCAACAGGTTCAGCAGCGTGCTCTTGCCGGAACCGGAAGCTCCCATGATGGCCACAAGCTCGCCACGGTTGATGTCCAGACTCACCCCACGCAACGCGCGCGCTTGGGCCTCGCCCACCGCGTAGTGCTTCTCAAGCCCGCGCACGGAAATGACCGGCTCCGCTGCATTCTCGCCCATGGTCAGAAGATCCGTGGCGGGCCGCGCATGGGTGGCCGTGCGCCTGCTGGCGGAGGGCCGCCTGGTCCTGCCGTGTTTTCGTCCAGGACCACCGCGGTCCCAGCGCTCAATTCGGGTGACGAGACCTGCGTCATGGCGCCGTCGTTGAGACCCACCACCACCTCCACCGGTTTGAGAAAGTTGCCGTCCAGCACGTGCACGCGGTGACGCTTTCCGCCGGGGAGCTCGGGTGCACCGGAAGGTGTGAACCGGAGCGCCGCGTTGGGCACGCGCAGGACGTCCTTGCTCTCATTGGAAACCAGGGTGACGGTCGCCGTCATGCCGGGGCGCAGCTTCCGTTCCGGGTTCGGAACGTTGATGACAGCGGGGTAGGTGACCACGCCCGACGTGGTGGTGGGCTGAACGCGCAGTTGCTTCACCTCACCGTGAAACTCGTCCGCGGGAAAAGCGTCCACGTGGATGCGCACGGGCGCGCCTTCCCGCACTTTGGCCACGTCGGATTCATCCACGGAGGCAACGACGCGCATGCTGGTCAGATCCTGCGCAATGACAAAAAGGGTGGGCGTTTGGAGGCTGGCGGCGACGGTCTGGCCGGGTTCCACGGCGCGGTTGATGACTGTCCCATCCACGGGGGCGCGGATGCGCGTGAAACCGAGGTTGGTCAAAGCCGCATCAAGCGCTGCCCGCGCCTGTTCAATCTGCGCCCTGATGACGTTCACCTGCGCCGCCGCCGCGTCACGCGCGCCACGGGCCACGTCGACATCCGCTTCCGCGTTGAAAGCCTTTTCGCGCAGGGCCTGCGCACGCTCCAGGGCGCGTTCCGCCGTGTCCATGTCCACCTGGGCGCGGACAAGCTGCGCTTCAGCCGACGCCAACACCGCCCGCGCCTGCGCCACCTGGGCTTGAAACGGAGTGCGGTCAATTTCCGCCAGGAGGTCGCCCTTCTTGACGGTCTGGTTGAAGTCGACGTGAACCTGGGAAACCCGCCCGCTGACCTGTGCGCCAACCTGCACCTGCACCAGCGGCTCCAAGGTGCCGGTCGTTTCCAGAGTTTCAGCAACGTCGCCTCGCGTGACGGTGCCGGTCACGTACTTGGCGGTGGCCGGCGGCGGAGGCTTGAGCGTCAGTCCCACCGCCACGGCGACCACCACCGCCAGCAGCGCCACCACGCGCCAGCCCACCGCGCGCCGCCGCCGCACCCGGGATTCCACGCCCACGCCCGCCAATGTGGATGCCTCGCCCACGTCCACTCCCACGCGCGTTGTGCGCTTGGGCGTAAAGTCGAAACTGTGTGCCGTTTCCTTCCCGGTTCTTGGTCAGGTGTTTGGGCGACCGCTTGACCGTCACTGCGGCGGGCGGTCCGGCGGGGGCGGGGGAAAGGGTCCGCGACGCCGCTCAAACTCAATGACCATCTCATCAAACCGCTTGGCCTGCTCCGGCGTCAGCACGGCACGGATGCGGACATTGCTTCGCTCAATGGCGGCCGACATCTCTGGCCGAACGCGCTCCATGATCTTTCGGGCGTCGCCAAAACCATCCGCCAGGGCGGCTTGAACCACCTTCTCCTGCTCCGCGTTGAGGTTCAGCTCGCTTTTGAAGTGCGAGACAATGCGGTCAGGACTGGGCGGGCCCCTGCTTTCCGGTCCCAACAGGTTTCTGTCCAGGACAATCCCCGTGGCCACGCCGGCACCAAACAACGCCGCTGCCAGCAAGGCGGCCATGGTCGCGCGATGGTCGTTCAATCAACCCTCCACGTCGCTGGGGAGCCCAAGGATATCCGCAGCAACCTGTTCCATCTGGGCAGACATCTGCATCTCAACCAGGTGCTCCACCAGAGGCCCGCCCTCGGGACCCCTCCACGTGCTTATCCACAGGACGGAGGCCAACACCGCCGCGGCCAAGGTTGCCCTGCGTGCCACCAGCGCGAACACCTCAAAGAACGACGCCTCCACGGGCGCGGAAATGGCCCGTGCAAAGGCCCGTGCTGCCAGGTGCGGTGGAGCCTGCGTGGGCCCCACGCTTGCCAGCGCGGATGCGTTCACCCGCAAGGCCGCGGCCAACTCCCGGCAGGTGGAGCAGCGTTGCAGGTGCGCTTCCAGTTGCGCTGACTGGTCTGCGGAGAGCGACCCGTCGATCCCCTGGCTGATCAACTCCGACGCGGATTTGCACTCCATCACGGCCTCCTCACTTCGTTCTTCAAGCCACGAGCCTTCTGCGCGAGCATCAGACGGGCGCGGTGCACGCGCGATTCGGCGGTTCCCATGGAAATTCCCAACGCTTCCGCAATTTCTGCGTAGGACAACCCGTCCACGTCCCTGAGGAGGAGGACCACGCGATACGGCTCCTTCAACTTGTTCACCATTCGCATGAGCCGGCGTCCCATCTGGGCGCGCATGGCGTCCTCCTCCGGACCCGCTTCAGGTGAAGGCAACCGCTCTGCCAGGCCGCGACCGTTTTCCTGTGGCGTATCCAGGGAATCGGTCTTCTCGCGCAGGAGTTGGCGGCGGCGATCAATGGCCACGTTGCGCGTGATGCGGCAGACCCAGCCCATGCTGGCGCCGTGGCTCCGCAGGGACGGGAGCTGGCGCCATGCTCGGATGTAAGTCTCCTGCACAATGTCCTCCGCCTCCGACGCACTGCCCACCAACCGGACCGCCAGCTGGAACACCAGACCATGGGTCAGGTCCAACCACATGCGAAATGCGTCCTGATCCCCCGACGCCGCACGGCGCGAAAGTACCTCCAGCTGGGCCGCATTCGGTCCGGTCCCCATGAATCCTCAGGTTCATAAGTCGATTGCCAACGGTTCCCGCTTTCAAAAAAAGGACACGGAATCCACCTGACACGTCTTGAGCTTGTCGGGCGCCTGAAAGAGGTTGCTCGCCAAGGGGGATGACCGCGTCGCTATCTGCTGCCTTTGCGCGTCGCGCAGTCTGCGGCTCCCCATTATCCCGAACGAGGATCCTGTGGCGGGGGCCACGGCCCACCTGACCACGAATAGCAGGTTGAGAGATCTCGTTGTCGCCGACGTTCAAGACGCCCTCGAAGCTTGTGCACTTGAAGGCCAATCCCACGCACGCCCACCTTTTGCACGGCCAAGGCATAGGTATGTCTGCGACGGGCCGAAAACCAGCGCCGACTTGAAAGCGCTCATAGCAGGAGGTAGCGCGCCACGCGCTCAAGCGTCTCGCGGTCCTCACCGTCGATGGCGTCCGAGGCGTACACGTCGAAGCCCTCCACACGCGCCGTGCACCCGCCGCGCGGTCGCTCCACCTCGTCTTCGTGGACGACCGAGAGCGCTGGGCCGCTGCGCTCCCTTTGCCCCGGCGCCATTGCCACCCGCGTGCACGCGCCCAGCGCGTCCAACTGCATCTCGTCGTTGCTTCCCTCGTCGTCAGTGCGCTTCAGGAGTCCGCGGCGCCTCAGCAGCGTCACCACGCGCCGGTGTATCGCGCCCGCCAGCGCCAAGAGGTCCGTCGTCGTCGGCGCCGCGGTGCGGGTGAACGTGTGCTTGCCGCCAGCGTCCTCACGATACACACCGTCGAGGATGAGCAGGTGGCTGTGCATGTTGATGTTCACGGCGCCACCAAACCTGTGCCTGATAAACACACCGCCGGCCTTCCCGCCACCCGCGCGCTCCTCCAGCCACCGACGCAACGCGTCCACCACAATGCGCTCCACCGCCACCAGCAGTTCCGGCTGAAAAGCCAGCATCCCGTTGAGGTCGAACGGGAAGCTCACCACCCACTGCCGCAACGGGACGCGAGGAAGCACGTGATCCACCAAGTGCGCCGCACCGTCCGCCATCGTGCGCGCGTTGCAGCTCGGGCACACCCCGCGACGCTTACAGCTGAACGCCACCACGTCGTCATGGCCACACGAATCGCAGTGCACGCGGATGCAGCCCCGCTCCGGGCGCCCGCAGTTCAGGTAGGCCCTGAAGGTCTTCTCAATGAACGCAGGGAAGCCGCCGTGCTGCTCGCGCGCGGTGCGCAGGAACTCGTCGAGGTGGTCCTCCACCACGCGGGAGAGCACCGTGTCCTGAGGCCTATGGCGCACCCGATGCGGCACGCCGCTTGCGGCAAGCGAGTCCCGTTCCCAGCACAGCGAGTCAGAGGGTCCCCGTGCACCGCGTGAGCCACGACACGCAAGTCACACCTGTGGCTCGCGGGTCACACCCGCCGCGGGCGCATGGGTGAGCTGCGGTGAACAATGAACATGCGCCTTCAACGCCACGGCCGGAACAAGGGGATAGACTCGTGGTGGTTGCAGCTTGATGGTGTGGCCATCCAACTCCAGGGTCTTGCCAACCAGCTTCATCAATGCGCCCAGCGCATCCGTCCTGGTGCGAATGGTGACGCAACTGCCCGGCCTAATATTGAGGAACCTCGGAGGGGCGCACGGCTCAGGACGGAGGCGTGACGGATGGCGACGGTGGTGGCGGGGATGGCAACGTCGACGCGGGTGACGGAGGTGTGGCGGATGGCGCTCCTGCGGCAGGCGCGTCAGGAGCACGGCGGTCTGCCGGCATTCATCGAGAAGACCTTCCGCGCGTACCTGGCGTGCGGAGTCCCCGAGCACGGCTTCATCCGCGTGCACTGCGACGCCTGCGGTCACGACGACGTCGTGGCGTTCTCGTGCAAGCGGCGCGGGGTGTGCCCCTCCTGCAGCGCGCGCACCATGGGAGATGGCGCAGCGCACCTCGCGGAGAACGTGCTGCCAAATGCGCCGCTGCGGCAGTGGGTGGTGAGCTACCCGTTCGAGCTGATGGGCAGGCTCGCCTTCCGGCCGGACCTGCTCTGTGCCGTCGAGCGGATCGTGATGGATGCGATCTCGCGGTTTATTGCGCCACAAGGGACACAAGGCGGCGGCGTGCTGGTGCGGCATCGCTTCGGTGGCTCGTTGAATCTTCAC
>JBFMGU010000349.1:0-9455 GCA_040752415.1 Myxococcota bacterium
CCTCCCCCTACCGGGCCGTCCACAGACGCGAGTCCGTCGAATCACCGCCCAGAAACACATCGACCGGCGTTTCCGCCGGCCGACCGTGTCCTCAGGGCTTCTTGCGCGTATCCAGCTCGCCTTCGAGCTCGGCGTCTTCACTGGGTGTGCTCCGCGCCGGCCCCAGCTGCCCCGCGGTGCTGGCGGAGGGCAGCATGCCCATCTTGGCCTTCAGCGCGGCCAGGGCGTCGTCGGTGCCGGAGGCGGCGCCCAGCTGCTTGAACTTCTCCTCCAGGGCGTCGCCGCTGGTGTGGGCGGCCAGCTCGTAGTGGGCCTCGGTCTGGGCCTCCAGCTGATTGATCTTCTCCTCCATCCTGGCCATGGTCTCGAAGGCGCTGGTGTCCTGCAGGCCGTGCATGGTGTTGGCAATGGTCTGCTGCGCCTCGGCGCGCTTGGCGCGGGCCACCAGCAGGTTCTTCTTCCGCTTGGCCTCGTCAATCTTGCCGTTGAGCTGCTGCAGGGCGTTCTTCAGCTGCTCCACCGCCTGGCGCTGCCCGTCCCACTGGACCTGGAAGCCTTCCGCCAGCTTGGCGTGCTCCTGCTGTCGCGCCAGCGCTTCGCGGGCCAGGCCCTCATTGCCGGCCTTCAGGGCCAGCATGGCCTTCTTCTCCCACTCCGCCGCGGCCATGGCCTCGGTGTCCAGCTGCTTCTTGAGCTTCTTCTCGTCGGCAATGGCCACCGCCACCTGCTTCTTGGCCTCAATCAGCTGCCCCTGCATGTCCAGGAGCATCTGGTTGAGCATCTTCTCCGGGTCCTCGGCCTTGCTGATGAGGTCGTTGACGTTGCTCTTGAGTAGCGCCCCCAGCCTGGAAAAGAGTCCCATCCGTTCCTCCCGTGCTCCCGCGTGTTGACGACACCTTGGTTCACAACGCTCCACAAGCCAAGGTGTTCAGGCCTGGGCGCTCTTGCTGGCGCCGGCGCCGTTGAGCTCCACGTACTTTACCAGCTTGGGATAATGGTCGGTGATGCACATCGTCAGCCCGTCCAGGCTGGCCTCGAACTCGTTGTAGTCGAGGTTCTCGCTCTGGATCGTGTCGGTGGCGACGATGGCATTCCCCTCCAGCCCATACGCCCCGCTCACCATGTCCATGTTCAGCTCGAGCAGGGTGCGGAACAGGCCGGTCAGCTCCCCGTGCTTGGGCAGCTCCATCAGCTTGACCCGGAACACCAGGACCGGCGCGTCATGCCGCACGACGATGTTGTCGATCTTGTCCTGCTCGTCGTGGATGACCCACGTGCCTTCCCCCACCTCCTCGTACTTCAGGCCCATTTTGATGATGTAGCCTTCGATGTCCTGGTTGGTACGCATCGGTCACTCCGGTGGCCGCGGTTGGCGGCACGAGGTGGGCGCCATCTAGCAGGGCACGGGGTGCCTGGCCAACGCCCCGACCCAGCTACTCCATCACCCGGGTCACGAACCAGTACGTACCCGCCAGTCCGCTGAGGCCGCTCAGCACCAACGCCACGGTGACGGCGTGCGCGGTGCGTCGGAGGGGCTGCAAGAGCGCGTACACCACCGAACAGAAGACCAGTTGGCCGCATTCCACGCCCACGTTGAACATGGCCAGGGCCAACAGCATGCGCTCCCTGGGCAGCCCGCTCTCCGCCAGCGCCCCGGCGAACCCGAACCCGTGCACCAGGCCGAACAGGAACGCCAGTCCCGCGCGCGGCAGCCGTGGCTTCCCGCCCTTCCCCAGCAGCCACCCGTTCTCGACGGCCACGTACACAATGGACGCCGCGATCACCGGCTCCACCAGGCTGCCCGCCAGCGAGAACACTCCCAGTACGCTGATGGCCAGCGTCATGCTGTGCGCCAGCGTGAACGCCGTCACCACCCAGGCCAGCGCGCGGAAGCTGTGCGCGGCCAACAAGAGCACCAGCAGGAAGAGCAGGTGGTCGTAGCCGGTGATGATGTGCTCCACGCCCAGCAGCCAGAACTCCTTCGCCACCTGTCCGCTCGTCCTGGGTGTGGACGTGATGGTGACCTCGCGGTTGTCGGGGGTGAAGAGCACCTCCTCCACGCGGTCATGGAGCTCCACCTTGCCAATGCTGACGTGGCGCACCGGGCTCCCCACGAACAGGCCAAAGCGGATGCGCAGCCGCGCCGGCTCCGTGGGGCAGGTGTACGTAAGCTGCACGGGGTAGAGCGGCGGCATGCCCACGGTGGCCTTGAGGTCCAGCCCGTCAAAGCGCGCGGTGCAGGGCTGCTCGTGACCGGCGCCATCCAGCGCGTCCAGCTTCAGCGTCTGCGAGAGGAACGTGCCCAGGGCGTCCTCACCGGCGCGGACCTCGTCGGGGGTGAGGGTGTTGTCCTCGTTGGGATCCAGCTGGACCAGCTGCTGGTAGTCGGCGGCCAGCAGGTGCACCGTGGCCTCCACGTTGTTCCCTCCGACGACGAACCGGCTGTACCCCTGGCTCTGGCTGTGGGCGGAAGCCACGGACGGCAGCAGGAGCAACGTCGGCAACAGGGGCGTGAGGAGACGGGCGCGCATGGGGCGGCCTCATAGCGCACCTCCTCTTGCGCGTCCGTTCCGCTCTTCCTACGGTGGCGCCATGTCTGACGGCGGCACCGGGGAAAAGACCGAGGAAGCCTCGCCGCAGCGGCTCAAGCAGGCGCGCGACAAGGGCCAGGTGGCCAAGAGCCAGGACCTCATTGGCGGCCTGATGTTCATCTCCACCTTCGTGGTGCTGGCGGCCACCCTCAAGGGCACGCTGGTGACCTTTGAGGACTACATCCGCCAGTCCATCAGCGTGGCCACGGAGCAGGAGCCCTCCATCGCCACGTCGCTGAACTTTGCCTACGACGCCGTGCGCGTGATGTTGATGAGCAGCCTGCCGGTCTTGGGCGTGGCGTTCATCATGGCCATGGTCAGCAACTACATGCAGGTGGGCTTCCTGTTCACCGTGGAGCCACTCAAGCCGGAGCTGCAGAAGATCAATCCCATCTCCGGATTGAAGAACATGGTGAGCAAGAAGAAGATCATCGAGCTCATCAAGCAGCTCATCAAGTTCACCATCATCGGCTACATCTGCTTTGACAGCGTGAGGGACCGCGCGCGCGACGTGGTGATGCTCTCCCGCATGCCGCTGCACCATTCCATCACCGTGGCCGGCGACATCTTCTACGACCTCACCATCAAGGTGGCGGCGGTCTTCCTGGCCATTGCGTTCGCGGACTTCTTCTACCAGCGCTGGCAGTTCTCCAAGGACAACATGATGTCCAAGTACGACGTGAAGCAGGAATACAAGCAGAGTGAAGGTGACCCGGAGATGAAGCACCAGCGCAAGGCGTTGGCGGAAGAGCTCATCATGCATGGCAGCCAGGAGAACGTGCGCCATGCGGATGCGGTCATCACCAACCCGGCGCACATCGCGGTGGCCATCAAGTACGACCCGGAAAAAGGCGGCGCCCCGACGATCGTGGCCAAGGGGATGCGCAAGAACGCGGAGAAGATCAAGGAGATCGCGCGGCACTACAACGTGCCCATCCTGCGCAACGTGCCGCTGGCGCAGGCGCTGCAAAAGCTGGACATCGGCGAGGAGGTCCCCGAGGAGCTGTATGAGGCGGTGGCCGAGGTGCTGAACTTTGTCTACGAGCTGAAGCAGAAGGGGAAGGTCTGACGGTTCCCACGCTTCCCTGCCCCTGCCCCTGCCCGTCTTGTAGGTCGCACCAGCGCAGAGGTTGTCGGCGGGAAACCGCTGCGGGCGGAGGGGCCCTCAAGCCGGGCAGGGGCACGGGCACGGGCAGGGATGAACCGGTGGAGACCGTTTCGACAGCCGCTCACTCGAAGAACGTGCTGGCCACCTGGTACAGCGCGGGGTCCAGCAGCTTCTTCTCGCGGATGGCCTCTTCCAGCGTCACGGCGACAATCTGACCAGCCTTCAGCGCCGCCATCGTCCCGAAGCGCCCTTCACCACACAGGTCCGCGGCGTACACACCCAGGCGCGTGGCCAGGATGCGGTCGCGGGCGGTGGGGGTGCCGCCGCGTTGCACGTGTCCCAGCACGGTGACGCGCGTCTCCACGCCGGTCTGCTGCTCAATGGCCGCCGCCAGGAACGCGCCCACGCCACCCAGTCGCGGTCGACCCATGGTGTCCTTGGCGCTGCTGGCCAGGATGAGATCGGCCGGTCCCTCGCTGCTGGTCTGCACCAGCGCGCCTTCCGCCACCACGATCAGGCTGCTCACACGCTTGCCGCGGTGCCAGCGCTTCACGGTGTCGATGACGTCCTTCAGCGCCACCGGCTTCTCCGGCACCAGGATCAGCTCCGCGCCGCCCGCCAGTCCCGCCGCCGCGGCAATCCAGCCCGCGTGTCGCCCCATCACCTCCACCACCATGACGCGCTCGTGCGCTTCCGCGGTGGTGCGCAGGCGGTCAATGGCGTCGGTGGCAATGGAGACGGCGGTGTCAAAGCCAAAGGTCTCCTCGGTGGCGCCCACGTCGTTGTCGATGGTCTTGGGCACGCCCACCACCGGCACGCCGAACTCCGTGTGCAGCCGGTTGGCCAGGGTCAGCGTGCCTTCTCCGCCCACGGCAATGAGCCCGTGCAGGTTCCAGTCCTTGAAGTTCTGCACCAGGCGCTGCGGGCCGTTGGGGACGTGGTACGGGCTGAAGCGGCTGATGCCCAGGATGGTCCCGCCCTGGTTGAGGATGTGGTCCACCCCCGCGCGCGTGAGCTTCTCGGTCTCGCCGGTGACCAGGCCGCGCCAGCCGCCGCGGATGCCCATGACCTCCGCGTCGTGCGCGGCGGCGCGCATGACCACGGCCCGGATGACGGCGTTGAGCCCGGGACAATCTCCGCCGCTGGTGAGGATGGCGAGCTTCTTCATGGTGGGCGCGCGCTTATATCCCAATCACTGGCGCGGTGTGCTGTCCTCGGGCGGGGCGCACATCAAAATCGCGCAGAAGCCCCAGGCCAGGGCGCACTCCGACTGGTACAGCGGATCATGGGCCAGGGTGGCGGCGTGGAAGGTGGCCGCGCCCAGCAATCCGCTGATGGCCACGGTCCCGCGCGTGCTCATCACCTGACGGAACAGCGCCCACCACATCCACAACCACGCCATGAGCCCGAGCACACCCGTCTCCGCCAGCAGGCTCAGGAGCAGGTTGTGGCTCATGGTGCGGCTCTGGATGGTGTCGTTGATCCGATCGTAATAGGCGTCGCGCACCACGGCGTAGCCGCCGAACCCCGTTCCAGTGGGCGCGTGGTCCATGGCCATCTCCGCGCCACGACCCCACAGGAAGATCCGGTCCTGGTTGTGCCCCACGTCGAGCGCGGTGAGGAGACGGGCCCGCGCGGGCGGCACCGCGGCCACCGCCAGCAGCATCACGGCAATGCCCACGCCGGCCAGCCGCAATCGACGCGCCCGTCGCGCGGGATCCCCTCGCAGCGCCAGCCACACCGCCAATCCCGCCAGCGTCATCATCAACGCGCCCAACGCCGCGCGACCAAACGTGGCCATGAGTCCCGCGAATCCCAGCAGTCCGGAAGCCACCAGCAGCACGCGCGCGCGGGAGCGCACCAGCAGCATCCCCGTCGACACCGCCACGCCCGCGGCCAGCACGTGACTCAGTCGCACGCGGTTGTAGAAGAGGCCCACCGCGCTGAAGAGGTCCTCGCGTCCCGGCGCGGGCACCTGCCGCTTGTCGAGCGGAACGCGCAGCAGGTCCGCCAGCGGCGCCTCTCCCGTGGCCACCTGGTAGAGGCCAATCCCCGCGTGCACGGCGCAGCCCACGGCGAACACCAGCGCGCAACGAATCGCCAGACCCGGGCCGCGCACCATGAGCGCCAATGCGCCCAACGGAATGCCGACGAGCGGGCGCCAACGCGTGGCGTCGAAGGAACCCGGCCAGGCAACCGGCGTGGTCACCGAGGAGAGGAGGCACAGCAGGATGAACGCCACCGGCGCGGCCAGCGCGGGCCCCAGCGTGCGTGCATGCGGAGCCAGGGCGTGCGGGTTGCGGACCAGGCGCAGCAGGAGCGCCAGCCCGACGAGGACGATGGCGATCTGCCCGGTGGAGAGGTTGAGCGCCGCGCCAAAGCTGAGCGCGAGCATGGAACCGTCCAGCGCCAGGTCATCCAGCGACCTCGTCGGGGCGCCGGGGCCGGGAGCAGGAGGTGTTGCGCTCATGGGGAGGACCACCGCGGAGAGTGCGCGGTGTCGTCGGGAAACTACTGCGCCAGCTCGCGGACCAGCTGCTTGCCGCCGGCCTTGTCGCCCAGCTCGTAGAGGGCAATGCAGGCGCACAGGCGGACCTTGCGGGCGCGGTCCTTGAGGAGCTTCTTGAGGGCGGGGACGGCCTTGTTGTCGGCCATCTGGCCCATGCGGGCCATGGCGGCGCTGCCACCCTTGGCCTGCTTGAGCATGCCCAGGGCGCGCGCGGCGTAGGCGCGGGTCTCGTCGTTGGGGGACTCCAGCGCGCGGATCAGCACGGGCGCGGCCTTGTGGTCACCAATGCGACCCAGCGCCTCACAGCAGTTGGGCGCGGCAAAGCCCTGGTCCACGGCGGTGGTGAGCCACGGCAGCGCGGCGGGATCCCCACACTGTCCCAGCGCCCACGCCACCGCGGCACCCACGCGCACGTCCTGCGTCTTGAACGCCTCCACCAGGTTGGGCACCACGCGACGATCCGCCAGCCGTCCCAGCGCCAGCGCCGCACCGATGACCACGTTGGGATCATTGGAGCGCAGGCTCTTGACGATCTCCGGGAAGAGCGCGTCGTCGCCGACCTTGATGAGGGCAATGGCCGCGGCCATGCGCACCTCGGCCTGGCCGTCCTGCAGCGTCTCACGCAGCGGGCGGAGCGCGGCGGTGTCGCCAATGATGCCCAGCGCCTCGGCGGCGTCCTGGCGGGTCTGCGCCTCGGAGTGCTTCAGCGCGGTGACCAGCTCCGGCACGGCGCTCTTCCCGCGCACGATGTGCGAGGCGAACCGGTTCTCCGGCGCCACGGCGAAGCTGGGGTCGATCTCCTTGAGACGGGCCAGCACCACGTCGGCCTCGGCGGCGCCGGTGCCGGCCTCCCGCTTGGACTCCGCGTCCTTCTTGGCCGGCTTGGCGGCACCCTTGGCGCCCTTGCTGGTGGTGGCGGTCTTGTTGGCCATGCGCTGCCTCGTATCTGCCGCGCGCCGGAAGTGGCGCCGCGCGGGGGCACTGGTCTGCACGCCTTGCGTCCCCCCTGCCATTGGCAAGGCGCGGCGGAATCTAGGGGGGTGTTCGGCCAGATGGCAAACTCCGTCCCAAACGACTCGACCACGCCCCCGGCGCCAGCCCTGGCGGCGCCAACGGGGTGACGCTAGGTTGCGCCGCCCATGCGCGACCGTTTCTCGAGGACAAACCCCTTCATCCTGCTCGCCGTCGTCGGAGCCCTGGCCGGCTGCACCTCCCCCGGCTCGTCGGACGGAGGCACCACCACCCCACCAGACGCGGGCCAGAGCTTGTGCGTCAGTGATGAGGATTGCGCGGGTGCGTCGCGGTGTCGCGGCGGAGTGTGTGTGCCGGTGGAGTGCGACACCCGCGCGCAATGCGGCCTGTACGTCACCTGCATTGACGGAGAGTGCGTGCCGCCGCCCGCCGGCGTGGGCTGCGTCACCACCGACGACTGCGCCAACCCCTACCTCTGCGACGCCTTTGCCCACCGCTGCTTTGACCCGGAGACCAACCAGTACGTCGACGGGGTGGACGGCGGCGCGGGATCCAGCAGCAGCTCGTCGGGCAGCGTGAGCTCCTCGGCCAGCACCTCGGGATCCGCCAGCTCCTCGGGCGGCGGTTCCAGCAGCTCCGCCAGCAGCAGCTCGTCGTCTTCCTCGTCGTCGTCCAGCGCCGGGGGTGGGACCATGGTGGATCTCTCGGGCTGGCGCATCGAGAACCGGGAGTCGCAGAGCCAGGTGCAGACCGGCATCCTCCCCGAGGGGATCCGCGTCCCGGCGGGCGGCGTGCTGATCATCGCGCGCGACGCCACGCGCAGTGAGTTCCAGGACGCCTGGCAGGAGAAGCTGGGCAGCAGCTGGTCCCTCCCGGCGAGCGCGGTGTTCTTCAACGCGGCCAACAACGGCGTGCCCGTCGTGAATGGTGGGGAGAAGTGGTCCATCTACGACGACAACAATGACCGCCAGGACGGCCCCTCCATTGCCGGCGACGAGGGCCAGAGCTACCGGCGCACCAACTCCGGCAGCGCCAACAACAACATCAACTGGAGCATTGGCGCGGAGACAACGGCCACCCCGGGCACGGCCGAGCTGGGGCCCAGTGACCGCGGCGTGTTCATCTCCGAGTGGGCCGACTACTCCGGCAGCGGCAACTACGTCTTCGAGTTCATTGAGATCTACGTCAATCCCTGAACGCCGGGGCGGTGTGACAGCAGGAAGCGCTCCAGGGTCAGTCGCACGTTGACGCCGGGGCGCAACAGCTCCGCCTGCAACGCCAGCGCGCCGCCGGCCACCAGCGCCAGGTGCCGCGCCCGTCGGGCACTGACGCCATCCTTGCCCGCGCTCTGCAGCAGCGCCTCCGCCTGGTGCAGCGCCACCCGCGCCAGCATGCGCACCTGGCTCTCCAGGTCGTCCTTGTCCTTCTCCATCTGCTCGGCAAGGTCCAGGAGCTCCCCGGGGGGATCCGAGGTGAGCAGCGCCAGGCGCGCCTCCGCCCGCTCCCACGAGCGCTCCGCGCTGCCGGGCTCCGCGGCCATGGCGCGCGCCACCGAGCCCTCACTCTGACGCGCCACCACCAGCGCCTGCTCCGGCGGCAGCTCCCGTCGGGCGGCGAGGATCTGCGCAATGATCTCCGGCGGCAGCGGCGCAAAGCTGACCCGCTGGCAGCGGCTGCGCAGCGTCTCCATGACGGAGCGACGGTCCGGCGCGCACAGGATGATCAGGCTGCGCGGCAGCGGCTCCTCCAGCGTCTTGAGCAGGGCGTTGCCGGCCTCCACGCGCATGCGCTCCGCCTGCGGGATGATGGCCACGCGCCAGCCGCCCTCGAACGCGGTCATGCGCAGGCTGTCGCGCAGCTCCCGCACCTGCTCCACCTTCAGCTCGACGGACGGCTTGCGCTCCTCCGTCCAGCTGATGAGCCCGCGACGCACCGCCTCCGCCTCGCTCAGCCACACGCGCACATCCGGGTGCAGCCCGCGGTCCACGCGCGCGCACGCGCTGCAGGTGCCGCACACCTCGTCGGCGGGCATGTCCGCGGTGCGGCCGGTGCACAACAGTGCCGCGGCCAGTCGTCGGGCGGTCAGCTCCCGTCCAACACCCGTCGGACCGGTGAACAGCCAGGCGTGCGCCACCCGGCCGTGTCTCAACGCGGCCCGGAGGATCCCGACGGCAGGATCCTGTCCGCGCACACCCTGGAACGCGCTTCCCCGAGCCAGCGGCACACCACTCGGCGCCGCGGTCGGGATCTGCTCTTCATCTTCCTTCGCTCGTCT
>JBFMGU010000035.1:0-55434 GCA_040752415.1 Myxococcota bacterium
TGCCGCCCAATACGCGCACTGTTCAGCGAGGCGGCACATCTACGCCTCCCCACGCCGTGGGGGAGGTCGGCCGCCACGTCGTGAGCTCAGTGGAATCGGCTGGCGGCCGGGTGGGGGGGCCAACGTGCCGCCAACCCCATCCGCCACCTGCGCCTCAAATACCAGCCGTCGGGCGCCTCGTTGAGATTCGGCGGGCTCCCGGCGTCAGCGCGACTTGCGGGCGGCGGCCTTGGCGCGGGGCCCGGGTGACGTCGACGTCGTGGCGGTGTCGGCGCGGTAGGCCTCGGTGATCCAGCGCTTGAGCTCGGCGTCGGGCGACGTGGTGAGCTTGGTGTGATGCGACCAGCGCTTGCCCACCGGTCCGCTGCGCAGGCGCGGCGAGGCCACGTGGCGCGGGTGGAGGAAGCCCAGCCAGATGCCTTCCGCGGTGGCCTCGTGGACCCAGAGGAACCGCGTCTTGGCGAGGAAGGCGACCCGGCTCTTCGTCGAGGTGACCAGCGTGGGACCGAGCGTGTCGACGAACGCCGCGAGCTCCTCGAACAGCGACTGGGCGAGGGGGCGGTCGGCGAAGAAGCGGTGGGCGGCGTCCTTGTCGGCGGGGCTCTGGAACTTCATGGCGCGCAGCGTGATGCGCACGGCGACAACATTCAAGAGCGGGAGGTGGCCTTCCCTGGGCTGCGCCGCGTGGAGCTCCGTCGGGGCGGTGAGGTGTTGGAGGCACAGCTCCATTGCCGCTGGAGCAGTCACACGCCGTTACCCGGCCGGGGCGCTCTCGCGGTTGCGGCGGTCGAGGCCGCGTCTGGAAAGGCACCACGCCGGAGTGGAGGGTCGTGCGCTACGCGCCGTGGATGGGCGGAAGATCCAGCACCGCGGCGCTTCGCAGGTGGGCCACGATGACGTCGAGGGACTCGGCTTCCATGTCGTAGAAGAGGCTGTCCAGCACGTCCCACGTGTCCCGCGGATCCTGGGCGCCGCGCATCCGCGCTCGTCGCTGCTCCGTGTCCGCGGGGATGTCCGCGTCGGGAAACGCGTTGATGGCCCGTTGCAGCGTCGTGGCCATCCGCGTGCAGCCCAGCAGCTCCAACGCCGTCACCGTGTCCCGCGCGCGTGCGCCGCTCTCCTGGAAGAAGAACTGGTCAAAGCCCCCGTTGCCCACCTGGTAGAGCAGCGCGTCGACGAGAACCAGCGCATCCTCCAACGGAACCCGCGCCGTCTTGCGTGAGACGCGCCGCATCACCGCCAACAGCGCCGCATCCGAGGGCAGCGCCAGCACGTCCACCAACGCCAGCGCATCATGCTCCGCGCGCAACTTGTCCGCGCAGTCCAGGGTGTCCCGCATGGACAGGTAGCTCATGAGAGGGATTGAAGCGTTCGCGCCGCGCGACGTCAACGCTCCATCGTCACCGACGTGGACAGGTCCCCGGTGGCCGCGGTGCGCGCCAACGCCAGCGTGGCCAGGGCCAGGGACGTGGCCACCAGCGGGTCGTCCTCGCGCAGGTCGGTGGCGGCGTTGCGGAAGCTCCCGTCGGGCTGCTGTCGCGCCATGAGCTCGCGCGCAAAGACGTCGGCCCAGCGTTGCGCGCCCTGGGGCGTGGTGAGGTGCGTGACGCCCAGGAACATCAGCGCGTGCGCCACCGTCCACGACGTGTAGAAGTAGCTTCCCTCCCGCGAGAACTCGCGCTCCGGCGGAAAGTCCCCGTGTTGCCCCGCGCCGTGCACGTGGCGCAGCAGCCAGGCGCGCGCGGCCTGCACCTTGGGGTCGGTGATGGGAAGACCGAGCTTCAGCATGAGGCGCACCCCGTCGGCGGTGGCGGAAGCGTAGGAGCGTGGGCGACCAGACGCGTCGCTGGCGGCCTTGTTCTGGATGGGATTGGTGGGCGTGAGGAAGAACCCACCGTCCTCGTTGCGACACCGCAGCAGGAAGGCTTGCGCGGTCTGCAGTGATCTGTCGTCGGAAGGAACACCGGAGAGGCGCAGCGCGCCCACCGCGAAGAGTGTCGCGGAGAGGTTGGAGGAGAGCAGCTCATGGTGCGCGGTGGCCATGGGGGGTTTCACCGGGACCTCGTGCCAGTAACCCCAGCCGCCCGCCTCCGGGTCTTCCGCGCTCCAGCCGTTCTCCGACGACAACTGGTGCGCGCGCAGGAGCGTGATGATCGCGTCGCGTTGGCGCAGGTGTCGCGCGTTGCGCGGGATGTCCAGCACCAGCAGGGCGCCGGCCAGGCTGTAGACGGGATAGTCGAGCCGGTGTTGCAGCGTCCCCTCGTCGTCAACCAACGAGGCCACGAAGTCCACGCCCCGGTCATAGGCGGCGGCGGTGCGCGCATCACGCGGGGCCGCATAGAGCACCGCGGAGAGCACCACCGGCGTCAACGCGCGACCGTCACGGAACGCCGCGTAGGTGTTGGAGTGCCAGCCCCCGTCGGGGCCCTGCTGCGAGAGGAGCCAGTTGGCGCCCTGGGTGAGCGCTTTCTCGACGGGAGGAAACGTGGCGGCCGTCGGCGTGCGCGCGGTGGGGCACGCGGTGAGCGCCAGCGCCAGGAGCGCGATCCGGAGACCTTGCGTCCGGCCATCTGCTCCTGCACCGGCTTGGTGTTCCCGTTGGTGATCGGAGATCTGTCGGTGCACCACGTTCTCCAGCGCTTCGGAGATCCACTGGTATCGCCCGGCGCGCGTCTTGTCCCGCCCAAACCGGAAGCCCATGGTGCTGACGCGCTGGGGAGGCGGAAGGAGCGTCCCGACGCCGTGGTCATTCGGATCTTGGGGCAGACAAGGGGCGGTACCACTGCGTGGGCATCGCTCAACCCCGCTCACGCTGCAGGCGTGGTCCTCCGCCCGTGTTGTCGATGCGAACCGACGCCCGGCCGGATCGCCGTCGACGCTGGCATGTCTTTCGTCTGTGTCGTTCGCATTGCGGGCGCGGCCGGCAGCACAACCCTGAACACCGCGCCCCTCCCGGGGGACTCCACCTCCAGGGACCCGCCCATCTCCTCCACGATGCGCTTGGAGACGAACAATCCCAGACCGGTTCCCTCGCCTGGAGCCTTGGTGGTGAAGAAGGGCTCGAAGATCCGTTCCTGCAAGGCGGGAGGGATACCGGCGCCCGTATCACGCACCTCGATACGGACAACGCCGTCCTCCGCGGAGACGGTGACCGCCACTTCGTGATCCTCGCGGCTGCCTATTGGGATGGCATGCGCGGCGTTCCTGAGCAGGTTGAGCAACACCTGCCCCAGTTTTGCCGGAGAGCCCCTCACCATCGGAACGGGCTCGATGTGCCGAGAGAGGGAAGCGCGCTCGCTGACAATGTGGGCGGCCATCTTGAGCGCGCTGGTCACCACCGCGACCACGTCCACGTCCTCCACCGTGGTGTCGGTCCGGCTGAAAGTGCGCAGGTCGCGGACAATGGCCTCCGCCCGCTCCGCGCCCTCACGCGCGTCCGTGAGAGCCTGCAGGATTTCGCTGTGCCTACCGTTGGCGGGCGCAAGCAAGCCGAGCGCTTCCATGACAAAGACGATGTTGGCGTGGATGTAGGTGAGCGGATTGTTGAGCTCATGCGCCACAGACGCCGCAGTCATCCCCAGCCCATCCACCCTGTCGGCGAGCACCGCCTGACTCATCAGCTGTTTTCGTTCGGTGATGTCACGGACGATGGCGGCCACGGTGGTCCGGTTGCCGTCGTCGGATACCATCCGCACCGCATCCGCAACGAACCACCGTTGACCACCAATCACCGCGAGCTGGTACTCCAGAGACACCGGGCCGCCCGTCTCCAGCGCCTTCCGAAGCAGCTGCATGAGCTCTTCACCCTGAGCCCCCGGGATGACCTCGGTGACGGTCCTTCCCAGCAGCTCCGTTGGTGGCTTGGCCAGGACGTTGTCGTTGTCCGTCCAGACGCTCAGGTAGCGGCCATTCTCGTCGAACTCGAAGACCGCGCCTTGGGCGCAGCCCAGGACGGCCTTCAGCCTGGACTTGCTTGCGCTCAGCCTCGCCAGGTTTGCCTGTGCGCGGTGAATCCCCAGCACCAGCAACAACCCCAACATGACGCCCGGCAACTCTCCCCACAGCCCGTGCATTGGGGGACGGGTCATCAGCGACAAGATGAGCACGTCGAGGAGAGCCGCCGCGGCAATGGCAGCGAGGCCCGCGCGCAGGCCAAAGAGCAGCGCCGCGCCCGCGACAGGCAGACCGGCGAACGCGCACACACTTGGGCCCGCGAGGTCGTAACCCAGCCACACCACCGAAACCTGGGTGACAAAGGCCAGGAGCACCGCCACCGCGCGGTACGCGCGCGGCCAACCCTTCTGTACGCGGGCGGCCGCTGCCCGGGATGGCATGACGTGCAGATGCTGACGGCGCCCGGTCTCGGGCGGAACCATTGTCATGAATGAGGGCCCCCACACAGTTCGCCCATGGCGAAAGGCGGCTCAGCGGCGCGGGCTTGAACGACGTCCTCCCACTGAAGCCAAAGGCGCGTGCTGCAGCGTGCATGCCAGGTATCCCGGCTGGTGTGATGAGGCCGATTGCCACGCGACGCGGAATGCCGCTTCTCGAAGCGCGAGATGGGAGGACCGTGGAAGGCGTGCCGCGTTTGGCCACAGACCAACGTGTTTCCGCGTCCACACCAAGGCGACCCCGCAGTCGGGAGGGCCCACGCCGGCATGAACGTTCGGCTGTTAGTCAAGGTTCGCTGACAATTGGCAACACCACGAAACAGCTCCTTGCACTGGGGAACTCCAGGGCGCCGGGCACTGTTCCCTCCGCGCACCAGCCACTTCCCGACGACGCCCGGATGGGACCATCACCCTCAGCCCACCCATGGACGTCACGCTTCTTCTCGGTGCGCGACTTCACCGCGGGAGGCGCGCCCTCCCCGGAGACGTCCTGCCAGGTCACGCCATTTCCAGGACGGCGGAGACGAGCTTGTCGATGCCCACCGACACCTTGGCAATGGTGGGCCCGAGCATGTAGGCCGGCGTGGTGACGATCTTCAGCTTGTCGTCGACGACAATGTCCTCCACGGTCCGGTCCGCGTGCCGCGCACCCAGTGCCTCGACGGCCTGGGCGGTCTCCCGGTCATTGCCGATGGTGAGCGTGGGATGCAGGTCGCCGAGGACCTTGGCCGCAATGACGGGTGCAATGCAGATGAACCCCATGGGCTTGTTCGCGGCCCGCATCTCCTTGATGAGCCGCTCGACGTCCGCATCCACCTTCAGCTTGGCGCCGTCCACGGCAAAGGTGCAGAGGTTCTTCGCGGCGCCGTAGCCACCGGGGAAGATGAGCGCATCCAGGTCTGCGGCCTTGACGCGCGCGATATCGACAATTTCCCCCCGGGCAATCCTCGCACTCTCGCGCAGGACGTTGCGACGCTCCCCGTCCGCCGGCTTGCGGTGAGCATGGTCGACGACGTGCATCTGGTCGTGATCCGGTGCCATCACAACGATCCTGCTGCCCCGGCGATCCAGCGCAAGGAGGGTCAGCGTCGCCTCGTGGATTTCGGCACCGTCGAGGAATCCGCACCCGGACAGCACCACGCCCACCCGTTTCTGGTCCGCACCCATGGTCTCCTCCAGTGTGAGGGTTGATGGCTTGCCGGATATCACGCGGCAGCAAGCGCAAGCGACCGGTGGCGATGGTCACGGAGGCGCGCGGCTCGCGTGGCAGCACGACCCCGACCAGCTGCGCGCTGGCCGGGCCGTGCACGCGGTGGGCGCCAGCGCGTCGAGCGCGATCAGGAGGCCCTGCGTCCGGTCATCAGCTCCTGCACCGGCTTGGTGTTCTCGTTGGTGAGCAGCACCAGCAGCGCGGCGGAGGTCACGAAGGTCCGACCCGTGATGCAGTGGTGACCGGTCCAGCTCCCGTCGCCATTCTGGACGTGGGCGAGGTTGGTTTCCATCTTCTTCTGCCACTGCTTCCACTCCGCGCCACCCTTCCGCGACAACGTCTCGCTCACCAGCATGTACGAGAGGAACTCCTCGCCACCGTTGTTCCCGAACCCGGCCACGAAGCGGTCATCCTGCAGCTGCGCGGCCATCTGACGACGAGCTTCGTCCCCGGACTTCTTGGCGTCGTCGTAACGCCGCAGCGTGGCCTGCGCTTCCTCGCGTTCACGTGCGGTGGGCGCCGTCTTCGCGCGGTCCTCGAGTGGCTTGCGCTTGGCCTCGTTGGCCTGGTCGCTGGAATCCAGCGCGCCCACCGTGGCTGCGGCGCTGTACAGGCCCACGCCCGCCGAGCCCTCACCCTTGAAGGACCCGCCCTGGAATTGTCCCTTGGCGTAGTCCTCGGCGCGGCTGCGCAGCTTCTCGTCGACGTTGGCACCCTTCTCCGACGCCTTGTTCAGCGCCTTGGTTCCCACCGCCTGCGCCAGCGCGGGCGCCCAGCCGCTGCGCTCGAAGCTTCCGTCGGCATTCTGGTTGCGCTGCATCTTCCGCAGGATCTTCTCCACCGCCACCTTCACCCGCGCCTCGGCGTCGGCCTCCGGCATCTTCCCCTGCACCTCCGTCAGCAGCGAAAGCGCCATGAACGTGTCAATGGCCTGGCCCAGCTTGGCCTGCACGCGCGTGCCGCGGACCTGGGTCACGAAGATGCTTTCCTCGTCGGAGGCCTCCACCTCCTTGAGGACGAACTGCAGCGCGTTGTTGATGTTCTGCTGGTACTTCCCGCCGGTGGGGGTGCTGCCGGACCGCAGGAACGCCAGCGTGGCAATGCAGGTGTCCGCCACGTTGGCCACGTTGGCGAGGTCCGCACCGTGTCCCATCTGCGCCGACTCCTCACCCTGCCCGAACCCGCCGTTCTTCAGCTGGTGCTCCGCCAACCACGCCAACCCCTTCTCGACCGTGGCCCCGGTGTTCACCGGACCGGGGTCGGGGCTGGTCACCGGTGGGGGCTGGGCCGGGACCCGGGGCGCGGATCTCCCGACGGCGGTGAGGGTGAAGGCAGAAGCCGCAAGGGCGGTGGTGAGCGTGATCAGTCGGCGCATGGCGTGGTCTCCGTGACTGATCTGAACGTCGCCGCGCGGAAAAAGTTCTCCGCCGCAAGCGTTGGCATGGACGTGTGGGGGCGTGGCCCACAGTGCAGGAATGGCGCGTTTTTGCTGGTCAGATGATCCGGGTCCGCCAGAGACTCGTACCCCTGCCAGGAGCTCCTCATGTCGCGCGTTTCCCGTGTGATCCTCGTGATGTGCAGCACATGGCTGGCTGCGTGTCCCTCGCCCACCACGTCGTCGTCACGCGCCAGCATCTCCGGCCAGGTGGTGCTGGAGGACGTGGACGGCCTCAACGACACCAGCCGCGTGCAGGTGGACCTGGGACGGGGCGAGGGCGCGTCCACGCCGGATGCCGACGGGTTCTTCCAGTTCAGCGACCTGGAGCCCGACGTGTACACCATCACTTTCACCTACGTGGGCGGCCTGACCAACGAGGCCAGTGGCTCCGCGTATCGACGGACGCAGCTGCGCGTGGTGGCGCGCGCCGGCGCGGAGACGAGCACGGGGCCGGTGCGCCTGGAGCTGGGACGCGGGACGGTGCGCGGTGAGGTGGCGTTTCCCGACGGAGCAGTGCCGCAAGGTGCGCAGGTCTCCCTGGTGGACAAGCTGGGCGTGCGCCGCGTCGCGACGGTCGACGGCACCGGTTTCCGGCTGGACGAGGTGCCGGTGGGTCACCACGTGCTGGCCATGACCGTGCCGGGTCACGCCACGCCCGTCACGCAGGGACATTGCGACCAGCCCATCACGCTCAACATCGACGGGGAGGAGGTGGTGGCCGCTCCGTCGTCATTCGTGCCCGCCACGCCGGGGATCGAGCCGGGCGCGGGCGAGGTGGCCATCGCGGAGGGACTCACCTGGCACCTCTCCGGCGACACGCTCACCGTACGCGTCACCGCGCCGTTCGCGCGCGAAGGTCGGGTGTGGGTGGGCGACGCCACGCCGGACTACGAGCCGTTCCATGATTCCGGCTGGGTCCTGCAAGGCCTCCCCGCCGGCGTGACCACCGCGCACGTCCAGCTCCGCGACCCCTGCGGCTTCGAGACCGCAAGGTACACGCTCACCCTGGTGCGCGATCTCACCGCGCCCCTGATTCTCGCCGTGGAGCTGGGCGACGGCGCGCCGTACCTCACCACCGCCACGACGAGCCTCTCGGTGCAGGCCGCCGATGATCGCAGCGGGCCGCTGCAGATGCGTCACACGTTGTGCACCGTGGACAGCGACGGCATGACGCCGCAGTGCCCGGTGGCGCTCGAGCAGGTGCCCTGGACCGACTACGCGCCGCGCAGCAGCATCACGCTGCCGGGCACGGAAGGCACGCACGCGGTGCAGGTGCAGGTGCGAGACCAGGCGGGCAACACTTCGACGACGGAAACGGCGACGGTGCGCCTGGATCTCGCCGGACCCACGCTGAGCACGGTGAGCTTGACCGGCACGGCGGGCGCGCAGCTCACGCGTGACACGGTGGTCCAGCTGGACGTGGTGGCCGAGGGCGCCACGACGATGCTCTTGTCCAACCGTGCCGACTTCGGTGGGGCGTTGACGGTACCGTACGCGTCGCCGGTGAGCTGGAGTCTCCCGTCGGAAGACGGGGCGCACACCGTGTTCGTGCGGGTGCAGGATGACGCCGGCCACGGTGTCGACGGGCAGGCCGCGATCACGCTGGACCGCACGCCGCCCACGGGCCTCCAGGTGACGCTGGATTCCAACGCGCCGTACAGCGCCACCGGCGTGGTCGACCTCGAGTTGGCCGCGGTGGATGTGCTCGCCGGCATGGCCCGCGTGGTGATTGCCTCCAGCCCGCTCTTCACGGACGCGGAGACGGTGACGTGGTCCACCGGCAGCGGGACGGTGAGCGTGCCGCAACATGTGTTGCCCGCCGGAGAGGGGTTGCAGGTGGTGTACGCGCGCTTCGTCGACAGGGCAGGCAACGTGGCCGACGCGCAGGCAACCATCGTCGTGGACACGCTGCCGCCCACGGGAACGGTCGCCATCAACAACGGCGCCGAGTGGACGACGTCCACGGCGGTCACGTTGCGCCTGACGGCGTCCCCCGACGTGGTGGAGATGGCGGTGGCCGACGGGGACACCCTGGACTGCGGCGGTGAGGCCTATGACAACGTGCAACCGCAGCTGCCGTGGGACCTTCCCACGGGAGCGGGGCCGCGCGCGGTCTCGGTTTGCGTGCGGGATGCGGCCGGCCACATCGCGCGTCTCGTCGACGACATCCTGCTGGACGAGAGCGACCCGACGGTCACGCTGTCGATTGACGACGGAGCGCCTTTTGCGCGCAGCGCCCAGGTCACGCTTACCGTGTCGACCACCGAGGCCACGGAGATGATGCTCTCCAATCGCGACGACTTCCTGGGCTCCACCTGGCAGCCGCTCGTCGACGCCGTGGGCTGGGCGCTGCCGGCCACCGACGCGGAGCACACCGTGTACGTGCGCGTCCGCGACGCCGCGGGAAACACGGCCGGGGACTCCGCGTCCATCACGCTGGACCGCACTCCCCCCGGCGCCGTCACCGTGCGTGTCGACGAGGGAGGCCTGTACTCCACCACCGGCATCGTGCAGGTCTCGGTGGAGGCGGTGGATGGGCTCTCCGGCCTGGCGCGCGTGGCGGTGGCCAACGACCCGGGGTTCTTTGACGCCGTCGAGGTGGCGTGGCCCACTGGCGCCCCGTCCGTGGAGGTGAGTGACTTCCCGCTCATCCCCGGGGAGGGCCAGCGCTCCATCCACGTGCGGGTCGACGACGTGGCGGGCAACAGCGCGCTGCGTACCGTGGGGGTGGTGGTGGACCTGACGCCGCCGGATGTGCAGGTGAGCATCAACCAGGGCGCCGCGGTCACGCAGGATACGCAGGTCACGTTGAAGGTGGAGACCTCGTCGGACGCGGCGGGGATGGTGATCCTGGACGGCGAGAACGCGGCGTGCCCGGCCACCGTGGAGGGTGCGGTGGTGACCTCGTTGCCGTGGCCACTCGGCGGTGCGGGAAGACAGGCGGTCACCGTGTGCGTGCGTGACCAAGCCGGACACGTGGCCTCCGCTTCCGACGACATCACCGTGGACCTCGACGCCCCGCAGCTCCTCTCGGTGGTCCTCGCCGACGGCGCGCCGGATACCGCCGACACGCGGGTGACCGTGGCCATCGATGCGCAGGACGTGGCTCCGGGGACCGTGGCCGAGATGGTCCTCTCGGAGAGCGACGCGTTCGTGGGTGCGTCGTGGGAGCCGTTCGTGGCCAACCGGGTCTTCACGCTCAGCTCCACCAATGGCGTGAAGCAGGTGTTTGCGCAGGTCCGCGACGGTGCGGGTCGCGTGAGTGAGGTGCGTAGCGGAAGCATTACGCTGGACACGCAGCCGCCCGTCGGCATTTCGCTCGAGGTGCCCGGTGGTGCGTTCGCGGGTGGCGCGCAGGTCCAGGTGTCCCTCACCGCGTATGACAACCTCAGCGTGGGCACCGCGCTCACCGCTGCGCTCGGTGACGAGACCCTGGTGTGCGCCGACGCCACCTACGACCAGGATTTTGGCGGATGCCCCGCCGCGCCGTGCACCCTGGTCCGCGACGTGCCGCTCTCCGACGGGGACGGCGCCAAGATCATCACCGCCTGCCTGCGCGACGCGGCGGGGAACCTCTCGGTGTTGCCTCTGCGCGTCGACATCACGCGGGATTCCCAGGCCCCGGCGCAGGTCACCGGTGTGGTGGTCACGGCGCAATCCCGCCGCGCGCTCCTCAGCTGGTCCAACACGCTGGACGCGGGGCCCGCGGGCATCTCCCATTACGATGTGGAGCTGGCCGGCGACGCCACGTTCACCACCGTCGACAGCATGCGCACCGCCACCGGCACCTCCCTCCTGGTCACCGGCCTGCCCAACCTGGTGACGACGTGGGCGCGCGTGCGCGCGGTGGACCGTGCCGGAAACCCCGGTGCGTTCTCCGCCGCGGTTGCCACCGTGCCGGGCGTGCGCACCACGCGCATTCCCGAGCCCTTGGCCGACCGCACCTTCTCCTCGCCCGTCACCGTCGCGCTGGGCGGCGACCTGTACCTGGCGGGTCTGCACCAGGCGGGTACCGCGGAGCTGACGGTGATGCGCTGCGGGATCTCGGAGTCGGATTGTCGAGTGGGAAGCTCCTGGCGCACCACGCGCATCACCACGTCGTTGCCGTTGGCGTCACGCCGGCTGGACGCCTTGCGACTGGCGGAACGCTTCATCCTGGCGGGCAGCGCGGATGGGGGCAGCGGCTATTCCCTCCCGGTGGTGTGGGAGTGTGACGCGGAGGGCAACGGTTGTGACGACGCGGCGCGCTGGAGCAGCCGCGCGGTGTTGTCGACGGCGCCCGCGTTTGGGGGCTTCTCTCCGCACGCGGCGCTGACGCACAACACCAGCCGCGTGTACGTGGCATTCCACCAACCCAGCACCGGCTCATCCATGGCCGCGCGCGTGGCGAGCTGTCCCCGCAACACGTTGTGCAGCTGGGACGAGGTGACCGCCATGGGCAACGTGGTGGTGGATGCCACGAACACCGTCCCCTCCGACGCCAACCTGGCCATGGCCGCCGACGACGTGGGGGTGTTCGTGGGCTTCGTGAGCACCACGCGCGGCCTCAACGTCCGTCGCTGCAACGCCGCCACGGATTGCGACCTGCTCGCGGAATGGAGCGCGGCGTACGAGCTGCCCGACACCTCCGGGCTCACCGCCAACATCCAACTGGTCCACACCGGGGCCCACCTCTACGCGCTGTTCCACGTCGCCAGCGACCGGACGCAACGCATCTCCCGCTGCGCGCTCTCCTCGTTGTGCGACGCCGCCGCGGATTGGAGCGCGCCCACCGTCCTGTTCTCCGACGTCGATGGGCTCAGCGCGGGGACGTTCGTGGAGCTGCGCGAGGCGGATGGTGCCCTCCACGCCACGTGGTGGCGCGCCAATGATGGCTCGGTGGCTTATGGCACGTGCGCCACGTCGGGAGATTGCACGGTGGCGACGAATTGGCGCGTGGTCACGCTTTCCAGCACGGCGCGCGCGGCCACGGTTCCCTCGTCGGTGGTACGGGGCGGCAACCTGGTGACGGCGTGGATGGACGCGCAGGAACGGCTGACATTGGGATTGCCGGTGCTGTTCACGCCGGTGGGTTTCGGGGCGGGACCGGGCGTGGAGAGCATTGAGGGTGCCTGGCTGCCGACGGTGGGCGCCCAGGGCTACGAGCTGCTCCGTGATCCCGACGGCACCGGCGGCTGGCTCAATGCCGTTCCGCTCCCGGATTCGCTGCAGGACCAGGCCTCGTTCCCCACGCCGGCCGGCGCCACGCACACACTCTCGGTGCGCGCATGGGACAACGCACTGGGGGTGTCCTCCGACGCCGCGCCAGGCAGCACCCGACCGCTCACCACCGGTGATCCCGACGACGCCGCGGGCGTGGCGCCGGGCATTGTCACCACGGATTGCTGGGGAGCCACGGGTCCCGCCTCGAGCTGTGGCCTGTTCTCGTCGATGTCGACGGGCAGCACGCAGTGGGTCTCGGGGTTGCCGCAGGCGGGGCAGGCGCCGTGGATGTACCAGTGCAACCGCGACGTGGTGGATTGCACGGATCCCAGCGCGTGGACCGGCGTGCAGCTCACCTCCGTGCCCAGCGCCGCCGGCCCGGCCAAGCTGGTGGCGTCCCCCACGCGACTGTTCGCGGCGTTCCAGACCACGGTGCCGCAGGTGTGGCTCACCTGGTGTGATCTGGCGACGGGATGCGACGCGGTGGATGAATGGTCGGGCTTCCTGGTGGTGGACAACAGCTTTGTTTCCTCGTCGGACCGCGTGGGCAAGGACCTGGACGTGGTGTGGGGCGGGGTCCCGGGCGCGGAACGCATCTGGGTCCACACGCGCAACGTGTCCAACGTCCCCAAGATCCATCACTGCGCCACCAACACCGACTGCACGCTCGCCGGAAACTGGGTGCGCAATGGCGCCATCCTCCTGGGCGCGCTCGAGCCGGCCTCGCTCTCGGTGACGTCGACGGATCTGACGGTGATGGCGCCCAACAGCACATCGGTGCAGTTCCGTCGCTGCGACATCACCGTCAATGACTGCAACGCCCCGGCGGAATGGTCCGCGTACACCGTGCGCATGGTCACGGGCATCAAGCCGGTTCCCTTCTCCACGCGGCTCATCTCGTCGAGCAATGAGCAGGCATTCGTCACGGCGTGGCAGGACAAGGTGCGCTTCGGCATCTGCCCGTTCTCCGCCGCCACCTGCGTGGCGACGGGAGACAACCGCTGGGGCACACTGGCGCTGGAAGGCGTGGACACCTCCACCGGTCTGCTGCTGGACCTGCGCAAGACCGCCACCGGCTTCTCCATCCTGTTCTCCGACGGAGACGACCTGCGCCTGGCACAATGCTCCGGCCGCTGCCTGGAGCGGGACAACTGGCGCATCACCAGCGTGCTCGCCCGCCCGGGGCTGCGTGAGCCGTGGCAGAACCGACCGGTGCTCCACGCGGACGCCGACGGCTCCGTGGCGTTCAGCTTCCTCACCGCCGACGGTGACCTGACCTCCGCCTGGCAACCCTGACGTCCACGGGTCCGTCTGAAGCGCTGCTGGGACTCGTCGGCCCGCCTGTCATGACGCCGGGTTGGTCCATCGGTTAACTGGCGCGAACCGCCGCCGCGTCAACCGCGATAAGAGGCCATTCCTCCGGAGCGCATCCCATGACCCGCGTCGGCCAGAGTCCCGTCCAGCCTCCCCGAACCACCCAGAACACCAGCACGGTGAACGAAGTTTCCACCGCGCAGCCGGGTGCCGGCGCGTCGGCGCAGGTGGGCGTGGCGGCGGGCGCGGAGGCCGAACCGGTGCGGGAGCGCGTGGACGCCCAGACGCAGGGTGGCGCGCGGGCGCGTGCGCGGGCCAGCGGTGATGAGCTGCAGGCGCGTCTTCAGGCGCAGGTGGGGGGCTCGCTGGGGACGGGCGCGTCGGCCACCGGTGAGCGTGCTGGCGTGGGCGACGTCCGCGCGGCCACCGCCGGAATGACCGAAGCGCAGAAGTACGACTACTACCGCAACCTCATCGAGCAGAACGGCGGCCGGGTGAACGACGCTCCCGGCGCCCGCAACATGCTCGCGGTGCGCAACGAGACCAGCACGCGCGCCAACGGCGGCCGCGGCGCGTATGACGACCACTTCGCGATGATCTGGCGCGACGCGCAAGGCAACCCCCACGTCCGCGAGTACCGCGGCAACACCGAGCCCAGCGCACAGTACGAGGGCCGCTACGGCGAGGACGCCAACCGCGACGGGCGCCGGGACCTGGGGCGGCTGCGCCCGGGCTTCTACGAGTTTAGCGGCAACGGCCAGTTCCTCGGGCGACAGTCCTTGCGCATGCGGGGGGATCCGCTGGTGGATCGCGACACCAACCACGACGGTCGCTTCAACGACGGCGCCACCACCCGCGGCGGCAACAGCATGCTCATCCACCGCGGTGGCGAGGACGGCAACCCGCGGGGCACCTGGAGCGCCGGCTGCCAGACCATGCCCACCAGCGAGTACGACCGCTTCTGGCGCGACCTGACCGACAACGGCCGTCGTCGTCCGCAGCTGGGCTACACGCTGGTCAACGCCTGAACGTCAGCCACGCGGCAACCACGGTGACGACGACGCGGACGTACCGTCTTGACGGGGCATGAGCGGGGCGGGGTCAGTTGTTGATGACACCGCGCAGGACATGACGGATGCCCCACTGCACCAGGCCCACGTCGGCGAGCCCGCCGATGGGCAACGCCTGGCGCGCCCACTTGCCCATCGGGAAGTTGTCCTCGTGCTTGACGATCTTGCCGTCCTTGACGGTGAGGCGTGACTCGATCTCGTTGTGGATGGGTCGGCCGAAGAGCTTGTAATCCGCCACCCAGTGACCCACGGCGACGTCGCCATCCATGTGCGAGAACTTGTATTCGAATTTGCTCTCGCTCCCCGAGAGGATCTTGCGCCACATGTGCATGGTGCCGGCGCGATCCTGGTACTCGAAGATGGCGTCCTTGAATTTCACGTCGGGCGCGTAGAGCGCTTCCATGTCGTCGACACGGCGGTTCACGAAGGCGTCATAGAAGCGAACGGCCACGTCCTTCCCGCTGGGCGTCGCCGGTGACGCGGCAACGGCGCGGGTCTCGAGCACGTCCTGCGGGTGCATGGCCGCTTGCCACGCGGGCATGGCGGCGGCGGGAGTGGCGGTGGGTTTTGCCGACGCCGTGGGACGTGCGGGCTCCGTCGAGGGGGCGGCGTTCGGTGCGGGACTGCGGGGGCAGATGGTGGTCATGCCCGCACAGTGACACCGGAATCGCGCTGATGTCGACCACCGGGGCAGGCCGTTGGCTCCGAAGTCGTGTCGGCACGCGCGGTCCTTCCGTCGTCGACGCTGCGGGCGCCAGCCCTCTGGGGAGTGCGGTCTGGAATACCGCTTTGGTTCGGTACCTCCGGAGGAGCGCTTCTCCCCGCGGAAGCCCGCTCGCGAGGTGCCAGCCGGTCTTGATGGGGCCTGTCAGCGCGCGCCTTCCGGGAACGGCCGGCCCAACGCCGCGGGCATGCGGCCCGTCCCCGACGACACCACCAGCACCGCCAGCGTCAGCACATAGGAAACTGCGGGTGGTCCACTCCCTGCGGCGATCCGCCTGGCATGCTCCGAGCCCAGGCAACAACCTCGGGGATGGCGCCGTCGTGCCCAGTCGCGCGGCAGATTTTGCGCGTCCGTGGCGCAGAGCTGCTTCCAAAACTAAGCGCGCCGACGGAGCCTTGACCGTAAACATTACCGTTGATTAGAAACTTCGTCCTTGGAGAGAAACCGTGGGCCACGGCCACGCCGGCCCGTCGGACTTCAATTCCATCCCATGACCCATCATGTGGGTCCTGACGGAGCTTCAGATGAGACGAGCCGTTGCTGTGTTCGGGGTCCTTGCGTGTCTTCAGCTTGCCTGCTCCCAGCCGGGGCCGGCGGGGCCTCAAGGTGAGAAGGGAGAGCAGGGAGCCGCCGGAAAGGATGGCCAGGACGGATTGGATGGTCGCCAGGCCTTGGTGCGACAACGGCCCGAGCCCGCAGGGACGCAATGTCCTGCAGGGGGCGTGGCCATCGAAAGCGGAATCGACGCCAATTCCGACGGAACGCTGGATGACGCGGAGGTCGGCAGCACCAGCTACGTTTGTCAGGGGGCCGACGGTACCCCCGGGCAGGATGGTGACGACGGGCAGGCCGGCGCAACGACACTCGTGGATATCGTCGATGAGCCGGCGGGGACGAACTGTGCGGCGGGCGGCAAGCGGATTCTCGCGGGCACGGATGCAAACCGGAACGGGACTCTCGACGGGGAGGAGGTCACCTCCACGTCCTACGTGTGCAATGGTCAAGACGGGACGGACGGACTGGACGGGACCAACGGACAGGATGGCGTTGATGGGCAGGATGGCGTCGACTCGCTGGTATCCGTGCAGACGGAAGACCCGGGCGCCAACTGCGTTGCGGGTGGAGTCGCGATCCGGACGGGACTCGACGTCGACGGCAACGGCATTCTGGACCCCAGCGAGGTGACGGGCAGCACCTTCGTCTGCAGCGGCGCGCCCGGCTCCAATGGGCAGGATGGGACCACCGCGCTGGTGACCCAGACCGCCGAGCCGGCAGGTACCAATTGCGTCTACGGCGGGACCCGCGTGGAGGCGGGACGGGATGCCAACATCAACGGCCTCCTGGATGCGCCCGAGGTCGAGTCCACGACGTTCATCTGCGGCTCCGCGCAGCCGCCAGGAAACATTCTCCGCGGCAGCTACATCATCAACAACGAAGCCGACCTCACCGCCATTCGTGCGTACACCGAGATCAACGGTGACCTCTACATCCAGGGGCTCCAGGGCATTCCGGACCTCCAAGGTCTGGCCCAGCTCACGTCGGTCACCGGCGGGCTTTTCATCCGGTACAACGCTTCGCTCCAGAGTCTGGATGGTCTCGGTGCGCTCACCAACCTGGGCGGCGAGCTGTGGATTGTCTCCAATCCCGTCCTGTCGGGAGTGACGGGCCTCAACGGACTGGGAGCGGTGGGCGGTGATCTGGTGGTCGACGCCAATGCGTCGCTGCCCAGCCTCGCGGGCCTTGACGGTCTTGGCGCGGTGGGCGGGACGGTGCGGATAACCGGGAACCCCGCGCTCACGGACCTGGAGGTCCTTACCGGCCTCGCGTCCGTCCCAGGCGACCTCTGGCTGGAGGACAACGCCGCGATCTCCTCGCTGGGGGAGGGCTCCGCGCTGACCACGGTGGGCGGTCACCTGGTCCTCGCGGGGATGCCGATCCTGCCCGACCTTGCCGGCCTGGAGGCGTTGACCTCGGTTGGCGGAGATCTTGTCATCGCCGACAATTCGTTGCTGGGTTCCCTCACCGCCCTGCGTGACGGGCTCGCCATGGGCGGAAGCCTGCAGATCATCAATTGTCCCAATCTGACCTTCAGGCTTGCCGGCGAGTTGTATGAGCGCACCAGCTCCGTGAACCCACCCGTCTTCTTCGGGTTGGGTGACAGCTTTGAGCCCAACGACACGCTCGCTACGGCCACGCTCAGCGGCGCGATGATGGGCGAATACCTGAACCTGACGCCGGGTGACGTGGATTACGTGGCCATTGACCTGGATCGGGATTCCGCGCTCCGGATTCAGGTCTTCTCCGAGGGCATCGGGCTGGAGGAGTGGGGCCTATCCCCCGCGGACGTCCTCGTCGCCATCACCGATTCCGCCGGGAACCCACTCCAGTGGAACAGCTCGGCGCTTGTGCGGTCCTGGAACCCCGGAAGGGCCGCCAACCCGGTCATCCAGCTGCCGCTGGCCGCGGGCCGCTACCACCTCGTCGTGACGGGAGGAGAGGACACGCTCTTCTCCGGCAACCACTCCGAAGCCGGGTACTACGTGGTGAGCCTGGAGGCGCGGGCCCAGGGCGCCGCCTCCATCGCGGGCGGCCTGTATCCCGAACCGTCGGTGTTCGCCGCCGCGACGCCCCGCAGGGATCGGCCTCTGGAGGTCCATCCGCGGTCGGCCTTCCTGGCGGACCACGCCGTCATCCAGTTCGTCCCCGAGCTGCAGGGGAAGGAGTCGGACCTGTTGCGGAGGCTGGGGTGGGTGAAGGTTGACGGGATGGCCGGAGCAACCCTCGCTCGACGGGCCCAGGCGCGGAAGGAGTGGCGCCCCGTCACGCTCGGCGACGAGGACGGTCGCATCCTGATCGAGGACCTCGAGAAGCTGCGGACTCGTCCCGAGGTGGCGCGGGTCGAGCCGAACTACGTGCTGCAGCCGGCGCTCGTCCCCAACGACACCTTCTACGCGGAGCAGTGGCACTATGGCCTCATGAGCATGGCGGCGGCCTGGGATGTGACCACCGGCTCCAGCGGAGTGACCGTGGCGGTGTTGGACACCGGCATCCTCGGTGATCACCCTGACCTGAGCTGCGGCCGCGTCCTCCCCGGTCGCGACTTCGTCGACAACGATGCCGACCCCGCCGACGCGGTGGCGGCCTTCGCGCCGGGCTCCAACTCCCACGGCACGCACGTCGCCGGGACCATCGGTGCCTGCACGAACAACGGGGTTGGGGTGGCGGGTGTCACTTGGAGCTCACAGCTCCTGCCGGTGCGGGTCCTGGGTAATGGCGGCGGAGACAACTGGAACATCGCGAAGGGTGTGTATTGGGCGGCAGCCATTCCGCTCAGTGGTGTGCCCGACAACCCGAACTTCGCACACGTCATCAACATGAGCCTGGGCGGTTTTGGCCGAAGCTGGCTCATGCAGGACGCCATCGACGCGGCAACCTTCGGCGGATCGGTGGTCGTGGTGGCGGCCGGCAACGACGACAGTCCCGCCGAGCTGTATTCGCCCGCCGGGCTCGAGGGCGTCATCACGGTGGGAGCGGTGGGGCCCGAGGGGCGCCGCGCGCGGTACTCCAACCACGGCGCGGCGGTGGAGGTGATGGGGGCGGGCGGAGACCTCCTGGCCCACGGCTACTACGACGAGCGGGACGCCGTGCTGTCCACCGACGGGAGCGGCTCCTCCCGCAACTTCTCACGCCTGCAGGGTACTTCCATGGCGTCTCCGCATGTGGCCGGCATCGCCGCACTCATGATCGCCGTCAATGCGGGCGCGTACCTGCCGCAGATCCTGACCTACCTCCAGCAGTCCGCCACCAGTGTTCCAGAGTGCCCTGAAGGGTGTGGCAGCGGGCTTGTGAACGCACGAAGCGCCGTCACCAGGGCGCAGCAGGCCTCGCCAACGGCGCCCTACATCGTCCCCTATACGCGCTACGTCTTCGTTCCGGACCAGGCCAGCTCGGTGCTTGCGTACGTGGAGAACCTGGGCGGGCAGACGGCTGCGCTGACCGTCGCCAATGTATCCTCGCCGAGCGTCACGGTTCAGTTGCCGCAGAACACCCTGGACCCGCTCTTCTACATGCAAATCACCGTGAACGTGAATCGCGCCGGGCTGCCCGCGGGGCGTCACATGGAGAGCTTCGAGCTCAGCGCGGCGGGTCGAACGGTAACGTACTACGTTGAGTTCAATGTTGGCGTCGGTGGCAACGGCGGTGCGTTTAGCGCCGAGCTCCACGAGCTCATCGAGAACCGGTGGCAGCGCATCCGGACGGCAAGCAACGTCGCGGGAGGACTGGATGCCATGAATGGCACGGAGTTCCTCTTTAGCAACCTCGACGATGGACTCTATCTCATCACCGGCTCGGGCGACGCAGACGGGGATGGGACGCACGAACTTTCAGGCGGGTCCGTTGTGCTCGAGCTGTACCAGGGAACGCTCTACATCCAAGACGCGCAGAGCGGCTACGTCGTGGTGGAGCTGCGCGAACAGTGAAGGCAGGCCTCGCGGGCGAAACCCCGGCGTTGGGGGAAAATGAGCGCGAAGCGCGGATCCACGCCGTCCGTCGTCGGAACCAGCGGTAACGACTCGGTTCGAGCGTGAACAGCAGAGCCCTGGAGTGGTGCATCAGCGCGCGCCTTCCGGGAACGGCCGGCCCAACGCCGCGGGCATGCGGCCCGTCCCCGACGACACCACCAGCACCGCCAGCGTCAGCACATAGGGAATCATCTGCACGAATTGCGACGGGATGGCCGTCTGCGCGCTCTGCATGCTGATCTGCACCGCCTCCGCGAGACCAAAGACCAGGCAACCCAGCCACGCGCGCGTGGGCCACCAGCGACCGAACACCACCGCCGCCACGGCAATGAAGCCACGCCCCGCGCTCATGCCCTGCGTGAACTGGTGTTGATCCGCCGCCAGGTACGCGCCCCCCAACGACGCCAGCACCGCGCCCAGCAACACCGCCACCACGCGCACGCGTCGGACGCCCACGCCCTGGCTCTCGGCGGCGGCGGGATGCTCACCCACGGCGCGGATGCGCAGGCCCAGGGGCAGCCTGAGGAGCAGGAAGTGACACAGGGGCACCACGAGCACGCCCAGCAGCACCAACGGCGTGTCCGCCACCGCGCCCAGCAGCGGGAGCTCCTGCACGTGTCGCCAGGCGGTCTCCTCGAATCCCACGACGCGGGGCCCGTTCGAGGAGGAATCGTAGAGGAGCTTGAGGGTGAAGCGACCCACCCCCGCGGCCAGCAGGTTGATGCCCACGCCGCTGATGATGTGATTGGCGTTGAGTCGGACGCACAGCCATGCGTGGATGCCCATCAGCGCCACGCCGAATGCCATGGCGGACAGAAGTCCCAACCACGGGCTCCCGGTGGCGTGCGCGGCCAGCGCGTAACCCAACGCTCCGACGACGAGCACACCCTCCAGCGCGAGGTTGACGACGCCAGCGCGCTCACTGAGGACGCCGCCCATGGCCGCCAGCGTGTAGGGCGTGCTGATGCGCAACGCGCCCGCGAGGACGTCAAGCATTCGCGTCTTCCTGGGGTCTGCGTTCGAGGCGTCCGCGTGGCGTGGTCCCGGTGGCGGCGAGGGCCAGCACCACCAGCGCCTGCAGCACCATGATCGTCTCGCGCGGTACCTTGGCGCCCAGGCTCAATCCCGCCTGGCCAAGCCCGCCGAACACCAGTGCGCCCGGAATGACGGCGAGCGGATGACCCCGCGCCATGAGCGCCACGGCAATGCCCAGGAATCCCTCACCCGCGCTGAGCCCGTCCTCGAAGAAGCGTCGCGCCCCGAGGACGAAATGCGCTCCGGCCAACCCCGCGAGCGCGCCGCCGAGTGAGAAGCTCACCACCGTCATGAGCCCGGCGTGGATGCCCGCGTGTCGCGCGGCGAGCGGTCCCGCGCCGCTGACGCGCAGCTGGTAACCCAGCACGCTCCGGAACATCACCGCTTGCAGCACCGCGGCCAGCAGCACGGCGAGCAGCGCGCTCGTCGACGCCAGGCTGCCCGTCCACGACGGGACGACCGCGGAGAGTCGACCGAAGAGGGCCTCGGCGGGAAGCTCGGGGGTGTGGGAGCCGCTCTCGTCGGCGAGGTGGGCGTGCAACAGGTAGCCGCACAACGCCGCGAGGATGAAGTTCAGCATGATGGTGCTGATGACCTCGTGCACGCCGCGCCAGGCCTTGAGCGCAGCGGGCACCGCGCCGGCGGCGGCGCCGGTGATGGCGGCGGCGAGCACCGCACCGCTGAAGGCCACCATGCCACCCGCGTCGCGCAGCAGGTGGGCCACCACCGCGGAGGCCAACGCTCCGACGAGAAGCTGGCCTTCCGCGCCGATGTTGAACAGTCCCGCCGCGTAGGGAATGGCCACGGCGAGCCCGGTCAAGATGAGCGGCGTGGCCTTGAAGATGACCTGGCCCAGTCCGTAACCGGTGCCGAGGGTGGCCTGCAGCGCGTCGGCGCCCACCTGCAGCGGGCTCTGGCCAATGGCCAGCACCATGACGGCGCCCACCGCGAGCGCCACGGCCAGGGCCACCAGGGAGGGAACTGCGGCGCGGATGAAGCGTTGCAGCACGCACCGACGGATACCACCCCGCCCTCCCGCGGGGCGAGCGACGGACTACTGGCAACCCGTGCCCTCATTGTCCTCCAGGACGACCTCGCCGCCGATGACGCCGTTGGCGAGCACGCGGTCGCGCAGGGCCAGCACCTCGCACGCGGGCAGCACCGGGTTGCTGCGCACGCGCAGGTCCGTCCAGATTCCATGCAGCTCGACGAGGTCCGCCAGCCGCATCAGCCGTGAGTTCCCCTCGATCTGCAGCGCGCGCACCGTCTGCACCTTCCCCAACCCGGCCAGCGTCAGCAGCACGGGGTTGCGGGTGATGATGAGCGCGTCGCCCACGGCCTGCAGCGCGCCGAGGCTGGAGAGGTCATGCAGCAGCTCATTGCGCTCCAGGGCAAGGAGCCCGTGCACCTCGGTGAGGCGGGTGAAGGCCCGCAGCTCCTCCAGCACGGGGTTGTGGTGCACGGAGATGTAGCCGCCCACGCGCTGCACCTCGTGGAATGCGTCCAGGCGCGCCAGCTGCGGGTTGTCCTCGATCTGGATGGACCCGGTCACCGTGGCCACGTTGTGCAGACCCCACAGGCTGCGCAGGCCCGGGTTGTTGGCCACGCGCACACTCTGGACCTCGGTCAGGCCGCCCAGGCCCGTGAGGTCCTGCAGCATGTCGTTGTGCTCGACGAGCAGCTCGCCCACCCGCGCCAACCCTTCCAGGCCATGCAGGGAGGTGACGCCGGGGGCGTCGATCAGCAGCGTGCCGGTGACCTCGACGTAGGCGGAGAGCTGGTCCAGGTCCGCGGTGTTGGTGATGGTGTAGTTCCCCTGCACGATGCGTGGCTTCTCCGTGGCGTCGACGGGGGTGGGCACCTTCCGCACGTCGTCGGACCCGGTGGTGGAAGCGGTGGAGCCGCAAGCGCAGCAGAGCAGGAGCGTGGAGAGGATGCGGGTACGCATCGGGCACCTCGGTAAGAACCGTCCGAGGATTCCCATCGGCACGCGACCGCGTTTCTTGAGCGGTTTGTCGTCGTGGCGCGCGTGCCCCACCGTCGCGGGGCGCGTGTGCCCCAGCCCTTTGCCATCCCCGACGGTCCGGCATCCCCATCCGCCGGGCGACGAGCCCACTGGGACGCCAGACAGACCACTGGGCGCGGACTGCCCCCCAAAACGGCGGGAGCCACCGGCGCCGGCAGCGCCGAAGTCAACGTGGTGGTGTCGCGCAAAACTCAGTGATTTCACGGTGTTGCAATTTATCATCTTTTTCGATAAGTAGTCCCCATGCTGACCTTCCTTGTCACGTCCAGAGCCCGCCGCCGTCTGCTCGAGCTGTTGTGGGCAGACGCGGCATGTGGCGCGGCCGCGGAGCTTGCGACCAAGGCAGGGGTCGCGTTCGCGAGCGCGTATCGCGAGCTCCAGGCGATGAAGGACCTGGAACTGGTCATCTCCGAGCGTCGTGGCGCCGCGGAGGTCTTCCGGGCGAATCCCGACCATCCGGACGCAGCGCTGTTGCGACAGCTCGTCCAGCGTCGCCCGGTTTCACCGCCCCGGGATGAGCACGCGGAGACCGTCCGCGGTTGGCTCCGTGACCTGGGGGCGCCTCTCGTCAACGGGCGCGCGGCAACGCCTGCGCCGAGCGAGGAGGACGCCCTCGCCGATGCGCTGAAGCTGGCCCACCGGGACGCTTCCGTGGCGCGCGTGCTCCCGCTCTGCCTCTGGTACCACCGCAACCACGTCGACGTTGCGCGTCTTGGCGACCGTGCGCGTGCCGACGGGGAGAAGCACGCTCTGGGTTTCATGCTGGACCTCACCGCGGAGGTTTGCGGTGACAAGAGGTTTGCGCAATGGGCACGGGAGCTCCGCGACCGGCGTCGTCGCGTGGTGCGGGACTTCTTTCACGGCGCCCCGACGAGTCGGCGTGCGAGGGAGCTCGCGGAGCGCAACACTCCCGACGTCGCCCGTCGGTGGGGCTATCGGATGAACATGGACCTGGAAAACTTCCGCGCGTTGTTCCAGAAGTTCGCACATGTCACGCCCGTTCACGCCCCACGAGATTGAGACATTCCTGGCGGCAGTGGACGCTCACCTTGCTGCCCCGGCGTCGATCACCGTCATTGGCGGCTTGCAGCCGCGCCTGGGTACTCCGTGGCAATGGGCTCCGTGGATGTCGACCCATGTGACTGCGAGACTGATCTTCCGGTGCTGGATGTTCCTCGTCGCCCGATTCAATGGCGAGATGGACCACGCCATCGGAGAACCGGGGCGGAGAAGGCAGAACTTCGTCGTGTGCATTGAGCGTCTCTTTGGGGAGGCGGCCGCAGATCGTGTCGAACACCTGTTGTCTCGCTCTTGACGGTTCATTGTCGCAGACTGGGTCTCCACGTCGTCCTCGTCCGCCCGCCGTCTTTACGTCGCGAACGCCGCGTTAAACGCACAACGGTTCGGAGCGCAGGTCAGCGCGCGCGGTGGAATAGCCACCGTTCCGATGTTGTTCACCAGGCCACCCCGAAGGAGCCGTCCACGACGACGCGCTTCCGACAAAGGAGTGTTTGCGTGAACCGGATGCCGCGGCTCGTCGCTGGTCTTGGAGGATTGCTGCTCGTGGCGCTGGTGGCGCATGCGCAGGAGGTCAAGAAGCGCGGTGACACCAGCTACGCGCCGGTGGACTTGAAGGAGCCATTCAAGGCGGTGGTGGCGCGCATGAAGGGCGACAAGCCCAAGGTCATGAAGCGACAGCAGGACCTCCTCGCGGAGCGCTACGACCTGTCCAACCGTCCCGCCAAGGGCGTGACCATGTTCCGCGGCAAGGCGGTGCAGGAGGGCGTACGGGCCAAGCTGCCCAAGGGCGCAACCTGGGCGGGCCTGGCCGGGATGACTCCCGAGGACATCCGGGAACGGGACCTGTTCCCGCCCGCCTTCATGCCGCTGCCGCATCCCAACCACCCCGAGGGTGGGATGGTGTTCCCGCGCTTCCACATCGACGAGATCAAGAAGCAGGAAGGCCGCGACCTCACGCGGTTCGACCTTGATTTCGACCTCCCCGACCACGTGCTGCCGGAGTTTCCTCCCTCCATCTTCCTGACCACCCGGCCCGACCTTGGCGACGTCTCGCAGGGCAAGCTCATCACGATTGCGAACTACTACGAGCTGTTCAATGGCATCCTGAACCCCAAGCAGCTGGAGGGGCTGCGCCTGCTGGTGACGCCGTTCCCGCAACAGCAGTTCAATCAGACGGAGGACCGCCGGACGGAAGCGCCCAGTCGCGGCGTGGCCTGCTTTGAGTGTCACGTGAACGGCCACACCAACGGGGCAACCCACCTCGTCGGCGACATCCGCCCGCAGGAATTCCGCCACCGCATCGAGACGCCGAGCCTGCGCGGGGTCAACATCCAGCGGCTGTTCGGGTCGCAGCGCGCGTTGAACTGGAGGACTTCACGGAGTTCGAGCAGCGCGCGGCCTACTTTGATGGTGACCCCGTCATTGCCACCAAGAAGGGGGTCAACGTGCTTGAGCGCGGCAGCCAGGTCCACTTCATGGCGGAGATGCAGAAGCTCTTTGACTTCCCGCCCGCGCCCAAGCTTCGCGTCGACGGGCGACTCGATCCCAAGAGGGCCACGGAAGCCGAGCTGCGGGGACAGACGCTGTTCTTCGGGAAGGCACAGTGCTCCGTCTGCCACGTGCCGCCGTATTACACCGACAACCTGATGCACAACCTGCGAGTGGAGCGCTTCTACAAGCCCAGGTTGGCCAACGGGATGATGATGTCCGCCGACGGGCCCATCAAGACCTTCCCGCTGCGCGGCATCAAGGAGTCACCGCCGTACCTGCATGACGGTCGCCTGCTCACCCTGGAGGACACGGTGGAGTTCTTCAACCTGGTCCTCGAGACCCGCCTCGACGAGCAGGAGAAGAAGGACCTCGTGGCGTTCCTCCTGGCGCTCTGATTCCGCGAGCAGGCCTGGGGATGCCCGCCCAGCGATGGACGGGCGGAAGGGTTCGCCGTCATCCCCGAAGGTGCTGCCTTCCGGGCGGCGGCCACCAGCTCCTTCATGGCGCGCTTCCGGTCGTCGTCCTTGACGCGCATTCCCTTGAGCTGTGTGTCGAGTCCGTCGCACACGGCGCCAAACGCGGCGCGGAGCGCATCCTGGTCCCACGTCTTCAGCGCGTGTGGAAGGCGGCTCACCACGAGGCACGCCAGGTGATTGTTGGATGGGCCTCTCACGGCAACAGGCGCGCGACGCCAATGGCGCCAGGCCACCCGTTGACCCAGGCCGTGACCAGCGTGTCGTCCTGAACGACGTAGGCACGTTCGGTGTCTGGCGAAGTGACGACCCGGAAACGGAACGGCTCCGCCACGATTCCGCCGGCGTCGTTGACCAACGTCACGGTGTCCCGGTGCAGGAACCACGTGTTCGCAACGTGATGGACCTCGAGGCCACCGGGATCCCAACCTGCCAGCGTCACGAGATGGCGTCGCGCGACAGGTTCTCCGTCCGAGGTCAGCTCCATCACCTCCACGCGGGTTTCCCACCCGGTTCCGGTTTCCATCACGCTCCTTGTCACCAGGCCCTCCGGCCAGAGCAGGCCCGCGAACCAACCCTCCACTTCATGGTCCGCGGTCACCGTCCCCGAGGGTGAGATGGCGATGATGGTCGTGCGCCCGACCTGGGGCGCGGCGGCTACCAGGATGCGGTCGCCCGTGAAGACCGCCGTACCCAGCGACGAATCACGGGAAAGCGGGAGCGGCGTGGACCAGGCCGCGGTTCCGTCGACACGGAGCAGCGTGGCCATGCGAACGCCCGAGCCGTCCACCCACGTCACGAGCGCATTGCCGTCCGAGAGGGAAGAAGCCTTGGCGTCCCATCCAGGCCACGCGGCCGTGGCAAAACGCGGCTCGGGGTCAACCACGCCGTCGTCGTCCATGTGGAACACCTCCACGCGGCCGTGGTTGGGTGACGCGTAGTCGGAGGTGGCGACGAAGAGCCAACCGTCCACCCCGGGAAGAATCCGGCCGCGCGTACTGGGCGCAAGGCCGAGGCATCGCGCCGTCACGACGTTGAGGGAGGAATCCAATCGTGCGAACCAGGCATGTCGGGTGTCGCGCCCGGTGGTCCACGTCACGGCCACCTGGCCATCCCGCGTGGCGGTGGAGAGCTTTCCGGCCTTGGTCGCTTCCACGTCGAGATTGCCGCAACGCACCACGTGCTCCTCGGGCAGGCACGGGATGCACGAGCTGGGATCAGGCACGCACCAGGCATGGCAGCGCGCCAGGCCGCCCGTGTAACCCATCCCTTCGCACGTGGTGACGACGTCGTTGCCATCGCATTCCTCCTGGACATCGTCGCACCCGTCGTCGTTGCAGGAGGTGCACACGTCGCGCACGCCGTTTCCGCATCCTCCGCCGCAGGGCCAGCTGTCCCGAGGGTCGGGGAGGCTGCAGGCCGCGCCATTGGCCAGCGGTGGCAGCACGTCTGGCGCCCGCTCGTCGCAGGGCTCCGGGCTCAAGCGTGCCAGGATCAGCCGTTGATTGCTGCCCACCCACGCCGCCACGACGGTGTTTCCTTGACGAACGGTGCGTAGCTGCACGTACGGAACGTACGCATGGGGATCCTGGAAGAGGAAGTAGGGAGGGTGGACAGGTTGTCCGTCCGGGTCGAGCAGCGAGACCTCGACGAGGTCCTCGGTCAGTGGCGACGAAAGGAAGAGCGTGTTCTCGCCAAGCGCGACGCCCGGCAGCACGGGCTTTTCCATGCCAAGCGGCACCGCCGGCCCGACGGGCGTGCCAAGGGGATCGAGGCGTTGCCAGTTCACCCTCCAATTCCCGTCGATCCAGGTCAGGCGCGCTCCATCCGCGGTGGCCGTGAGCCCGGGGAAGGACATCTCCATATCCAGCGTCGTGCGCGCGGATAAGGCGCCGTCGCTCCCGAGTGTCTGCACGTACGAAACACTGTCCCATCCGAGAAACATGAAGGCGCCATGGGCGTGGACCGCATATCGCGGATCCGCGCCGCCAACGTCGCGCTGCCACACCACCGCGCCGTTCGCGTCGACGAGAATGGCCTGGGTTGTGTACGACTCGTCATGCCAGAGGAGCAGGGCCACGCCATTGGCTCCCGGCACGAGGGCGGGCGTGGTGGCATCGCCATACGCTTCGGTGACCAGCGTGGTGTTCAGCGCATTGTCGACGCGGTGGAGCTGGATCACCCAGCGCCACTCCTGCCACGACGCCACTCCCAGCAACCACCCATCGTGCAGCGGCGCGACGCCAAACGGGCTTGAGACGGGGAGGCACACGCCGCTGCGAGGCTGGAAGTCCGCGCCCAGGATGTGGAAGCTCGTCGCGCCCTGGTAACCGAGACCCGCGGCGACGGCGATTTCCGTTTCCTTGGCCGCAATCGCCAAGGGCCACCCAACCAGTCCGCCGACGTCGGGAGCGCCGCACGCGACGACGTGGGGATCGGACCCGCACACGTCGCACCTGCTGGTGTCGAGCTCGCACCGCGAGGAGCACCGGAGCTCACCGCGAACAAAACCCAGGGAGCGGCAGGATTCGTCGCCCAGGTCGACGCCATCACACGACTCCAGCGGGGGAGAGCAGTCGCCGGTGTCGTTGTCGCAAACGCGGCACCAGTCGCGAACGCCGTTGCCACATAGCGCGGGGCAGCGTGCGGGGTAGGGCTCGACATGGCCGCAGGAATACGTCGCCACGTCCGCGTCGACCGTCGTGGGGGAGCCGAACGCTGGCCAACCACATGCCGGCGCTGGTGGGATGCATCCGCTCGCATCCAGTGTGCAATCCGCGGCACAACCCAGGTGGCCGGAAAGCAGCTGGAGCCCCTCGCACGACAATCCTCCCAGATCGTCGCCGTCGCATTCCTCGTCGGCTTCGCGGACACTGTTTCCGCAACGGGACGGACAGGTTGCATCCGCAAGCTCCATGGGCAGCGGGAGCGCGGTGCAGGCTCCCCGCAGACACGCCCATGCACTGCAACCGTCGGGGCGACCGCACGGCGTGCCGTCCTCGGCAACGGTGCTCCGGCAGCCCAGCGTTGCGTCACAGAAGTCCGTGGTGCAGGGGTTTCCGTCGTCGCACGCCGCGGACACCGCCACGTGCGCACATCCCCGTGCCCGGTCGCAGGTGTCGACCGTGCAGGCAATGCCGTCGTCGCAATGACGTACCGTGCCCACACAGGCTCCCTCCGCGCAGGTGTCACCTTCGGTGCAGGCGTTGCCGTCGTCACACGGGGCGCTGACGGGCACGGAGGAGCAGGTGTCGGTGGCGACGTCGAAGCTGTCGAGCGTGCACGGGTTTCCGTCGTCGCAATCGGGCAGGTCCTCCGCCGTGCCGAGCAGCGCAACCTGGTGATGCTCCGCACCGTCGGCGTCGCTGGTGAGCTCCAGGGTGTGTTGGGCCGCGCCGGGCGCGACGGGCATGAAGGTTGCGCGCACGGCGACGGACTCGTCGGGAGCGAGGGTCAGGGGCGTGGCCAGGTCCACCTGGAACGGTGCGTCCGCAGGCAGCGAGCTTCCGCGGATGGTCAGCCCGCGGGTGCCCCGGTTGGCCAACCGGAATTCCCGTCCGCACGACGCACCCGCCAGGCACGAGCCGAAGTCCACGCGCGCGGGCGCCTCCAGCACCGCCACGTCGGGAGACAGCTCCACATCACAGTCCGTGCCGGGACAACCCGCCACGCACAACAACCCGATTCCCAGGAACCGCTTCCCGCGCACCATGATGCGGAGTGTTGTCTTGCTCATCCGCGATGGGTGCAGCACCCCAAACGTTCAGAACACGCCACGTGGTGTTGGGTGTCGATCCGCGTCCCTGGGCTCACGCTCCGCCCAGCATGGCCGGCCCCAGCAGCTCCTCGGTGGCGCCGTCACCGGGGACCGTCTTCACCAGGCGGCCGCGGTACATGACGTGGATGACGTCGGAGAGCGCGAGCAGCTCGGTGAGCTCCGCGCTGAACAGCAGGATGGCCAGGCCCGCGTCGCGCGCGGTGAGGATGGCCTGGTGGATGCGCTCAATGGCGCCCACGTCGACGCCGCGCGTGGGTTGCGCCAGCACCAGCACCCGCGGGTCCCCGTGCAGCTCCCGTCCCACGACGATCTTCTGCTGGTTTCCACCCGAGAGCGCGCCCGCGAGCTGCGCGGGATCCGGGGGACGGATGTCGAACGCGTCGATGAGCGCACGAGACAACGAGGCCACCGCGGACCCGGAGAGCAGCCCCGCGCGCGAGAACGGAGGGGTGCGCTCCTTGCCCAGCACCGCGTTCTCACTGACGCGCATCGTGGGCACCAGGCCCGCGGTCAACCGGTCCTCCGGCACGTGTGCCAGCCCCGCCTGACGACGAGCGAGCACATCCAGCGCGGACACATCCCGACCCTGCAGCAGCACCGCGCCGGTGGCGGGCAGCACCCCGCAGATGGCGTCGGCCAGCTCGGTCTGTCCGTTGCCTTCCACGCCGGCAATCCCCACGACCTCCCCCGCGCGCACCGTGAGGCTCACGCCGTCCACCGCCACTCGCCCATCCGCGCGACGCACGCGCAGCTCCCGCACCACCAGGCGCTCCTCCCCCGGCGTGGTGCCGCGCGGCTTGCGGTCCAGGGCCACGTTGCGACCCACCATCAGGCGCGCCAGCTCGTCGACGGTGAGGCCGGCGGTGGGCTGCTCCGCCACGGTCCGGCCCGCGCGCATCACGGTGACGGCGTCGCACAGCGCCAACACCTCGGGGAGCTTGTGCGTGACCAGCACCACGGTGCGACCTTCCGCCTTGAGCCTCCGCAGCACCGCGAACAGGCTCTCCACCTCGGGCGGGGTGAGCACGGCGGTGGGCTCGTCGAGGATGAGGATGCGCGCGCCCTGGTGCAGCACCTTCAGGATCTCCACGCGCTGCTGCACGCCCACCGGCAGATCCTCGACGAGCGCATCCGGGTCCACCTGCAGCCCGAAGCGCTCGGACATGGTGGTGACGTCGGCGCGGGCGCGCTGGTGGTCAATGAACAGGCCGGCGCGCGGCTCCTGACCCAGCGCCACGTTCTCCGCCACGCTGAGGGTGGGCACGAGCATGAAGTGCTGGTGGACCATGCCCAGCCCGCGGGCCATGGCGTCGCGCGGACCGGTGAGGCGCGCGGGCTCACCGTGGATGCGGATCTCCCCGGTGTCGGGACGGATCAGGCCAAACAACGTCTTGCACAGCGTGCTCTTGCCCGCGCCGTTCTCCCCCACCAGCGCGTGGATGGTGCCGGTGGCCACGTGCAGGTTGGCGTCGGCATTGGCCGTGCACGCGCCGTAGCGCTTGCTGATGCCTTCCGCGGAGAGCGCCAGCGTGCCCATGGCTCACTTGCTGGGAACCACGATCCTGCCGGCGATGATCTCCGCGCGCAGGGCCTCCACCTTCTGGCGCACGTCGTCGGGGATGAGGGCCTTGTTGTTCTCGTCGTAGACGTAATCCACGCCGCCGCTCCTCAGGTCCAGCTCGCGCACGCCGCCCTGGAAGGTGCCGTCCTTGACGGCCTTGATGGCGTCGAACACCGCCACCTCCACCTTCTTCACCATGCTGGTGAGCACCACGCCGGGCGCTTCCGCCCACTGGTCGCTGTCCACGCCAATGGCCAGCTTCTTGCGCGCCCGCGCAGCCTCGAAGACGCCCAGTCCCGTCGAGCCGGAGGCGTGGAAGATGATGTCCACACCCTTGTCATACAGGCTGAGCGCCAGCTCCTTGCCCTTGCCGGGATTGGCGAACGCCTCCCCGGTGACGCCGGCAAAGGTGACCAGCACCTCGACGTCGGGGCGCACGTGCTTGGCGCCGGCCACGTATCCCGCGCGGAACTTGTGGATGAGCGGAATCTCCATGCCGCCCACAAAGCCCAGCTTGGGGCTCTTGCTGATGAGCGCGGCCAACGCTCCGACGAGGAAGCTGCCCTCCTCCTCCTTGAACTTCAGGGCCAGCACGTTGGGCGGCACGGCCTTGCCCGGCGTCACGGTGTAGTCCACGCACGCGAACTTCTGCTGCGGGAAGTCGGCGGCGAGGCGGTTGACGTCGTCGGTGAACAGGAAGCCCACGCCGATCACCAGGTCCACGCCCTTGGCGGCGAGCTGGCGCATGGCGCCTTCACGGTCGGCACCCGCGCCGGGCTCCAGCACCTCGGTCACCGCGCCCAGCTCCTTCTGCGCGCGCACCAGGCCGCGGTCGGCAGCGTCGTTGAAGCTCTTGTCGCCACGACCACCGATGTCGAAGACCAGGCCGACCTTGGGCGCGGCGGCGGCGGGTTGCGCGGCGGGCGGCGCGGGCTGCTCCGGCGTCCCGGGCACCTTGGGCGGGCCGGGCGTGGTGGATTCCTGCTTACACGCGGTGAAGGCGAGGACGACGAGGAGGGCGCGGGTGAGCGTCATGGGATTGATGTAGCGCACGACGGCAGGGTGCGGGAACTGCGCGGTGACCCGACACAGGGAGGCTGCGCCGCACCACTGCAAATTCCTCCGGGGGTGCGTACAGCGGGAACCGGTGTCGGAGTGACTTGCCCGTGGGACGACGCCGTCGCCGCACCCGAATGGGAGACCGTGGTCTTGGCGTAAGGGGCTGGGTCAGAACGATTTGGACACGTGGTCCCTGACCGCCTCCAGCGGACCACGACCTGGAGTGCGGCGGGCCCTCGCCGCCCTGGCCAGCGCCGAGCGCGTTCACAGCGGGCCGAACAGCCCTGGGACTCAATGACGTCGGGCGAGGCGTTGTCTCGTGGCGCGTGGAGCCTTGACGGTTGTCCAAACCGCTCGACGCTGACCAGGGCGGCGAGGGCCGCCGCACTCCAGGTCGTGGTCCGCTGGAGGCGCTCAGGACCGGATGGGCAACTTATCTTGACTCAGCCCTTACGGCGGTTCGACGGGAACCGCTGTAACCCCTTACCGCTGCGTCGTGACACCCACCTTCTCGCAGTACGTCTCGACGGGACAGTTGGAGCACCGTGGTCCCGTCGGGGTGCACTGGTTGCGGCCGAACGTGACCAGCCAGTTGTTCACCGGGATCCAGTATTTCCGCGGCAGCTTCTCGCGCAGCGTCGCCTCGGTCTGCTCCGGGGTCCGGGTCCGCACGTAGCCCAGCCGGTTGAAAATGCGGTGCACGTGGATGTCCACGCAGATGCCCGGCTTGCCGAAGCCCAGCGTGAGCACCAGGTTCGCCGTCTTGCGGCCCACGCCCTTGAAGCGCAGCAGCGCGTCGAGATCGTCGGGAACCCTGCCGTGGTGCTCGTGAAGGAGCTGCTGGCTGATGGTGCGGATGGTGCGCGCCTTCTGGTCCGCGTACCTGGCCGGCGCGATGGCGCGGGCAATCTCGTCCTCGCTGAGCTGCACCATGCGACGTGGCGTGTCGGCCAGCTCGAAGAGTTGCCACATGACCCGGCGCGTGACCTCCTCCCGCGTGCGCAGCGAGATGAGCGTGCTGACCAGCACCAGGTACGGGTCATGCGTCTTCTCCGCCACGATGCCGACGGAAGGCTGGTCGTCGAACTGCGGCACCCACCGGGCGATGAGGTGCATCACCCGGTGGATGTCCGCGTCCTTCATGGGAACCCGTCAGCGACGCACGCGGCCGCGCTTGGGATTGAGCGACTCCCGGCGGCCCGCCGTCGACGACGCGGTGGCGCCGCGGGAGCGGGAGGGCTTGGCGGCGCTGGCGGGACTCAGGCCCTGCTTCCCCGCGCCTCGACCGGAACCGGGCTTCCCCACCTCGGTGCGCGCGAGCTGGGTCCTCCGGGCGCGCGCCTTCTCGGCCAGTTTCTTGCGGCTCGCGCCGGGCGGACGGGGGCGCGGTGAATCGTCGGCGGTCTTGGAGACGCGACGCGCGCCGGTGCGGCCAATGGTGCTGGCGGGGCGGGTGCCCTCGGTGAAGTAGCTCTTCTCCTCCTCGCCCACGCTCTTGCCGCGCGCGCGCTCACCCCGCTCGCTGCGCATCTCCAGGCGGGTGCGGTGGCTGGGCTTGTCGGGGCGCTCCACCTTGCGACGACGTCCCCCGTTCTGCACGGACCTTCCCATGGCGGTGATCCTCCTTGGCCACGTGCGCGCGCGGGTGTGGGGCGCACCGCAGGTGACGGAGCCTCAACCGCCGCAGGCGGAGGTTCATTTCGCCCGCGGCTTCCGCTCGACGGGTCCAACCATTTGGCGCGTGCGCGACGACGTCACTTCACGGTGTGGCGGTAGCGCGCGTTCCACTCCGCGTCGGTGAGGTGCAGGTCCAGGGGCTGTCCGGGGAAGAGCTCGTCGCGCATCAGCGCGGCCAGCTGCTCGTAGCCCGCGCGGGTCTTGGCGTCCTCCCACGCGCCCTGGCGCAGCACGAACTGCACGGTCCAGCGGCCCTTGGGCTTGAGCACCTTCACGTCGGAGGGATGGTCGCCGTTGAAGAAGGGCGCGGGGTCGCCGGGGTAGGGGGTGCGTGCCAGGAACCCGCCCACCTTCAGGGCGTCGGGGCGGAGCGCGCCCTCGTCGTAGTAGACCAGCTGCTGCGGCTTGATCATCACGTTCCCCGACGCCGACGAGAACACGATGGTCCCGAACAGGTGCGCGCCGCCGCCCAGCATGGCCAGCACCATCCCGCCCGCGCCCAGCGCCGCCCCCCACGAGCGCGTCGCGCCGCCGGCCTTCACGTGCTCCTGGTACGCCGTGCCGTGCAGCAGGAACGCCAGCGCATAGAGCAGCGCGCCGCTGACGGGCGGGACCACCATCCAGGGCATCTGCTCGCGGAAGAACATCCACATCACCGCCATGCCCGCGCTGACCAGGCAGCACGCCACCAGCAGCCTGGTGCCCCGCGCGGAGCGGCCCAGCGCCTCGTCGTTGGCGGAGAGCAGCAGTCCGCCCGCCAGCGGCGTGCCAATCAGCGCGGCCAGCCCAATGGCGGCGGGGGAATGCAGCGCGTGGTCGGGCGCGGAGGGCTTGGGCTCCTCGGGCGCGGCGGTGGCGGTCGACTCGGCGGGTTCCGTCATGGCAAGCAACCCCTCACGCAGGTGCGTCGTCACGCCTTTATCCACGACGAGCCGCCCAGGGCAACTGTTTCGCGCCACGGCAGGTTTTGCGGGGCTTCCGGGCGTCTTCCGCGGTTGTGGTCATGGTCTCGTTGGATTTGCGCGGGGGAGCTGTGGGCCACGGGCGGGTCTGTTGGCCGCGCGCGGACGGAGACCCGGTCTTGCGCCGTGCGTCGGAGCGATCCTAACGTGGGCGAAGACTTGAGGACGGGGCGCGCTCCCGCTCGACGGGGCAGGCGACGTCCGAACGAAGCCCACGCGAACACATCTTGGTGGGAACCCACGGGGAGGTGGCGTCATGAAGTGGACGAAGGGACTGCTCCTGTTGGCGCTGATGCTCGTCGACATCGGTGCATGTGGAGGGGAGGGGGAGGGCGGGGCGGGGGACGGGGGCAGCGAGACGGGCACCGGTGCCAGCAGCACCAGCGGTGGCGGGTCGGGCAACGGAACCAGCAGCGGCGGATCCGCTCAGCCACAGGTCATCCAGGAGAGCGAACCCAACGACGCCAACGCCGCCGGGGAGGTCACGCGGCTGCCCACCGTCTCGGGCACGGTGTCCTATGTCCTCCGCGGGTCCCTTCCCACCGGCGGCCTGGATTCCAACGGCATCTATTCTGGCGACAAGGACATCTTCGAGGTGGAGGTGACCATCCCGGTCTCGCTGAGCGTGCGCGTGCACTGGCAGGGCAACGCCGACGTGGATACCGCCCTGGTGACGGACCGCATCCTGGTTTCCGACGTCACCACCAACAAGCCCGCACGGTTCGATATCGAGCTCGCGGGCGGCGGGTACTACTACCTGTCCGTCCAGTCCGCTTCCGGCGCGGCCGACTACGAGGCCAATGTCTTCTTCACCGCGCTCGGCGGCTCGTCGTCGGGGGGGACCTCTTCAGGCGGCGGAGGGGGCGCCTGCTTCGACGGCGAGTGCTCCACCTATCTCGATCCCGGGCTGTACTACACGTACAACTTCTGGCCGGACTGCAGCTACGTGAAGTTCACGGAGTATTCCCTCACCAGCTCCACCGACCGCGAGGAGGGCTGGTATTCGCTTGGGCAAGGCACGGTGACGTTCACGCCCGACGAGGGAGAGGCGTATACCAAGGAGTTCGCCCGCAGCGACGACGGAAGCACGGTTTGGCTGAGCGGCGACGCCTACACCTGCATTTCCCACTGAGACCCGTCGCGGACGCCACGGCTCCTCTCCGGGGCGTGCTCTCCGCGGCCGGACGTTGACGCACCGCGCGGCGCTTGCCGTAGAGTCCTCGTCGGTCACATCCGTGGATGGGGAGGCGGCATGCGGTGGATGGTCCTGCTGGCGCTGGCGCAGGTGTTCTCCTCGGCGTCACCCACGGAGACCGCGCCCAGCGTCGGCGTGCTGCAGGTGGAGGCGTCCTACGGTCTCCCCGCCGGCGTGGCGACGCTGCTGACCGACCAGCTGACCCAGGTCGTCCGCAACAGCGGCGCCTTTGGCCAGGTGGTCTCCTTCAAGGAGATCGAGGCGGTGATGGGCGCGGAGCGCAGTCGGATGCTCTCCCAATGTGATTCCGACGGGTGCATGGCGGAGATGGCCGGTGCGCTGGGCGTGGACACGCTGCTCACCTCCTCCGTGGGCAAGCTGGGCAATTCCTATGTGCTGACGCTGCGGCTGCTCAGCGTGAAGCGAGCCATGACGCTGGCCAGCGTGTCGGAGCGGATGAAGGACACGGCGGAGGATGCGTTGCTGGATGCGCTGGAGCCCGCGGTGCTGCGCCTGCTGCGCGACGCCGGGATGTCGCCCTCACCCCGCAGCGCTCCCGTTGCCAGCGAGCCCGTGCGACCCGCTCCGACGACACCCGCGGTGACTCCGGCGCCGGTGCCCGCGGTTTCGGAGGCCACGCTGGTGAAGGTGGACCAGAAGATGCGCGCGCGGCAGTTCCAGGACGTGGTGGACCTGCTGGCGCCGGTGGCGGCCACCGGTGGCGCCGTGCCTCCGCCGACACGGATGGACTACGCGCGCGCCCTGGCGGAGATCGGTGATTTCCCGCGCGCGAAGGATGCGGCGCGAAAGGTGGCGGATGATGCGGCCGCGCCCGCCGCGCTCCGACGACAGGCTGGTGGGTTTCTGGAGCAGCTGCCGGGGAAATGCGTGGAGCGCTCGGAGGCGGAATACACCACGTGCCTGGGCAAGCTCTCGGACTCCGCCGACGACGACCAGTGCCGCAAGTTGCTGGACCCCAGCCGCATGACCCGCGTGTACATCATCTACGCGGTGGTGATTGCGCTCTGTCCTCCCTTTGGCATCCCGTGGGTGGCCATGTTCCATCCCATCATGTGGCTCATCAGCCGCCCCAGCGTGCAGCAGTGCGAGAAGCGCGACGTGGAATGCGCCCCCGTCTACGACGCGGCCAAGGCGGTGTGCACCACGTTGCACGACTGATGGGATTGAAACGCATGCCCACGGCCCCCGCCCAGGTTGTTCGTGGCCGCAGGCGAAACCCAACGATGACGACGTGAAACAGGTAGGGACTGCCGAACCGCGCTGGCAGAGCAGGCCCAGTGGGCGCGGCTCGACAGCAGTTCCCGCCCAGCTGGCAGTGGCGCCACGGTGAAACGATGTTCGCGCTGCGCCGCGAAGGTCGTTCAGGGCTGCAGGATTCTTCCCTGTTATTGCGGGTCGCCTGTCGCAGAAGCGGTGGTGGCGTCGTCGAAAGCACACAGCCCCGGTCCTTCCCAAGAAAAAATCGGAAGGTCATGCCGGTCTCCTTCGTCCTGGCGTGCGGAACGCCGAAGGAGGCCCTTGTGTCCGTCCTGATGCAGGCCCTGGTCTTGGGTTTCGCTCTCTTGCCAGGTCAGACCATCACCGCGCAGGTTGGCGCGCTCTACGAAGGTGGCGATGCCGCCCGCCCTCAGCTCAACCGCTCTAAATGCGACGATCTCCAGGGAGTGGTGGACGTGCGCTACACCTACGCGCTCGCCCAGACCGGAACCATCACCACGGTGCCGGTGGCCGTCCTCTACACGCAGGACGTCAACATCCCGGCGGCATCCTCCACCACCACCGACACGACGACGACCACCACCACCACGTCTCCCGTGACCTGCAGCGAGCCTGCCGACGACAACATCCTGCTGGACAACATCGCGCTCAGCAGCGACACCGGTGAGGTGCTGGTCAGCAGCCTGTTGTACCTGACGCTGGACGAATTGATGGGTGAGCTGTGCGACGAGGAAGCCGGCGTGCGGAAGCGACGCGCGGTCTGCCTGGGGATCCGTCCCAGCTCGGGGAGCACCACCGTGGCACGCGGTGGCGACGGGCCGGACATCGACACCGAGCCGCCCGGCGCACCGGGGTCCCTCAGCGCACAGGAGGGTGACGCCATCGCCATTGTTGACGTCGGGGCGCCCGCCGACGCCGATGCCACGGAGCGCGCGGAGATGACGTACGTCGTCCAGTACCGGCGTTGCACACCGGAAGAAGCGGCCGCGCACGGAGTGGATGCGGGAGACGCTGGTGTGGCGACGGAAATGGACCCCTGCGGCCAGTACGTCGAGACCAGCGCCCAGGCGTCCCCGGTGGAGGTGTCCGGCCTGGACAATGACGTCGTCTACCAGCTGCGCGCCTACGCGGTGGATGGTTTCGGCAACGCCGGCCCCGCAAGCGAAGCGACCGCCTTCGTCACACCGCGGAAGGAGTACGGATTCCTGGACCTCTATGGCGCGCCACTCCACGGCGCGAGTTGTGGTCACGCGCGGGTGTCAGCGGCCGAGCCGTTGCTGCTCCTGGTGATGGTCGCGGTGGTCCGCGGGCTCCGACGGCGTCGCCGCGGGTTGACCGCCGCGGCGTGACGACGACCCAAGGGAGCGGAAAGACCCTCCCCAACGCCCCCGTCCACGATGACGTTGTGCGCAAATGTTCGCTCCGTCCCGGCCCCCGGGCTTTCCCCGGCCCGACCCCCACGTTAGGGTGGACCCGCGTTGGCGCGTTGTGGGGCACACCGTGTCAGCGCGGAGCGGCCGTTCACATCACCCGGCGAGCGAAGAGGTCGCGCTCGACGCGGTGGAGGTCGCGACCTGGCTCGGGGTGGAGTTGGGAGCGGTTCCTTGAGCATTCGCATCACGGTTGTCGCCGGCACGCTGGGGCTGCTGGTGTTGAGCCTGCTCGTGGGCGTCGTGGGGTTGTCGGAAACCCGGGAGCTCAACCAGCGACTCGCGGAGATGTACACGCGTCACGTCGTTGACACGCGCGGGCTCTTTGAGGCGCAGCAGCTCATTGCCCAGCTGGACCTGGGGGTGGAGGAGCTGAAGAACGCCGACAGCGCCGCCGAGCGCGAAGATGACCTGGGGCAGCTGGCCCGCCATGAGGCCGCGCTCCAGACGGCGGTGACGAGCTTCCACGAGCGTCGCGGCCATCCCCGGGAGGACCTCCTGGAGTTCACGGCCGCCTATGCCCGCTATGTGGCCGCCCGTGACGAGGTCATCCGTCTCTCCAAGGCCGGCCAGCTCAAGGCCGCCGACGACGTGCACGACGGCGAGCTGGGCGCCGCCGTCCGGGCCATGAACACCACGTTGCAGGGCTGGCTGGAGCGTGAGGACCGGGAGAGCCTGGCCGCCGCCGAGCGGGGACGAGCGTTGGCGGAACAGGCCGCTACGCGCATCCTCGTAGCACTGGCGCTGGCCATCCTGCTGGGGCTCCTCGTGGCGCGGCGCCTCACCCGCACCATTGCGGGCCTGGCCGCCGAGATGACCCACGCCGCGGCGCGCATTTCCCGAGGAGAAGTGGCCGTCTCGCTGCCGCGTGGCGGCGTGGGCGAGGTGGGAACCATGCGCGCCTCCTTCCGCGAGACGTTGACGCACCTGGAGCGTGTGACCAACGCGTTGGAGACGTTGGAGCGCGGGGAGCTGGGAACGCGCGTGCAGCTGAAGTCGGAGCGCGACGCGCTGGGACGCGCGTTCAACCGACTCTGTGAATCCCTGGACCAGCTCACGCGCTCCGCGGAGCGCCTGGCGCAGGGGGAGCTGGGTGGTGTCGTCGATCCGCGCGGGCCCGCGGACGTGCTGGGGCATGCGTTCGTGAAGATGCTGGCCTACCTGCGGGACATCGTGGGTGGGGCGCAGCGCCTGGCCGACGGAGACCTGACCAACCCCATCATCCCGCGCTCCCCGCGCGACCTGCTTGGCGCCGCGTTCGAGCGTGCGTTCCAGAACCTGCGCATGTTGCTGGGCAAGGTGCGGGAGGCGGCGGGTCGTGTCGACGGAGCGGCATCCGAGATCACACACGCCTCGTCCGTCTCCGCGCGCACCGTCGAGGAGCTGGGCAAGAACATCAGTTCCCTGGCGGCGGGCGCCGCGCGGCAGCACGCGGAGATGACCCAGGTCACGGGTCAGACCGAGGAGATCTTCCGCGTCATCCAAAGCGTGAAGGACGGCGCGCGCGACCAGGTGGCCGCGGTGGACCGCGCGCGCACCAGCGTGGAGTCCGTGTCCGCCGCGGTGGCGCAGGTGCTGGAGCACGCGCAGCGCTCACAGCGGGAGTCCGATGACGCCGCGCGGGAGGCGCAGTCCGGGGTGGGGCGCGTGCAGCACCTCAACGACGCGCTGGAGGCCATGAAGACCTCCGCGCAGGCCGCGGCAACTCGCGTGGCGCACACGCGGGACCTGAACCAGCGCATCGGCATGATCGCCGAGCTGGTGGGGGACATCTCGCGAAGGACCAACGTGCTGGCGCTGAACGCCTCCATTGCAGCGTCCCATGACAGCAGCGACGCTTCGCACAGCTTTGGCGTGGTGGCGTCGGAGGTACGGGAGCTGGCGCGGCAGACTGCACAATCCACCACGCAGGTGAGCACGTTGGTGACCAGTGTGCGGGAGGCCAGCCAGGAGGTGGAGGACGCCATGCGCAGCCTCTTCCTGCTGGTCGACGACGGAATCACCCGCGCCGCCGACGTGCGTGCCGCGCTGGAGACCAGCCACCACTCCGCGCAGGTGGTGAGCGCCAACATCACGCAGATCACCGCCGGCGCGGAGGTGGTGGCACGCGGTGCCAGCCAGGTGATGGTGGCCATGAAGGGAGTGTCCGAGGTGGTCAAGCGCAACGCCAGCTCCATGGAGGAGTTGTCGTCGAGCGGCACGCACATCCGCGCGGCGGTGGACCAGATGTCGGCCATCAGCCAGTCCACCACGGTGGCCACCAATGATCTCGCTGCGCAGGCCCAGGAGCTCATTGCGGCGGTGGATCAGACCGCGGCGGCGGCCAAGGCCCTGCAGGAGCTGAGCGGTGAGCTGATGGTGGCGGTGGGGCGCTTCCGCCTGCCCGCCGGCGGAGGTGTGCCGTACGTCGGTGGCGCGACGAAGACGCTGGCCGGGGTTGTCTGACCCTCACCGGGGCCGAGGTGGCCGGGGCATGAACATTGCGACGGGACCGCGTGAGGAGGCGCGGCATGGGAACAAGCGGGCACGGTGCGCTGGGTCTGCTCGTCCTGGTGGGATGCGCAGTGGTGCCAGGCAACCACCCTGTATCCTCCGAGTGTGGTGAGCTGGGTACACTCGCGGATGCCTGTTACGTGTTCATCGAGCCAGGCATCACGCGCTGGTGCGTGGCTTCCGACAACGACGCTCCCGACGGCTGGTCCACCTCCGCCTGCAAGCGGACACTCCGGGAGAATGATCGCCGGTGCTGGTCGGACGCGCTGTGCATGAATCGCGTGAGCAGTTGCCAGGTGGCCATGGCCTCCGCGCCCGCCGGATGCGCAGCGCGACGGGAGGTCCTTCGCACCCATGACGATTGCACGAGCATGTGCAACGTGCCGGGCGCCCTGCTGGAGGTGGTGGAGAAGTCTGGGGAATGACCGTTTCCCCGCCAGCAGGGGCTTGGCAATGTCGCGCCGGTTGTATCCCGCGCCGAAAACTTTGGCGTGCTCGCACCGCGCGCGAGGCTGCGTGCCAAGGTGGTGCCTCAGCTGCCCGTACCCCCGAAGGCGCCTCCTCATGACGGCAAACACGACCGCGCCGCCAGGTACACGTTGCCCTGGGCCGAGCTGCTGAGGCGTGTTTGGGGCATCCTCTGCTTCATGGCCGCCTCCTGCCAGGCCGTCGAAGAACGAAAAGATCAGAGATTCCGATTCCTTGCGCTTGATCTGCGCGCGGTGCTGAAATGATCACTTCCGCGTTGCGGTGCAACTGACTCAACATGCGCGGACAGGAACCAAAGCAGTTGACAATGGCGGCGTTCATTTCCATTGAGCAGGGTACGTTCACCGCCAACCGCAGCAACCTGCGGCTGCAGTTGTTGGTCGAGCGCTTCTTTCAGGTCCAGCTTCAGTTCCTCCGTGAATCGGGCCTCATCAGCGATGAGCACCTCAGCGTCGACGGCACGTTGCTTCAGGCTTGGGCGTCGCAAAAGAGCTTGGTTGAGCGTTCGAAGCTCGACGATGACGGCAAGCCACCAAAGCCGACCAAGGGCGGACGCAACGCGTGGCACGATTTCAAGGGCGAGAACCGCTCCAGCGCGACCCACGTGTCGGCGTCGGACCCGGATGCCAAGCTCGCATCCAAGGGCGGCACACCCAAGCTCGCACACGAGATGTCGATCTTGGCGGAGAACCGGAACAACTTTGCGATCGGGATCGGGATTCGCGCGCCAGAGCGTCGAGCAAATCGGAACGCGACGCGGCAGAAAAGATGACCGCGCGCGAAGTACGAGACGGCCGTCAGCCAAGAACCGTCGGGGGAGACCGCGCGTACGCCGACGGCGACGACCTGGTCCTGAAGCTGGATCAGATGGGGATCTTCGCGCACTTCGCCGCGCGAGATGACCGACCCAACGCCCTTGCGCGTGTCAATCACGACGACCCCGGGTACGCCGTGAGCATCCGGAAGCGCATGCGCATCGAGGAGATCATCTCCTTCGTGAAGTGCATCTCCGGATTGGACCAAGTGAAGGTGCGGGGCCACATCAACGTTTTCGGTGTTGGGACGATGGCGCTGATTGCTTACAACTTCACGCGCCTCGCACATCTCGCCGTGTAACAACTGATGTAAGGCGTTGCAGACCAAATCCCTTCGCACGCATCCCGCCAGACACAGATGCACGCAAAGAGTGTTCCGATGCCCATCCAAGAATCACCAGGAGGCGTTTTCCCAATGACGAAGCCGCCGTAGCCGCACCAGTCACCCAATACTGACGATGGCTGCTGCGCCACGACGGACCAACTTGTCGCTGCGCGTATTTCGATGGCCTGATAGGGTCGCCGGATGACCACACCACTCGACGTCATCCGCCAGCCATTGACCACCACCGACGGTTACTGGACCGAAGCGCGCCTGCGTGAGACGCGTCCCAAGGAACCGGACCCTGTTGCCGCTGACATGCCAGGGCTCGTCCTGCGTGCCGCCGAGCCGCCCATACGCGTCAAAGACGAGTGGCTCACGGAGTTCCCCTTCAAGGCGATTGGTAAGCTCGTGTTTTCCTGGAACGGGGGGAGCTACCAGGGCACCGCTTTTGCGTATGGCCCCACTCTCCTGGTCACCGCCGCGCACAACGTCTACGACGAGGGACAGTGGAGCTCGAACCTGTCGTTTCAGCTCCAGGCATCTGAGCAGGGCAACGCCGGCGTGTTCGCGTGCACCATCGGGTACATCCTCCGCGGCTGGTCCGACACGGCGGAGTCGCAGTACGACATCGCGTTGCTGACGACGGTCGGACGGCCTGGTGACCTCGGAGCGCTCGACATCTTCAAACCCGTACCCGCGGACCTGGGGGACTTTGTGCCGGTCGGTTACCCCGCCTCGGATTGGGGCGGGGTCAGCTATGACGGACGGAGCATGTGGTACCAGCTCCTCGAGCCAAAACCGGAAGCGGACGGCTGCAGACTCGCTGGTCCCTACGCGTTGACCAAGGGCATGAGTGGCGGCCCTTGGCTTGCCCGGTGCGAGCCCATGGGCTCGGCCATGAACGTGGCCCTGGCGACCCACAGCAATTCCAAGGTGATTTCCCCGGGGCGCCAGCGCGTCGCTGGCGCTGCGGTGTGGGGCCAGAACATGGAGAACCTGGTGGCCGCCCAGCTCCCAGACAACCCGCCGCCAGCTGGCATCACCGGCGCCCTCGGTACCGGTGCGGCCAGGGTCATCGGCGCCGCCGACGCCGACGGTCCACACCTCTGGTACACGAGCACGGATCCTGCGGACATGGTGGTGCAATTCGCGTTCACGTTCGGCCAGGACCCCGCCAGCCGCGCCATCTCGGTCTGCATGCAGGCCATCAATCCGACGTCGAAGTGGGGGGACTTCATCGCACCGGTGAATGGTGTCGTCGTCCACTCTCTGGATCGCACGTATTGGATCCTCGAGCTGACCTCCGTCGCCACACCCACCACGGTGACTGGCTACGTTGGCATCTCGGGCGCCGGCTACCTCGGCCTCAGCTCAGATGGCACGTTGTGTCTGACGACGGGCAAGCAGACCCGGTGGACCTTCAGCGCGTCGTCGGGCTGAGCCTCAGTCCGGGGGCGCGGCAGGACGACGAGTCAGGTGGGGGGCTTGAGGAAACCCTGGACCATGAACAGGCTGTCCTCCTGGTCGGGGCGGCCCAGTCAGAAACAGCTAATCCCCGGTCTCAGGCTCGAAGTAGGCGCCCCAGGGCTTGGGGAACGTCGTGAAGAAGTCGTGGTGGGTGTCGGGGATCGGGTCCCCCTCGTTGTCGACCTCGTAGGCCGCAACCTTCCCGACGGACCACTCCGCCACCATGATGCTCTGGACCGGAAACCCATTGGCCCCGCGGGCACCCACGCCACACCGCCTGGACCGTTGGGCAACGCAATCCCCGTGCCCGTCACCGACGTCACCGTGTTGACCCGGTGCCACAGCCCGTCGGGCCAGCCGAGAATGCGCAGGCCACCCGGATCCCCAGCCACGCTCGCCGGCACCATGCCCAGCCCGCCCGCGCTGTCGCCGGACTGGCCCACGGTGCGCAGATCCACCGTGTACTGGGGAGTGGTTTGGCCCGGGACAATCTCGCCGAAGCCGAACGTGGGCCATCCCGTGAACAGCAGCGTGCCGCTCGCCGTCTCGATGAGGTTGGCGTCGATGTTCGGCACCTCGGCAACCCGCGTGGCGGTGCCCACGTAGGAATCGATGTGGCCGCAGTTGTCGCGCTGGATCCCGATGCGGTAGAGCCCGCCGGCAGCACGCTGCGGGGCATGCTGCACGGGCACGCGCTCAAACCGGAGCTGCACCGCGTGATGGTGGAGCAGCTGCCGCGCATCCAGGGCTTCGACAAGGTGCGGGAGATCAACCGCATGGCCCAGGCGCTGGTCCGCGATTACCTCCAGCGGCACACCGCGCGCCTGCGGCCCAAGAACCTCGAGCTGGCGAGCTTCCTCATCGTCTACGCGGTGGAGGCGGCCACCCATGCGGCCATCAGCGAGCGCCCCGTTGCGCTGGATGATGATGAGCTGTCCGAGGAGATCAGCCAGATCGCGCTGCGCTACCTGATCACCGACGCGGTGGCGTCGGCACCCGCCGTGCCGCTTGCAGGGGGGCCGGTGGCGGCCGCATAAGCTCCACCACCGTGGTCACCAATGACCTCGCTGCGCAGGCCCAGGAGCTCATTGCGGCGGTGGATCAGACCGCGGCGGCGGCCAAGGCCCTGCAGGAGCTGAGCGGTGAGCTGATGGTGGCGGTGGGGCGCTTCCGCCTGCCCGCCGGCGCTGGTGCGCCGCACGTCGGTGGCGTGACGAAGACGCTGGCCGGGGTTGTCTGAGAATGACCGCTTCCCCGCGGAGCATGTGTGAACGCCGACGCGGGGCGGCAAGGGGTCCGTAGCGTTACAGCGGTTCCCGGTGAGGTTGACCGTGGCGGCGGGTGAAACTGACACCCGCGAAGCGATGGCCCTTGGCCTCAGCCTCGCTCCGGACGCACTTGACAACATGTGTCGGAGTTGTCAACCATGTCGGCATGGCAGCTCCCCCACGGTCCGCGGAAAAGCCGGACGACGCACGCCGGCACCAGCTCCTGGAGGCGGCGCAGGGCGTGTTCCTGCGCTACGGGTTCCGCAAGACGTCCATGGACGAGGTGGCGCGCGTGGCGGAGGTCTCCCGCCAGGGCCTCTACCTGCACTTCGCCACCAAGGAAGAGCTCTTCCGCGCGGCGTTCCAGCACGCCCTGGACAGCGCGCTGCGCCAGGCCACCGCGCGACTCAAGGACCCCTCACGCTCGTGGGAGGAGCGGTTGGTGGGCGCGTTTGATGAGCTGGTGGGTCGGTACGTGGGCGTGATGGGCGCGGGCGCGTCGGACCTGGCGGAGGCGGGGCGCACGCTGGTGGGGCCCATGCTGGCTGAGCACGAGGAGGCGGCGTTGGAGGCGGTGGCGCGCGCCATTCGCAGCTCGGGGCTGGTTGCCGCGTACAAGCCCGCGGGTCTCACCGCTCGCCAGCTCGCCGACGTCCTGTACGCCACGGCGCGTGGCCTCAAGCACAGCTGCGTTTCGCGGGAGAAGTTCGTGGAAGCGTTCACCCTGGCGGCGCGTGCCCTGTGCATGCCCTTGCGGGAGTCACGGTGATGTCCCACGTCAAGACCTGGTCCCGGCGCATCCTCCGCGGGACGCTGGTGTTGCTCGCGCTGCTCATCGTCGTGGCGGTTGTCGACGGGTGGCGCGCGTTCGGGAAGGCCGCGGATGGCGCGCGTCGTGCGCGGATGGAGCGCTCCCCGCAGTGGAAGGACGGCGCGTTCGAGAATCCGCAGCCCCTGGCCAATGATCTCCTCGGGTCGCTCACCGGCGCATTCCACGCCAGCCCGCACGTGAGTCCCGTGGAGCCTCCCAGCACAATCACGCTGGAACCCGGGGCGCTGGAAACGCCGCCGCCTACAGGCCTGCGGGTGACCTGGCTGGGACACGCCGCCATGCTGGTGGAGATCGACGGACACCGCGTGCTCACCGACCCGGTGTGGAGCGAGCGCGCCTCGCCGCTGACGTGGATTGGCCCGCGTCGCTGGTACACGCCGCGCATTCCCATGGAGCAGCTTCCGTCGCTGGACGCCGTGGTCATCTCCCACGACCACTACGATCACCTCGACCAGGCCACCATCGAGTCGCTCAATGCGCGCGGCGTGACCTTCGTGGTGCCGCTGGGGATTGGCGCACACCTGGCGTACTGGGGCGTTCCGGAAGCGCGCATCGTCGAGCTGGATTGGTGGGAGCGCACCAGGGTCCGCGACCTGGAGATCGTGTGCACTCCCGCGCGGCACGCCTCTGGTCGTCACGTCTTTGACAAGGACGCCACGTTGTGGGCCGGCTATGCGTTGCTGGGCCGGGAGCACCGCGCCTTCTTCTCCGGTGACACCGGGCTGTTCCCCGCCATGCGCGACATTGGCGCGAAGCTGGGTCCCTTCGACGTCACCATGATTGAAACCGGGCAGTACCACCGCGCGTGGCCGGACTGGCACATTGGTCCGGAGCAGGCCGTGACGGCGCACCAGATGCTGCAAGGGCGCGTGCTGATACCCATGCACTGGGGGCTCTTCGCGCTGGCCTATCACGGCTGGACCGAGCCCGCGGAGCGCGTGGTGGCGGCGGCCAACCAGTCCTCCATCCGCATCCTGGTGCCCCGGCCCGGCGAGAGCGTGGAGCCGCAGCGCCCCACGGAGATCCCCCGCTGGTGGCCCGACGTGGCCTGGGAGACGGCCCGCGACCATCCCATTGTCTCCACGCAGGTGTACTAAGGGAGGCTAAGCGATGAAGGTCATCCTGTTTGGTGCCACCGGCATGGTGGGGCAGGGCGCGTTGCGGGCGTGCCTGCAGGATCCCGGCGTGACGTCGGTGCTGGCCGTGGTGCGCAGCCCGCTCGGCCAGACCCATGCCAAGCTGCGGGAGCTCATCCACAAGGACTTCACGGACTATTCCGCCGTCGAGAAGGAGCTGGCGGGATATGACGCGTGTTTCTACTGCCTGGGTGTCTCGTCGGCGGGAATGAGCGAGGCGGATTACCACCGCGTCACCTACGACTACGCCATGGCCGCGGCGCAGGTGCTGGTCCGGCTCAATCCAGGCATGACGTTCATCTTCGTGTCCGGCGCGGGCACCGACAGCACCGAGCAGGGGCGCTCCATGTGGGCGCGCGTGAAGGGGAAGACCGAAAACGCGCTGCTGCGGATGCCCTTCAAGTCCGCCGTCATGTTCCGGCCCGGGTACATCCATCCCGTGGGCGGCGTGGTCTCCAGGACACCGCTGTACCGCGCGTTCTACGTCGTCACGGGGCCGTTGTTCCCGCTGTGGAAGGCGCTGTTCCCCAGGTTCGTGACCACCAATGCGCACATTGGTCGCGCCATGATCCGCGTGGCACGGGAGGGCTCACCCCAACGCGTGCTGGAGAGCCACGACATCGACACGCTGGGAGCCGCCTGAACCTGCGTCCACGCTCGCCGCGGGGCGGGTTCCTCCGGTACAAACGCGGTCCATGACCCGACGGAAGCTGGGCGCGCTCGACACGCTGTTCCTCCAACTGGAGTCCCGCGAGACGATGATGCACGTGGCGGGGCTGCTGCCGTTCACGCCGCCCCCGGACGCGCCGCCGGATTTCCTGCTCAAACTTGGCCTGGAGCTGCGGGAGGCGCGGCAGGTGTGCTCGCCGTGGAACCTCAAGCTCAGCTCCCCGGAGCTGCTGCAGAACCCGTTGCAGAGCTGGGTGGAGGACCCGGGTCTCGACGTGGACTACCACGTGCGTCGCTCCGCGCTCCCCACGCCGGGCGACGAGCGCGAGCTGGGCGTGCTCATCTCCCGCCTGCACAGCCATCCCGTGGACTTCCACCGTCCGCCCTGGGAGTTCCATCTCATCGAAGGGCTCGAGGGTGGCCGCTTTGCGATGTACGTGAAGGTGCATCACGCATTGGTCGATGGTTTCACCGCGGTGCGCATGCTGGCGCGCAGCCTGGCCACGGACCCGGGTGATCTCCACAAGCCGCTCTTCTTCTCCATCCCGCAGCCGCCTCGCGTGGGTCGTGAACCCGACGAGACACCGGCCGACTTCACCACGATGCTCCGGACCCTGCGTGCGGAGGTGGGGTCCTTCAAGAACGTGGGCAGCGCGCTGTTGGACCTGGGGCGGTCCGAGCGCCGCGGCAAGCACCTCACCTCGCCGTTGCAGGCTCCGCGGTGCATCCTGAATTCCCGCATCGGTCGGAACCGCCGCTTTGCCACGCAGCAGTATGAGCTGGCGCGTCTCAAGGAGCTGGCCTCGCTCGCGGGTGGCACGCTCAATGACATCATCGTGGCGTTGTGCGCGGGAGGACTGCGCCGCTTCCTGCTGGAGCTGGGCGCCTTGCCGGAGAAGCCGCTGATTGCGTTCCTCCCGGTGAACCTGCGTCCCAAGGATGACCCGGGAGGCGGCAACGCGGTGGGAGCCATCCTGGCCTCCATGGCCACCGACATCGAGGATCCTCGTCGACGCCTGGAAACCATCATGGCGTCCACGCAGCGCGCCAAGGAGCAGCTGCACGGGATGTCGCAGGTGGCCATGCTGGCCTACAGCGCGTTGTTGATGGCGCCGTTCGGGTTGCAGACGCTGCAGGCGCGCACCGGTCTGGCCAAACGTCTGCCCATGAACTTCAACGTGTGCATCTCGAATGTGCCCGGGCCGCAGGAGCCCCTGTACTTCCGCGGCGCGCGCCTGGACGCCACCTACCCGGTCTCCATCCCCACGCACGGCATGGCGCTCAACATCACCTGCCAGAGCTACGCGGGGACGTTGGGTTTTGGTTTCGTGGGTTGTCGGGATTCGGTGCCGCACCTGCAGAAGCTGGCGGTGCACACGGGAGAGGCGTTGCTGGAGCTGGAGAAGACGCTGCGCCCCGCCCGACGTGCGAGCAAGCGCACCCGACGCAACGCGTGACCGTTCACGGGCGCAGGCGACAGAGCTGGTGCGTGCCGGACAGTCCGGCCAACGGCGCCTGGTAGCGGGTGCAGGGAATGCTGGCGGCGGCCCTGGCCACGTCGGGATCGTCGAGCAACGCGGCGGTCAGCACCACCTCACCGGCGTCCGCCTGGGCCTGGATGCGCGCGGCCATGTTCACCGTGGTGCCGAAGTAGTCCAGCCAGTCATTCGCGTTCACCGCCACGCACGGCCCGGCGTGCACGCCGATCTTCACCTGCAACGGGTCGCGCCCCGCGCGGTCCCGGTTCAGCTCGGGCATGCGACGTTGGATCTCCAGCGCCGCGGCCACCGCGGAGGCCGGGTCATCAAACGCGCCCATCACGGCGTCACCAATGGTCTTCACCACGCCACCGCCGCGCGCGGCAATGCATTCCCTAAGCAGGTCGAAGTGGCGGCGCACGTCGCTGTAGGCGGGTCCGTCGCCAAAGCGCTCATAGAACGCGGTGGAGCCCTTGAGGTCGCTGAAGAGGAACGCCAGCTTGCGCACGCGGATCTGCTCACCCGCCGCCACCGCCGCGCGCGGATAGAGGTCCCGGAACTCCTGCATGGCGGTCACCTGCGCCGCGGTGGCCACGTCGGGGACAAAGCCCTCCCGCTCCAGGCACACCAGCCGGCGCTCCGCGGCGCGCGAGGTCACCGTGAGGCGAACCGGCCCCGGCGCCAGCGTGAGGTGCGCGGGGGAGGCTCCCTTCTCATCCAGCGTGACCTCGACGTCACTGGCACCACCCTGCTGCACGCGCACGTGCGCGGAGGTGCGGGTGCGCAGCATGCGGAGCTGGTAGTTGCCCTCGCCGAGGTGGAGCTCCAGCGGCACCTTCTCGCCGGGCACCAAGGCCACCTGCGCCACCAGGTGCGGCGCGCCCGCGGGACCGGGAATGCAGTACACGGTGTCGGCGGTGGTGCGCAGGCCGGGCGGCGGTGTGAAGGAGACCTCGACGAGACGATCAAGCTCGAGGGAGAACCCGGCGGCGCACGCGGGGCAGTGCTGCGCCTCGTGCACCTGGTCCAGCCGCGGGTGCCGCATGCCCACGCCGCGACACGACGGACACAACACGTCAAAGCGCAGCTCCAGCAGGCCCGCGCGGGAGGCGCGCAGACACACCGCCAACGTGGCGTGCGGGTCCAGGGAATGTTCGCGCGCAAAGGCCAGCGGCCGGACCCGCGCGGCCTCGACGTCGGGCGCCAGGGCCAGGTGCTCAATGAGCGCATCCCGCGAGGCGGCCTCGGCGGCGTTGCTGGTCAGCCCTTCGGCCAGGCGGCGCGCGCGGCTGACGACGTCGTCGGCGCCTTGGGGGCGCTCGGGTGGAAACGCCTCCTGGCCCGCGGCAAGGCGCGCGGTGAGTCTCTCCATGGCGCGCTGGATGCCATGGATCTGCCCTTGCGCCATGGATTCCAGGTCGGACTGCCTGGCGCCTTCCGCCGGGTCCAGCGTCATGCGCAGCGTCACCCGGCTCCCCGCGTCCGGTGCCGACGCGATCTCGATGCGCATGCTGGCCCGCGTCATGGGCGCGCCGCGGAAGTGATTCACCGACGCAAACAGCCTCCCGGGGATCCACTCCAGCGGCTCATATTCCAGCGGCATCTCCACGCCCGGTCCCATCTGCGCCACCGCCGGGAAACGCGCCACCGGCCCCGTTGACGACGGTGCGCCAAACCGCAGCGGCGGCTGGTCGCCAATGGACTGCACGAAGCGTGAGGGGTCGGTCAGCAGGGACCACGTGGCATCCGGGGAGACGGGAACGTTGAACGTGCGCTCGAAAACCAGGCTCATGGGAACCTCCGAAGCCAGCGGAGCAGAGCGCACGCGGGTGCGGAACGTCCAGCCCTCCGGCGCCAGGCCGGATCACGGCGGACACACGAACGTGACCGTGGGCATTTTCCCCCGCGAAAACCCTGGTACCCACGGCCACCACGTTGTCAGGACGGCGCGCGCAGCAGGTTGCACTGGGCCTTGCAGCGCAGGTGGTTGAGGCGTCGCGCCAGGGCCTCACCCTCGACCTCGTCGAAGCGTGGCGGCAGCTCCAGGGGCGCCCCCTCGCGACGACGCAGGAAGAGCCGCTCGCGCTCCCGCACGTAGTCCGCGTGCAGCAGGTCATCCCACGTCAGCAGCGCGGTGTTGCTCGCGGCGCGCACCAGCAGTCCGTCGGTGCGGACCACCAGCACGGCATCGTCGTCGAGGCTGCGGCGGAGCACGTGGAGCAACACCAACGCCGTGAGGAACAACGTGACCGCGAACGTGCCACACACGCTGCGCGCGGATGCGTCCACGCCCTCGAGAAACACCACGCCCCCCAACCCCGCGCTCATCACCAGCAGCAACGCCGACGCCACAACCACCAGCGCCAGCCGCTCCGCGCGCGCGGTCCGATACCACTCGAGCACGACGGGCCCCGACGTCCGCCGCTCCACCAAGCCCTGCATGTTTTCGCGACCTCTGTGTCCGGATCGTACCCGGCACGCCGCGCGCCGCAGCCCCGGGACCCGCCCCCGCGGTCATTCCAGGTCCGGGGCTCCATATCTATGATTCTAGCGATCACGTGTTTGAGTTTCTCAATCATGGGCTTGATTTTTATGATGTCGGCTTTATGCTGGCGTGGCCATGCCGGAATCCACCACCCATCCCGCACCCACCCGTTGCCCGGTCTGCGCGGAGGCGCTGCAGGTGACCCGCCTGGAGTGTCCGGATTGTCATTCGGCGCTCGAGGGACGGTTCACCTTCGGTCGCTGGCGCAATCTCACGCGTGAGCAGTGGGAGTTCATCGAGCAGTTCATTCGTTGTCGCGGCAAGATCAAGGACGTCGAGCAGGTGCTCGGGGTCAGCTATCCCACCGTCGTGGCGCGGTTGAATGAGGTGGTGGCGGCCATGGGCTTCGACGCGCCCGCGGCACCCGGTCCGGACGTTGCCGCACGTCGCCAGCAGGTGCTGGATGAGCTGGCCGCGGGAACCATCACCGCCGCGGAAGCGGCCACGCGCCTGCGCGCGCTCAGCTGAGGAGAGCATGCAACCCGTCGAGGAACACCATCCCTTCGAGACCGCCATGTCCCATGACGACGTTGTCACCTGGCCGCTGAACCTGCCCGCCGGCAAGACCCTGGAGTTCCACTCCGACTTCTGCGCCGTCACGCTGCAGGGCATCACCGACGGACGCGAGCCGTGCGTGGTGGCCCACGGTCGCCTGGCGCGGCAGATCGAGGTGGTTGTCGAGGACGAGGGCGGCAGCGTGGCGGTGCGCGTGGAGCGGCGTGCCCACGGTCTGCCCGGCTGGGGCTTCTGGGAATGGGGCCCGCACATGCACGTGACGCTCTTCCTCCCCGTGGACGTGCGCGCGGAGGTGCACAATGAAGCGGGCCGGGTGCGCGTGCACGGATTGAACGGCTGCGACCTGGAGCTGTCCACCGAGGCCGGCCACGTCACGCTGCACGACGTGCACGGCAAGCTCACGCTGCACACCAGCGCCGGCAAGCTCGACGGAGACCGCGTGGGTGGCACGCTGGAGATCACCACCAACGCGGGCGCGGTGCGCCTGGGCATTGACGCGCTGGATGCGGGTCGCCACCGCGTGCACGCCGACGTGGGAAGCGTGCGCCTGGACCTGGCGCCGACGGTGGACGCCTACGTGGATGCGCACGCCACCATGGGCGCCATCAAGGTGGATCATCCGTCTCGTCGGGATGCGCCCGCGGTGCTGGAGGTGTCCACGGAGCTGGGCAGCGTGCGCGTGCGCGGCAACCGGGAGCACCGCGCGGAGCGGCCACGTCGGGCGGAGCGCCGGGAAGGGGAGGCGCGTGCCGCGGGAGGCGTGAGCAGCGTGGCCGTGCCCGCCTACCAGGACACCGACGCGGAGATGGTGCGCATCCTGCAGATGGTGGAGGCGGGGAAGATCACCGCGCAGGAGGCGCATGACCTGCTGCGTGCACTGGGACGGGGGTGAGCGCCTCGTCGCGAATGCTGGCGGCACGCGCCAGGCTTGGAGTCCCCGCGCGTTTCCAGTAGGTGGTGGAGCCTTCCTCGCCGCGGATGACGTGGTGGGGACCGGGGATCGTCGTCATGACCCGTCAGGTGGTGGCGCGCATTCTCCTTGCCATGCTTGTTGGGGCGGCCTGTGGTGAGCAGCACCGGCCGCTGGACCGCTACTTCCACATCCGGCCGGAGGGCGCGGAGGAGGCGCTGGGCTGGGTGGCGCATCGTTTCTCGTCGGACTCCGGCGCCGTCTGCTGGGCGGGCGGGGTCTTCAAGGTGTTCTTCCGGGATGCTCCGCCGTGGGCCCCCAACACCGACGAGGCCATGGTGTTCCTCGACGGAGGCGGAGCCTGCTGGAACGACCTGACCTGCTCGCAAGGCGGCGCGGTGCGCGAGAGCCACCTTCCCTATCCCAGCGGAATCCTCGACCTCGACGTCGACGGCGTGCAGCCAGCGCTGGCCGCGCTCCCCACCGTGTTCATCCCCAGCTGTGACGGCAGCCTCTTCGCGGGCGACCACGACGTGGACTACCTGCGCGCCGGTCGCGTCCGGCATCACGGCCTGCAGAACCTTTCCGCGGGCATCATGGTGTTGAAGGCGCGGATGCCGGGGCTCAGGCGCATTCTCCTCGTCGGCATGTCGGCGGGAGGGTATGGCGCGCTGGTGGCGCTGGAGGTGCTTCACCGGGCGTTTCCCGACGCGGAGGTGGTCACCGTGGTGGACTCGGGTCCCGGCGTGATGAACCCGCTCAACCCGCTGCTGCGTCGTGAGCTGACGGAAGCCTGGCGCATCGACGAGAACATCCCGGAATACTGCACCAACTGCGACATCCACCTGACACCGCTCATGGCGGCGGCGTTCGCGCGGCACCCGTTGCTGGTGCGCGGCGGATTCATCTCCGGGCACTCGGACGTGGTGATGGAGGTGTTCACCGGGCTTTCACCCGTGGTGTACGGTGGCGTCGTGCGCGACCAGGTTGCGCGGGTGAAGCACGCCCACCCCGGCAGGGTCCACGCCTTCCTGCACGGCCAGCAGCTCCACGGCGCGCTCATCCGCCCCGAGTTCCACACGCTCGCCATCGACGGCGTGACGCTGGAGCAGTGGGTCCTCCAGGCCTGGCGCGGCGACGCGCAGTGGACCAGCCGGATGGAATGACCGCGTTTCACCTCGCGTTGCCTCTGCGCGTCCCCGGCCTGTCCCACGTTCATACCGTTCTGCACGCTCGGCCCCCCTCCCCAGTCTCAATCTTCCGTCGTCACCGGGCCGGGGAAGGTGGGCCCTCGCTTGAGGCCAACGCGATTTGTCGTCGGAAAAGAGGTCAACCGTTGACCGATTGCCCCCCTTCCCCGGCTCGGTGACGACGGAAAATCGGTACTGGGGAAGGGGGGCGAGCGTGCAGAACGGCATGAACGTGGGGGGTTGGGTGTTCGAGGGCATCGGACCGAATTGGCCCATCTGGTCCTGGCCGCGTCCAGCGGACCACGACCTGGAGTGCGGCGGGCCCTCGCCGCCCTGGTCAGCGTCGAGCGGTTTGGACAACCGTCAAGGGTCCAAGCGCCTCGCCCGACGTCATTGAGCCCCAGGCCTGTTCGGCCCGTTGTGAACGCGATCGGCGCTGGCCAGGGCGGCGAGGGCCCGCCGCACTCCAGGTCGTGGTCCGCT
>JBFMGU010000350.1:0-9437 GCA_040752415.1 Myxococcota bacterium
GGCCGGCAGCTATCAGGTCTATGCCGTTTTGGATTCCCCAACGGGGCGGTCTTCCGCCTATTCTGCGGGAGCGGTTACCGTGTCCCATGGAAGCGGCCCGGCCCCGGTCTGTCGTTGCGTGGCCACCCCGGTTGGAGAGCTGGACGTGACAAGAGTTTGCGCAGTGATGCTTGGTGTGGTCCTGATGCGGATTCGCAAGCGCTCACAAACGCACTGAAGGCAGCCCAAACATGCGCTACGGCATCTTCTCGGATGTGCACGGAAACCTGGAGGCGATGACCGCCGTCCTCGAAGCCTACAAGGAAGAGGACATCGACCGGTTCATCTGCCTGGGGGACCTCGTCGGGTACGGCGCCAATCCCAATGAGATCGTCGACATCGTCAAGAAGGTCGCCGCCGTCACGCTGCTGGGCAACCATGACGCCGCCGTCGCCGGGCGCATGGACTACTCGTACTACTACGACGCCGCACGCCACGCCCTGGACTGGTGCGCCAAGCGCGTCTCCCCCGACAACCTCGAGTACCTGAAGTCGCTCCCGTACACCCACCGGGAGAACGACATCGAGTTCTGCCACGGCTCACCCGCCGTGCCGCAGGAGTTCGAGTACATCTTCACCCGTGAGAAGGCCCGGGAGCTGCTCCCCCAGTGGGACCGCATGGCGCGGGTCACCTTCATTGGCCACAGCCACCTGACGCGCAGCTTTGCGCTGGGCCACGGGGAGGCCTTTGACGTGGTTGCGCCGGAGTTCACGCTCCGCGCGGACCACAAGTACATCATCACCGTGGGCAGCGTGGGCCAGCCCCGGGACTACGACAACCGCAGTTGTTGCGGCATCTTCGACACCGAGACGTGGCACTTCCGCTACAAGCGCGTCGAATACGACATTGAAAGCGCAAAGCAGAAGATTATCGACGCCGGTCTGGCGTACAATTTCGGCGCCCGGCTGCTGGTGGGCATCTGATTCACCCTGGGGGAACATGGAGGCTGCTTGACGGACTTGCGGGTTGGCCGACGTCAGAAGACGGTCATCACGGTCATCAGCAAGATTGCTGAGCGGCAGACGCTGCCGGGCTCGTGCCTCGTCATGATCTACGGGCAGGACCTGGGCAGGAAGTACTCGCTGGACCGCGGCGAGCTCACGGTGGGGCGCTCCGCGGGCTGCGAGGTGGTGGTGGACCAGGACAGCGTGTCGCGCCAGCACGCCAAGATCACCATGACCGCCAAGGACGCCGTGCTCCGGGACCTGGGCAGCACCAACGGCACCTACGTCAATGACGAGCTGGTGGACGTGCGCACCCTGGCCGACGGCGACCTCATCAAGATCGGCCGCACCATCTTCAAGTACATCTCCGGCTCCAACATCGAGGCCGCCTACCACGAGGAGATCTACCGCCTCACCACCATGGATGGCCTCACCCAGACGTTCAACAAGCGCTACCTCGACGAGCAGCTGGCCCGGGAGCTCTCCCGCTCCGCGCGCTACAACCGTCCGCTCTCCCTGGTGATGAGCGACGTGGACCACTTCCAGCGCATCAACGACGAGTTCGGCCACCTGGCCGGTGACGCCGTGCTGGCGCAGATGGCGGCGCTGCTCAAGCGGAACATCCGTCGGGAGGACGTGCTGGCGCGGGCGGGCGGGGAGGAGTTTGCGTTCATCCTGCCGGAGACCGACCTCAAGCACGCCCGTTCCTTCGCGGAGAAGGTGCGTCGGCTGGTGGAAGGCCACCAGTTCACGTTTGAGGGCAGCCCCCTGCGCATCACCCTCAGCCTGGGTATCAGCTTCGTGGGAGGCACCGGGACCGCCCCCACCCCGGACAGCTTCTCCAAGGTGGCGGAGGACAACATGCTCGTGGCCAAGAAGCTGGGGCGGAACCGCGTGTCCGGGTGATGCCATGGGCATCCTGGACCGTGTGGCCAAGCTGCTGGAGGCCTCCGTCAGTGACCTGATGGAGCGTGAGCGCGACGCCGAGTCCCTGCTCAACCAGGCACTGCGCGAGATGGAACGCGAGCTCCAGCAAGCCCGCGGTCAACACGAGGACGCCCGGCACGCCGCGTCGCTCAAGCGACAGCTCATGCTGCGTCGCCAGGAGGAGGCCGCGCTGTTTGCCAAGCGGGCCGAGGAGGCGCGCGCGGAAGGACGACCGCTGGCCGCCGAGGAGCAGGAGCGGTTCCGTCAGAAGGCCCTCAGCGGCGCGCAGGCGCTGGAGACGGAGGCCCGGGAGGCGGAGCGCAAGGTGGCGGAGTTCCAGTCGCAGTCCGACGAGCTGGAGCGCGCGGGCAAGGACCTGCGGGCCAAGGTGGAGGCGCTGGCGGAACGGCTGCGACAGGTGCGGGTGAACGCTCCCAGGAACGCGCCCGGTCTCGGAGAGAAGCCGCCGCCAGAGGACACGTACCAGCGTGCGCGGGAGAAGGTGGAGGAGCGGGAGGCGCGTGCGGAGCCGGGCTGGACCTCGTCGACGCCCAAGGGCGGGACGGAGTGGGAGCTGGAACGGCTGCAGCGCCAGGCCGCCGTCGACGAGAAGCTGGCCGAGCTGAAGCGAAAGATGCAGGGTGGGGGCTGAGTGGAAGCGGCACAGGCGTTGAACCAGCTGCTGCCCGGCGCCGCCGACGCCGTGAAGCATGCCTTCGCGCGGCCCCTCAACGTCGACGTCGATCCTCGTGTGCAACGCGACCTCCTCGAGAGCGTGCGTGGCATCCTCGCCGGCGGTGGCGGGCTGGTGGCGCAGGCGGTGCGGGTGCAGGTGTGTCGGGACGTGTTGCAGCAGGCGGAAGCCGCGCTTCTCCGTGACGACGTGGATGCCGCTGTGGTCGCGCTCTCGTCGATCCTGGGGCCCGAGGGAGCGCTGACGCGCATGCGAGGCGCCCTGGCCGCGCCTCCCGAGACCTCCCTGCATCGACTGCAAACGTGGTGGCTCATGGCCAGCCTCTCGACGACGCGCGGGCACGCGGTGCACACGGAGCTCCCCGCCGCCGACCTGGTCATGGCCACGTTGGCCGGCGGGTGGGGGGCGGTGGCGTGGTTGGCGTACCGGGGATGGCAGGGCTCACGTCAGAAGCTCCGTGCCCGTCATGAGAGGCATGCGCAGGTTTGGAGCGCGTTGACGGTGTCGGGGGCGCGCAGCGTCGTGGACGGGGTGGCGGAGCGGCTGCAGGAGGTGTTGCGCGCGGTCCTCCACGACGTCACCGCCCACGCACCAAAGGGGGACGCGTGCTGAACCTGTTCATCCTGTGCGCCACCGTCGGATTCACGTTCCTGGCCGGCTCGCTGATGCTGGGCCACATCCTGGATTCCGGCGAAGGCCACGACGGAGCCGAGCACGTCCACGACGGTCTCCCCATCCTCGGACCCGCCTCTCTTTCCGCGCTGCTCTGTGGCTTCGGATGCGGAGGGTTCCTGGGCATCAAGCTGGGACTGCCGGAGCTACTGGCGCTGGTGCCCGCCGTCGGACTGGGCGCGGTGATGTGGATTGGCAGCGCGTTCATCACCCGGCTCATCACGCGGCTGGGCAGCGGGGGCAGGTCGGCGAAGGCGAGCGGTTACGTCGGGGAACAGGCCACCGTCACCGTTGCCATCCCCGAGCACGGCGTGGGTGAGGTGACCTTCACCAGCCAGGGCGAGGTGGTGAGTGCGCCCGCACGCAGCAACAATGGCGGCGCCATCCCCAGCCAGACGGTGGTCACCATCGAGGAGATGGTCGAGGGCGTGGCGGTGGTGGGGCCGTCGGTGGACCAGGTGCTCACGCTGGAGGAGCGCCAGCGCGCCGCCGCGCTCAACGCCGCGTCCAAGCAGAATCAACGCTCTTGAGCGCTGGCAACAAATCCCGGAATCACCTACGCCTTGCCCGCACTTTCAACCTCGGGGAGGTGACTCGTGGAAACGACCATCGGTGGTGGGATCTTCCTCGCCATTGTCCTGCTGATCTTCATCTGGCGCCTGGCGCGACTCATCGAGACCGTGGGGCCCAATGAGGCGCTCATCGTCTCCGGCAGTGGCGAGCCGCAGGTTGTCGTCGGGGGGCGCAAGCTGGTGTGGCCCATCATCAACCAGTCCGACCGCCTCTCCCTCGAGGTCATGACCATCGACGTGCACAACAAGCAGGTCTTCACCGCGCAGGGCATTGCCATGGACGTCGACGGGGTGGCGCAAATAGCCATCAAGAACGACGAGGCCTCCATCCGCACCGCCGCGCGCCAGTTCCTGGGTCGCAAGGAGCAGGAGGTGGCCGCCGTGGCCCGCCAGACCCTGGAAGGTCACCTGCGCGCCATCCTGGGCCAGCTCACCGTGGAGGGCATCTACAAGGAACGCGAGATGTTCGCGCAGAAGGTGCAGGAGCACGCCAGCCCCGACATGCACAAAATGGGGCTCACCATCCTCTCCTTCACCCTGCGCGACGTGAAGGACCAGGAAGGCTACCTGGAGGCCCTGGGCAAGCCGCGCCTGGCCGCCGTCCGTCGTGACGCGCAGATTGCAGAGGCCGAAGCCAGCGCCGCCGCCGAGATGGCCCGCGCCAACGCCACCCGCGACGCCGCCATCCGCACCGCCGAGGCCAACCAGCTGGGTCAGGTGGCGCAGCTGCAGAGCAAGGCCAAGATCGCCGAGGCGGAACGCGACCTGAAGCTGCAACTCGCCTCGTTCAACGAGCTGGAGAACCGCGCGCGCGCCAAGGCGGAAGCCGCCTATGAAATCGAGAAGCGCGACCAGCTCATCAGCGTGCAGGAGAAGGAGAACCTGCGCATCACCAAGGAGCTCGAGGGTACCGTCCGCTCGCCGGCGGAGGCCCGAAAGTACTCCGCGCAGCTGGAGGCCGACGCGGAGCGCTACAAGCGCGAAACCACCGCGCAGGCCGCCAAGGCCACCGGTCTGGCGCAGGCGGAAGTGGACCGCGCGCGGGGTCTGACCGAGGCGGAGATTCAACGCGCCAAGGGCCTGGCGGAGGCGGAATCTGTGCGCGCCATGGGCATGGCGGAAGCCGAGGCCATGGAGAAGAAGGCGGAAGCGTTCAAGCAGTACAACAACGCCGCCGTCAGCCAGATGGTGGTGAACGTCCTGCCGGAGATTGCCAAGGCCATTGCCGCGCCGCTGGCCAACACCGAGAAGCTCATCGTCACTGGCGGGGAGGGCGGCATCAGCAAGCTCACCGGCGACGTGGCTCAGGTGCTCGGCCAGCTCCCGCCCGTCGTGGAGAGCCTCACCGGCATCAACCTCCAGCAGATGCTCCGCGGCCTGCAGCCCACCGCCAAGCCCGTCGAGAAGGACCCTGCGGCGCGCGCCAGTGACGTCTTCATCGAGGAGGTGGCGCCCCCCACCGCCGCCCCCAAGAACCCCGCTGGCGGCCCCACACGCCGATAGACCCACGCGTCAATGCGCCTTGACACGCCCCACGGCCGTCTTTACGGTCGCGGCCGAACCAGGGATTGACTGTTCAGTCAACTCTTCCACATGCGCGTCCCAGTCGGGAGCACCTCAGGAGAAAGCAATGTCGGAGCCCGTCCCCACCATGAAGGAGATCTTCGAGGTCAAGATGCCGGAGAACCTGACGCCGGAGAAGGCCAAGAAGATCAACGCGATCTATCAGTTCAAGATCACCGGCGAGGGTGGCGGTGAGTGGTTCATTGACCTGACCAAGGAGTCCGACTGGGTGAGCGCGGGCACCACCGACAAGGCCAAGTGCACCATCACCGTTCCGGCCAAGGAGTGGGTGGACATCCTGCTGGGCAAGCTGAACCCGCAGATGGCCTTCATGAGCGGCAAGCTCAAGGTCCAGGGCGACATGGGCCTGGCCATGAAGCTGCAGAGCCTCCTCAAGAAGTAATCCCGCGGGCAATCACAGGCCCAGGGTACGCAGGCGCCCCATGCTCCGTCGTCGGACCGTCTGGTTCGGCCTCCCGGCGCAGGGGCGCTTGCCTTTTGTTGGCCTGCGGTTGGATGCCATGGACGCTATGTGACGGCGGGCGGGCCCCACCGCTCACGCTGCACGGAGACGGACGCATGACGGCACCCCTCAGCGGTGTGGTGGTCCTGGACCTCTCCAGGCTGCTGCCCGGCCCCTATGCCACCCAGGTGCTCGCCGACCTGGGCGCCGACGTCATCAAGGTGGAGGACCCCGGCGCGGGCGACTACCTCCGCCACATGCCCCCCATGGCCGGGGAGCACTCCGCGCTCTTCCTGGGCATCAACCGCGGCAAGAAGTCCGTGGTGCTGGACCTGAAGTCCCCCGACGGCGTGGCCGACCTCAAGCGGCTGGTGGCCAAGGCGCACGTCGTGGTGGAGAGTTTTCGACCCGGCGTCATGGACCGGCTGGGCGTGGGATACGGCGCGCTCCGTGAGGTCAATCCGCGCGTCGTGGTGTGCAGCATCAGCGGCTACGGCGCCGGCGGCCCCGACGTGCACCGCGCCGGACATGACCTGAACTACGTGGCGCGCGCGGGTGTGCTGGCCTACGGCGCGCCGGGGACGCAACCGGCGGTGCAACTCGCGGACATCGGCGGCGGGTCGCTGTGGGCGCTGGTGCACATCCTGGCGGCGTTGCGTCGGGCGGAGCAGACGGGGGAGGGCGCGCACCTGGATGTCTCCATGACCGACGGGGCGTGGAGCTTCCTCACCATGAGCCTCTCCGGCGCGCTGGCGGGCGGTGTCCCCATGAAGCCAGGCGCCGACCTGCTCAACGGCGGCGTGCCCTGCTACCGCGTGTATCGCACGCAGGACGGCGGCACGGTTTCCGTCGGGGCGCTGGAGCCCAAGTTCTGGGGGGCGTTGTGTCACGCGCTGGGTCGTGAGGACCTGGTGCCGCGCGGCCTGGACACCGGCGTCGACGGGGAAGAGGTGGCGCGCGAGCTCCAATCCATCTTCTCCACCCGCACCGCGGAGGCATGGCGCACGTTCCTGGCTCCGCATGATTGCTGTGTCGAAGTTGCGGTGCCGCCGGGGGAAGCGCATCGCATGGACCCGCAGCTCCGGACGCGCGGATTGACCGTGCACGTGAACCAGCCCGGCAGTGGCGACGTGGAATTGCCTGCCACGCCCATCAAGATCAGCGGTTATCAACCGCCATTTGCCAGACCCGCCCCGGCCCTGGGCGCAGATACCGACGTGGTGTTGCGTCAGGCCAGGTCTCAAGGAAGCAAGACGTGAAGAAGTCCGCCTGCCTGCTGCTGTGCCTGTTCCTCCTCGACGGATGCGCGCGTTCCCTGCCCATGGGTCGCAACAAGGACCTCCCGTCCCTGACTCCCGCCGGCAACACGCCCATGGACATCACGCTGGGTCCCAAGGGTCGGGAGGCGCTCATTGGTGAGTTCGTGATGGCGCCGGAAGGGATGGGCGTGGACCTCTCCAGCGTCATCCCCGACGCCGCGGGCCTGGCCAGCGGAGCGGTGTGGTGCGCGGAACCCGTGGCGTGGGTGGACGGGGGGCTCATCGTCAACGTGGGCATGACGTGGTGGCCGCCTGGCGCCGAGCCCAACGCACCCTCCCGCAGCATCACCGAGGGACTCATGCGCTGTCTGGGCTACCTCGACGTCAAACCGTGGGCGCGCGCCGTGGTGACGCTGCGCCCCGCCAGCCTGCCGCGCGTGGAATACGGCGGTGCGCTCCCGCTCATGCAGGCCGGCACCGACACGCTGGCCGCCGCCATCGAGCAGGCGTTCCTCTTTGGCATCTCGGCGCCGTTGCAGGCGCGGGGATTGGCGCTGGGCGCGGGAACGCAGGACGGCGTGCAGGACGTGGCGGAGCGCGGGCTCAAGAAGCGCGTGGAGGCGCACATCAAGCACGAGGGGACCGGTTGGATGGTGTCCAATCGCATCACGTACTCGCCGGCGCAGGATGCGGATGTGCTGCAGGTGCTGGCCTCCCGCACGCAATCCACGACGGTAGAAGGCATCTCCTACCTGATGGCCACCGGGAACGTGACCTCGCTCCTCCCGACGACACTCCCGCGCGGCGCGCTCCGCATCCGCACCGGCTTTGGCACCACCACGGTGACCCTGACGGCGAAGGTCCGCGCGGAGAAGTCGGAGGGGCTGAGCTGTGTGCTGCGGACGCTCTCTCCGCCGATCGTCGCGCCCGGACAGGAGGCGCCGAAGTACCCGGGCGTCGACCTCGAGGCGGCGCAGAAGTGTCCGCTCTCGGAAGAGGACCAGGCCGGGCCCAATCGCAAGCTGAAGTGATCACGCCTCCGCGCGCCGGTGGACCACGCGGCCGCTCTTGATCACCGTCCCCACGACGTCACCCGCCATCTCGTACAACAGGTGCTCCGGTGACGGGCGGTCCAGGATGATCGCGTCCAGCGGTGAGCCAGGCACCAATCGGCCCAGCTCCGGTCGGCCGACGGCGCGCGCGGCATTCCGCGTGATGGCGAGCAGGGACTCCTCCACGGTCATCCGGTACTGCGAGACCGCCAACGTCCCCGCGAGCGGGAGATGCGCGCAGGGGCTCGTGCCGGGGTTCAGGTCGGTGGAGATGGCCACGGGGACGCCCGCGTCGATGAGCGCGCGTCCAGGCGCCTTCTGCGCGTGACCCAGGAACACCTGCGCGGTGGGCAGCAGCACCGCGGTGACGCCGGCATTCTTGAGCGCGGCAATGCCCTCCGGCGTGGTGTGGTCCAGGTGATCCGCGCTGGTGGCGCCAAGCTCCGCGGCAAGCTGGGCACCGTTCCCCTCGGACAGCTGGTCCACGTGCAGCTTGATGCCCAACCCATGCTTGCGCGCGGCCTCCGCCAACGTGCGCGCGTGGTGCGGGGAGAACGCGCTCTTCTCGACGAAGATGTCGCAGAAGCGGGCGAGTCCGCCTTCCGCCACGGCGGGAACCATCTCCTCGCAGACCACGCGCAGGTACTCATCCGCACGACCCTGGTACTCCGGCGGACACGTGTGCGCGCCCAGGAACGTCGCCACCAGCTCCACCGGCTGCAACGCCGCCACCACGCGAACCGCGCGCAGCAGCTTGAGCTCGTCGTCGATGGTGAGGCCGTAGCCGCTCTTCACCTCGCACGTGGTGACGCCGTGGCGCAGCAGGGTGCGCAGACGGAACAACGCCGCGTCGACGAGCTCCGCCTCCGGAGCCGCGCGGGTGGCGCGCACCGTGGTCATGATCCCGCCGCCGGACTGCGCGATCTGCAGGTAGGTCTCTCCGCGGGCGCGTCGGACGTACTCCGCGGCGCGGTCACCGGCGTAGACCAGGTGCGTGTGACACTCGACGAGACCCGGCAGCACCGCACCGCCGCGCGCGTCCAGCTGTTGCGCGCCGGGGGGAATGGGCGGGAGGTCCTTCTCGGGACCCACCCAGGTGACGTCGTGATCGTCGGCGATGAGGGCGGCGTTCTCCACGCGACCCAGCGGGTCCGTGGGCGTCGCTTCCATGGTGCACAGCACGCGGATGTTGCGGACCACCAGCACGTCGCGACCTCCTGGAATCAGGGCGTGGCGGGGATGGGCTCGTCGA
>JBFMGU010000351.1:0-9387 GCA_040752415.1 Myxococcota bacterium
ATACGCCATGCAGCCTCCGGGGTCGGCACGGGACCGCCTCGAGAGGCCGGTAGGGCATCACGCGGGGGGTGGGGAAAGGTTTTGAGAAACCTCCGAACTCGGTGGGGAAAGGTTTTGAGAACCTACATCCCGTCCGACGTCGTCAGCCGTCATCCTTCGACAGGTAGCTGAGGATCACCTCATCCAGACTCTTCTCGCTGATGAGGTCCTCCCCGAAGATCGTATCCGTCGCCGGCTTCTCCACGGGCTTTTCCGTGAGGGCGCGCGCGGCCAGCACCTCGGGCGCCAGCTGCTGCGGCATGGGCACCGGCGCAGGGGCGGGCTTGGGCGCGGCGGGAGCAGGACGGGGAGCGGGCGTGGGCCCACCGGCCAACGCGGCCAACGCGGCGGCGGCGAGGTCAGGCACCGGAACAGGAACTGGAGCGGCAGGACGCGCGGGTGGCGGCGGCGCCATGGGCGGCGGGGTGGGGATTCCGGCGCCCGCCTTGTTGCCGCTGCCCCCGGTCTTGGCGAGCACCGCGGGATCCACGTTGAGCGGCGCCGGGCCACTGAGGTGGTGCACGTTGTCCAGCGTGGCGTTGTCATACGCGCCGCGGACCAGGTTGCGCAGCATCCACTTGTGCTGCTCCTCCATCATCATCTTGACCTCGCTCTCGAGGTCCGCACCGGCCTTGGTCTTCACCAGCTGGTCGTAGGTGGTCTTCTTGGAGGCGATGATGTTTCCGCCCACGAAGAGGTGCGTGATGATGTGGGGGTTGACGGGCCCGGAGTCCTCCGTCTGGATGTGGTAGATGCGGTTCTTGTACCGGATGTTGTGGTTGAAGCCGGTAATCATGAACGCAAAGACCTCGGGCTGCCGGTCACCCAGATGGCCGCAACGGAGCGCCGCCCGGGGCTTCCGACCATAAGTCTGCCACCGGAGTGCGGCAAGTACTCGTCTGATGTGGCGCAGTCTCAGCCGAGGTTGGAATGACGCCGCAGCGCCTCCCAGGCCAACGCAACCCGAGCGGTGGTCGTGGTCCCCGGCGTGGGGAACGCCAGCTCAATGACCGCCTCGTACATGCGCGCGAGCAGCTGGCCCTCGGGCGTGGACGGTCGGTCGGCCTCCTGGCGGTACTCGTCCATGATGCGCGCAAACCGGGAGCGACCATCCTCCAGCAACGCCCGCGGATCCGCGCCCACCAGCCGCAGGTCTTCCTCGCGCTCCTTGAGGCTGAGCAACATGGCCGTGAGCACCCTCGCCTCGAACGCCAGCAGGCTGGTCCGCCCCGCCACGCCGGAGGCGGCAAAGAGGCCCGGCAGCACCTGCACGCCAAAACCCACGTGCCGCGCCTCGTCGCGCTCGTAGTAGACGAGGATCTCGCTGAGGGCGGGGTCCACGTTCATCTCGCGCACCATCTTGAAGATGGTCAGCGCAATGGTCTCCACGAAGAGCTGCATCCCCACCACCTTGTTCATGGTGGAGCGCGTGGAGATGCACGCGTTGAGGAAGGCGCGGCTGTGTTTGTCCAGGGGCGGGATCTGCACGCCCAGGGTGCGCAGGTAGTCGTGGAAGACGTAGAAGTGGCGCGCCTCGTCGTGGGCCTGGCTGGTGGCGGCCAGGCGTTGTTCCAGGTCGGTGAGCTGGTCGGCCAGCTGGGCGGCCACGCGCCAGGCGCCCATCTCACCCCACATCAGGATGCTGAACACCTTGGCCAGCGCCTCACGCTGACGACGGGGAATCCGCTCCCCGCCGGGCGGCGTGGGATGCCGCGCCAGCGCCTCCTCCAGCACCTGGCGACCGTCCCAGGCCTTGAGCTGACCCACGTGGTAGATGCTCTCCATCTTGCGGGCCCGCGTGGCCTCGCGCTCGGCGCGCTGGGGCGTGAACTCGAACGCGGCATCCTTGGGGATCAGCTGCACCATGGCGGGGGATTGTAGCGGACGGCCCACCCGACGCGCCGCAGCTCAGCGGTCGGCCACGCAGCGGATGCCCACCGCGCCCAGGACTTCCGGTCGGACCTCGTCGGCGTCGACGGCGGAGCGGGCGTAGCCGCGCACGAACCGGGGCCCCGACTGGTAGCTGCCGCCCCGCACGGTGTTGGCGCGCGAGGGAGGTAGCGGTCCTTGCGCCAGCTTCTCGTGCGCGTCCAGGTGGAAGGGCGTGCTGGTCCACTCCGCCACGTTCCCCGCCAGGTCCGAAAGGTCATTGATGCCCACGCGCAGCGCGCGGCCGAGGACCGGATTGAACCCGGGCCCCACGTCCATGACGCTCTCGTTGACGCACGGCTCGGGCTGGAAATCCGGCGTGTACAGGAGGAAGCGCCCCAGGGTGCACGGGTTGTTGCCGTTCTCCAGCTCCGGCTCGTCGTCGGAGGAGCCCCAGGGGTAGGTCCAGCGCACCGCGGCGTCCGCGCCGGGCGTGCGCGCCGCGCGCTCCCACTCCAGCTCCGAGGGCAGCCGCATGCCCCGGGCCGCGCAGAACGTGGCGGCCTGCTCCAGCGTCACGCCCACCACCGGGAGCAGCTCGCTGCCCACGCTGAGCACGCGCAGCTCCCCGTCCTCCGCCCGACGCGCGGCCACCGGCTCGGTGCACCACGGCCCGTCCCCGTCGGGGCGAAGCTTGCCCAGGCACACGCGGTACTGCCGGTTGGTGACCTCCAGCTTGTCCACGCGCAGCGCGCCCACGTCGGTGCAGACCTCGGGTCCCTCGCTGGGCAGCGTGTCTCCGCCGCTCTGTCCCATGCAGAACGCGGTGAGGGCGGGGAGCTCGGTGGTGCCGGCGGGAGGCTCCAGGTCGTCGGGCTGCTGGGGGCGGAGCGCCAGCTCCAGCTCGGTGAGGTTGGGGATGTTGTCGCCGTCCACGTCGTAGAGCTGGGGCAGCGCGCCGGTTCCGCCGTACTCCGCGGCCGCCAGTCCCACCAGCGCGTTGGCGTAGGGCATCAACGTGAATGACGACGTGCCGTCCTGGTGCGCCACCCGCAGCGGACCGCCCGCCGCCCGCTGCCACGGCGCATGCGCACTGCCGCCGGCCTCCCAGCTTGCCGTGTACACCACGCGCGCGCAGTGGCTTCCGCCCGGGCCCGGTGGCGCCAGCACGGTGCGCGTGGGCACCTCCACCGCGAAGTTCACGCTGGCCTGGTTCTCCTGCAGCTCCTGGGTCTCGCTGGCCACCGTCTCGGGCCCACCCTCCCCGCCCGGCGGCGGACAGGGCTCGCGCATGATGAACATGGTGGCGCTCAGGCGGAAACCGTCCTGGCCCAGCGCGCGCTGCACGCCGCGCGGCACCTCCACCGTCACGCCCGCCGGCTCCTCCGACGAGGAATCGACGCACGCCAGCACGCTCAGCAGCACCAGGCACGCGCGCTTCATCACCGTGTCCTCGGGACGCTGCCGTACGCAGAGACCGTGGTGGAGCCGGTCAGGAGCACCATGCCGCTCACCGGGATGGGCCCGGCCAGGAGCGCGGCGGTCACCAGCGCGCCCCCCAGCACCACCGCTCCCACGACGCCACCCGCCCAGAACACCGGCCGCCGGTACAACGGGATGCCATCCAGCTCCCCGTTGACGCGCACGTTCCTCCCCGTGTGCACGATGATGGGGATGACGCGGCCCACGTGCCCGCCGGCCTCCACGCGCACCAGGTGCAACCCCACCTCCAGTCCCTCCGCCTTGCCGCCCTTGAGCGGTTTGTCGTCGAGGAAGACCTCCGCGCCGTCCGGGGTGTTCAGCACCTCCACACTGCCCGGCTTGCGCTCGGTGCGCTCCAGCACCAGCAGCTGGGAGGCAGCCTGCACCACCTCGTTGAGACGGTCGGGGGCGCCGGGCCAGTTGATGGACACGCGGTTCATCACCGTGGCGAAGCGCTGGTTGATGAGCTGCAGGGTCACCAGCGTGCTCTCGCCCAGTCGGGCCAGCTCGCCGGAGATGAGGAGCGTGGCGTCGAGGGCGCCGGCCAGCTCCGCCAGGCAGCTGCTGGTGTCGCAGCCGGTGAGCTGGTTGCGCGCCTCCTGGTCCAGCATGGCCTCGATTTCCTTGCGACTCAGCACCTTGTGGCGCGGGATCTTCCCAACCTCCTCCGCCACCACGTCGAGCAGGCTGCTGGCCACCGCGGGGTCCACGCCGCGCGCCTTGAGATCCAGCACGGCCACCGTCACGGGAGCATCCGCCGCGGCGACCGCTCCCAACAGCAGACACGGGAGCAAAGCGGGAAGGACCATGGGGCACCCAGTATAGTGGTCATCCCATGGCGCGCCCCATTTTGTTTCCGCTGGCCTGCTGCGCGGTTCTTGCGTGCGGCGGCGGCACGTCGAGCCTGGACCTCGACGGCGGAGAGCCCACCGACGGAGGCGAGGTGGTGCTGGAGTTGGACGCCGGCGCCGGGAGTCGTGACCAGGATGCCGCCCCGCCGCCCCCGCCCCCGGAGTGCGTGGCGTTGGTGGTCCAGGTGTGCGGAGAAGCCGGCGACGCATCCGCGGCCTGCCTGGGCACCCCCGCCTGTGAGCTGGCGCGCGTCACCCGCGACCTGGAGCCCACCACGTGCGCCGAGAAGATGCAGGACCACCGCGCCTACCCGCCGTGCGAGCTGCAGACCGGTTGCCTGGAGCTGGAGACCAAGGTGTGCGGAGAGGCCGACGGAGGCTGCCAGGATGAAGTGGCCTGCGAGTCCGCGCGGGAGGTGGCGGGCCGCCTGGAGGAAAGCCTGTGTCGCCAGGCGCTGCGCGACGAGTCCGCGTTCCCGAGGTGCGCGCCATGACCCGACGGATGTGCGTGGTGGTGCTGCTGGCCATGGGGTGGACGGTGGGCGTCAGCTCCTGTGGTGGCGCACAGGCGGGCGCGCCCGCGTCGGAAGGCCGGAGCGAGTTCGGGCTGGCGGATGGCGGCGTGGGCGACGGACCAGGGCCGGTGGCCGTGGATCCCGGGGTGTGCCAGGACCTCGTGTCCAAGACGTGCAACGTCCAAGACGCGGGGCCGCTGTGCGAGGAGTCCTCGCAGTGCCAGGCGGCGCGCATCCTGCTGGCGCACGGCGATGAGTCGCGGTGTGACGGTGGGCTGCAGGATCCGGTGCACTACCCGGCGTGCACGGACGTGCTCAGCTGTGAGGACCTGGTCCGACGCTGCTGCGGGGGATCGGGCGGCGCGGGTGCGTGCCAGGACGACGTCACCTGCGCGCGGGCCATGGAGGTCGAGCTGCAACGGGATGAGAGCCTGTGCGCCCAGGCGCTGCGGGACGAGGTGAACTTCCCGCGGTGCACTCGCACCGACCGGTGATGGACGTGGAAGACACCAGCAAGACGTTCACCCGCAGCGCGGTGCTCTACCTGCGTGGCGTGGGCGTGGTGCTCCTGTGCACGTTCCTCTCGCTGGCAACCCAGGTGGACATCCTCATGGGGCCGCGGGGCCTGGCTCCCGCGTCACGCGCGCTGTCCGGCGAAGTCAACCTCCTCGAGAAACCCACCCTGCTGTGGCTCTCCACCTCCAACGCCATGTTGTGGAGCGTGATTGCGCTCGGCGTGGTGGGCTGCGCGCTGCTCATCTGGGGACGGGCGCGTCACGTCGGAATCATCGCGGTCTACGTGGCGTACCTTTCGCTGGTGACGGCGGGTGGCGTGTTCTTCCACTTCCAGTGGGACAACCTGGTGCTGGAGGCGCTGGCGCTCTGCCTGTTGCTGCCGTGGCGTGCCAACCGCGCGCCGCATCCGCTCGTGGTGTCGGCGCTGAGGTTCCTGCTGTTCCGCCTCTATTTCGAGAGTGGCGTCGTCAAGGCGCTGTGGGGGAAGGAGAGCTGGGGCGCCTGGATTGCCATGGACCGCTACTACGAGACCGCCCCGCTGCCCCTGCTGCTCGGGTGGGTGGCGCACCAGCTGCCGCACGCGGTGCACGTCGTGGAAGAGGCGGTCACCTTCCTGCTGGAGCTGGTGCTGCCCTTCGGTTTCCTGGTGCCATGGTCGGGGCGCGCGTGGTGCGTGGTGCCGGCGGTGCTGCTCCAGGGCGCCATCCTGGCCACGGCGAGCTACGGGAGCTTCAACTTCATGTCCGCCCTCCTGTGTCTGTGGCTCGTCGAGGACCGGCAGTGGGAGCGGGTGGTGGCGTGGCTGCGTCGGGCGCCCCTGGCCACGCCCACGCCTGTGTTGGCGACGACGTGGCGCAGCGGGTCGGGGTGTGTTGTGGCGGTGCTGTGCGGGCTCCAGATGCTGCTGACCACGTGGGGCTTTCTCGAGATGGTTCAGCCCCGCTGGACCAGCGCGTGGATGACGCGGGTGGACCTGGCGCTCTCACCCTTCCGCGTGGCGAACAACTACCACCTCTTCGCCAACATCACCCTGACCCGGCCCACCGTCGAGATCCAGGGGAGCACCGACGGAGAACACTGGGAGCCGTACCAGTTCCACCACGCGCCCGGTGCGCTCGACGACGCTCCGCCCCTGGTGCTGGCGCCGCATCATCCGCGCGTGGCCTTCCAGATGTGGTTCCTGGCCCTCTCCCGACGACACGAGGCCTGGTTTGACCGCCTCGTCCGAGGGCTGTGCGAGGAGGACTCCCCCGTGCACCGGCTGTTCAAGCGCGAGCCGCCGCAGCCGCCCGCCCGCCTGCGGTACGTGCTCCTGAACTACACCATGACCGACGTGGGCACGCTGTGGCGCACGGGCCGGTGGTGGAACGCGGAGGTGCTGGACGCATCCTCGCCGCAGCTCATCTGTGGGACGCGCACCTGGGTCCGGCCCTGATAGGATGGGCCCGTGTCCGACGCCGAGTGGGAAGATGACGAACGGGTCCTGTTCGTCTTCAAGAAGCAGCTGCTCGTGGCCAAGCTGTCCAATCGGCCTGGTCCCGTGACCCCCACCGTGCAGACGGAAGACGGACCCGCGCCGCCCACCTGCGCCTACGCGTCGGGGCAGTGTTTCAGCGTGGAGTGGGAGCCGGATCTCCGTCGCATCCTGGGACGCTGCACCAACTTTGAGCAGCTCATGCTGCGCTTGGAGCAGATGAAGTACCGGCTGGAGGAGGAAGCCCCGCGCTACCGTCGCAAGCCGTTCTACCGGCTGTGAATCCCACATCCCCGGAGCCGGCGAAAGCCATTTCTCCGCATGGTACGGGCCAGAAACCGGATCACCTTGCAAGCTTTGGGCGGGGGCGCGGGTTATGGAGACAGCAACGCGCAAAGGATGGTGCGCGTTGGGGCGGAAGCAGGATGCGGTACCCCACGGCAACGTTGTTGATGGCCGGTGCAACCCTGGTGGCGTGCGCGCCGCAGGGTGGCAGCATGGTGATCCAGACCTACAAGCCCGTGCCACAGGAAGACGGCACGCACGTCATCCTCTACGACATTGACGTCGTGGAGGATGACCGCGACTGCGGCGCCGCGGTCCCCTTCAAGGAAAGCCAGGAGGAGATGATCGTGGAGTGGCACACCGACGAGCTGGTCACGGTGTACCTGCGGGAGGGGCTGTACCAGGCGGACGCCACGCTGGATGACGAGGGGCGCTTCCAGCGCAGCGGTGAGGGCGGGCCGTGCCTCGTCGGCAGCACCTTCAAGGGCCGCATGGACCGCGAGCGCGGCGAGGGTGAGATCCTGTGCCGCAAGCGCGAATGTGACGTCCTCATCACCTTCCAGGGCCACAAGCGCCGCCCCGACGCCGGCCACCCGTGAAACCCCCATCCGTCACCCGGAGGAGGACAAGGGGATGAGGTCGGTCCGGTGACCACATCTCGATAACCGAGGGCGACAGGAGGACGTTGCCCATGGTTGCTGTGAACAACCGGCCCCGCGCCACCCCCAAGAGCCGCACCAACAACGCCGCAACCCCGGCCCGGCAGGAGGCCCGCTCCGCCAACACCACGGCGGCGCGCGCCACGCGGCGGGACGAGTTCATGAAGGTGGGCGACGAGAGCGAGCGCGTCCTCAAGCTGGAGCGTCGCCTCAAGGCGTTGGGTTATGACGCCGGCGCCGTGGACGGGAAGTACGACGCGCAGACCGCCGCCGCGGTGGCCGCCTTCAAGCAGGACCAGCCGGAGATCCGGAAGAACAACACCAACGGGAACTACGCGGGCCGCCCCACCGAGCGGTCCCTGGCCCGTGAGGTCAAGAAGCTCAACCACGCGCCGGAGCGGCGTCGGCTGCGTCCCTCCCGCCAGCACGCGCGGCTGGATGCGCTGACGGCACGTCGGGCGGGCGTGGCGAACCCCGACGGCACGCAGGGGTTTGGCGTGGGCGCCACGGGTCGTCACGTCAAGAACGTGCAGGCGCGGCTGCGCGCGGCGGGCTATGACCCCAAGCACGTCAACGGCCAGTTCGACGAGCGGACCGCGGGCGCCCTCAAGGCGTTCCAGAAGAAGGCGGGCCTGGAGACCACGGGCCAGGTGGACGAGGCCACGTGGAAGAAGCTCAGCAAGAGCCACATCTACGCGCGCAAGCCGGCCTCTCCCGCGCAGCGCGTGGGTGAGCGCAGCCGTGCCGTGCTCCGCAGCGAGCGCCTCCTCAAGAAGCTGGGCTTCAACCCCGGCAAGGTGGACGGGCTGTTTGACCGCGACACGCAGCGCGCCTCCCGTCGCTGGGAGCGCAAGCACGGTCTCAAGGACCAGAGCGGCGCCATTGGCCAGGCCCAGCTCAAGAAGATGGAGCAGGAGGTCAAGAACAAGGGCTTCGTGAAGCCCCTCAACGCGCGCCTCACCTCCATCAGCGAGTTCCGCGTTCCCGACGCCGAGGGCGCTCCGGCGCGCAACGGGACGCGCTACCACGCGGGCAAGGACTGGTTCGCGCCGGGCGGCACCACGGTGCGCTCGCCCATTGCCGGCAAGATCGTCGAGGTGCGGCCCTCCAGCGGCAACAGCGGCCAGGTCTTTGGTGGCACCGTGAAGGTGCAGGGCAAGGACGGCAAGGTCTGGGTGTTCCGTCACGTGAACCCGGCCAACGTGCGCGTGGGCCAGCGCGTGGATGCCGGCGACCCGCTCGCGCGCGTCACCAACTGGGCCGACGGCCCCGACCACACGCACATCGAGCTGTGGCGCAGCTTCTCCGGCGGCTACCGCTACGAGAACATGATCGACCCGATGAGGTACCTGCGCCGCTTCCTGTGACTTTCCGTCGTCAGGAGCTGCGTCAGAACAAGGTGCCCATGGGGTCCGTGACACTCCCGAGCGGACCACGACCTGGAGTGCGGCGGGCCCTCGCCGCCCTGGCCAGCGCTGAGCGGGTGGCACCCTCGTCAGCGGTCGACGCTCGCGGAGGCTTCGACGCCCCGTCCGGACCTGGGCGGGGACCGTTCCACACGCTGAGAACGCGCTCGGCGCTGGCCAGGGCGGCGAGCCGCTTTGGACAGCATCGACAAAATCTGGCGTATCCGGCTGTCCCGGCTGGAGTTGAAGAAGCGTCGTCGTCACCGGCGAGTTGAGCCCAAGCGTGCCTCG
>JBFMGU010000352.1:0-9371 GCA_040752415.1 Myxococcota bacterium
GTTCAGCGCCACCTCGCGCCACTTCGCCTCCGCGACCATCCACCACAACCACGCGCTCTTCAGGCGGTCATCTTCGCGCGCCACCTACTTGGTAATTGGCACGCGCTCAGCCCTGGCCGTTAACAATGTGCACGGTCACCTGGCGATTGCTGTCGTACGCCATGGCGCAAGAGCCCTCAGGATCCGTTCCGGCCAACTGTGCCCAGACCGACCCGTCCCAGGCCCACAAATCGCCCAGGCTGGTGGAGCTGTTGCCACCGCCAAAGACCAGCAGCCGCCCCGGAGCCGGGTCCGCCTGGAACACCACGCTGTGACTGGTGCGAGCCGGAGGCCATGGCGTGGTGTATGGCGCCTGGGACCAAGCCGTGCCATTCCACACCCACAGGTCGTCGAAGACAGAGGACGCGTCATGACCGCCAAACAAGAGCAGCCGGTCACCCACCGGGTCGTACGCCATGGCGGACTTTCGTGCGGATGGCCACGGAGTGGCCGGCGGGATCTCTGACCAACGGTACCCGTCCCACTTCCAGAAATCGTCGTCGTACGTCTGGTAGTCGCCGCCACCGCCGAACACCATGAGCGCGTTGCGCGCGGAGTCAAATGCCATGGCGTGCAGCGCGCGGATGGCGGGCTTGGAACTCCCGCCTGTGATGTCTGTCCACGTGGTCCCATCCCATTCCCAGTGCCGGTCGGTGGCAACCCCGGAATAGGTAAGCCCGCCGTGGAGCATGACTCGCTCGCGGACAGGGTGATAGGCGAGGGTCACGCCGTAAGAGAGTGACGGAGGACCTTCGTCGTTCTTCCGGAGCGTCCAGTCGGAACCATCCCATTCATAAACAACGTAGTTGTCCGGGACGGTGGCCGAATGAGCATAGAGAACTGCCACCTGGCGAGCCTCGTCAAACGCCATGGTCGGGTTCACGCCGACGTTGCTCGGCGGGTTCGCGGGGCTCACCTGCGTCCAGGTGTTGCCGTCATAAGTCCACGTGTCCTGGAGGACCGTTGAGCCGTTGTCGCATTGGCCACCCACCAGCACGACCTGACCGCGCGCGCTGTCGTAGGTGATCGCCGCTTGGCGTCTGTTGGGGGTGGGTGACGCCGTCGGAGTGGCGCGTTGCCACTGTGTGCCATCCCACTCCAGCGTGTAAGCGGAGGAAGCACCGCTACAGGACGCCCCCCCGCTGTACACCACCACCCTCCGCCGCGTTGCGTCGTAGGTCACGGCGGCGCCGAGCGGATCATGCAGCCACGGGTTGTCGTTTCCCTGGGTCGGAAGGACTGACCAGCGGTCCCCCTCCCACGCGTAGAGCGCGTCCGTGAACAGCAACAGCTTGCCGCGGGCCCGGTCGAACACCAGTCGCGGGTTCTGGTACGGCGGATTGTTCGCCGCGGGCGTGACGTCGCGCCAGGTGCGGCCATCCCACAGGAGCGTCTCCGTCAGGATTCCCGCAACCGGATCAACGCCACCCCACATCATCAGCTCCCCGGTGCGCTCGTCGACGCCAAGGGCCGCATAGGAGCGGGCCGACGGGATTGCCGCGGCGGCGTCAATCTCCCGCCAGACGGCGTCCGTGCGGGCGACAACCGCCACCCCGTCGCTGCCGCCCGCCTCGTCAGCCGCAACGACCTTTCCCGCGGGGATGTCCAGGAAGCGGCCGCCGGCCTCAATGGCACCCAGGACGTGAGGGCTGGTGCCAAACGGCGGAGGTTTGGGAGTGGCCACCCACTCGGAGTTGCGGATGGCCACCGGTGGCGACTCATTTCCCGCGCTGTCCAGCCCGGTGACATACACCACGGGGGCATCAACATTCGCGAGCCTGAGTCTGGGCCACGTCTGGGTGTTCAGGTCCGGCGAAGCCATTCCCAGCAGCGTGCCGAGCGCACGGTCCCCCCAGACGCGAATCCGCGCGGGCAGTCCACCCGAAGCGAGGCTAAACGCGGCGCCCGGGATCGTGGGGGCCGCATCGAGCGGGTCCTGCGGTGCCAGCCCAAAGAAGGGCCCTGCGCCAACCGTCACCCCGCCAATCACCTGAGAGGCGCCATTGCCCCAAGGCGAGCGCACGTAGGTCACCATGTCCTGGGCCACCAGCAGCTCCGGTTGCTGCGCGCGGAGGGTCACCGGCGGGTCGGTGAACTTCGCCGCGTCGGTGGTGTTACCGGCCACGTCCCGCCAGGAAATGGAGACGTCATAGTCGCCGTTCGGAAAGCTGCCGCTCGCCGGAATGATCACTTCGAAATACGCCGAACCTGCCGAAACGGTGGTGGCCCCAGGGGCGGACGTGAACACCGTGCCAGCGCGCTGCAGCGTCAGCGTCGGAGGGTACGAGGGATCCAACGGTTCATCTGCAATGACATTGATGATGATGGTGGTCCCCCACGTGGCCGCGGTGACCACGCCGAGGGGATTGTCGGGGCCTGGCCGGTACGAGACCACCGCTGCCGCCACACCCGGGTCTTTGAAGTCGAACACCACTGTGCCCGTGCCGGGGTCGCCCGGGTTTCCCGCCGGGTCCACCAGCACTGCGACCACGGAGTTGGTGATCTCCTTGCCGGGTTGGACCGCGACGTCGCTCATGGACAGCCGGCACACGTAATCATAGGCAACTCCGCCGTCGCTCGCGGGCTCGGCACGGTAGCCGCCGCAGGCAAGGGGGTACTGGCCGATGGTAACGCGCGGCCCTTCCGCCTCCAGCGCCTCGCTCGTGGTCAGCCCCACCGTGACCTCGCCAGTCTCGGCGATGCGCGTGGGGGTGACGTCCACCACCCCGGGTTGGGGGCGCGTGGCGTCGATCCAGCCCACCGCGTCGAAGTCCAGGGTGGTGCGGTTTCCAGCAAGGTCCTCCACCGCCAACGTCACATCCACCTGCGCTGTGGTCTGAGGCACGCCCTCCTGCACGGTGTGCCGCCAGGTGACGACGTTTCCGCTCAGCTCGGCGCTGTCAAACGCAATACCCAACGGGGCCCGCACCACCACGCCGTCCGCGGCACCCAGCACCTCGTCGGATTCCACCAGCAGGAGGACGGCCTGCGCGATGCCCACGGTTTGCGCGGGCGACAGCAACGTCACCTGCGGCGGGGTAAAGTCGTAGCGCACGTTTCCAATCTGGACGTTGGACGCATTGCCTGCGGAGTCCACCACGCGGACCAGCACCGGCTGCAGGTCCTCCACGTCGGAAAGAGTCGCGACATGGGAATAAACGTAGCCGCCGTCCGCATCCGGACCGCTGAGGTGGTCCATGGCAACGTCGCCAATCCACACCTCCGGCAGCGTCGTCAGGGGCTCCTGCACGGTGAACCGGGCAAGCACCTCGGTGTCCAGCCTGGCATCCGCGGGCTCGACCGTCCAGGACGGCGCAAGCACCGGTGGGTCGGTGTCGATCTCTCCACCTGGCAGCCCGACGAGCTGTGTCACGTTTCCCGCCAGGTCCTTCGCCGTCACCGTCACCGTATAGACTCCGCTAACCGCAGGGTCACCGCGGCGGATGATGCGGGTCCACTGGGCGCTGGACCCCGACACGCGCGGTGGGCCCATCCCGAGATCCGGTGCGGTTTCCAACGTGGCATCCGGCGCGAGCACCTCATCAAAGAGAGCGGTGATGGTGAGCAGCGCGTTCTCCGCGGCAACCGGAGGGTCCACGGTGACGGCCTGCCCGGAGGCCAGCGCGGGCGGGGTGAAGTCGAGCGTGACCGCACCGAGCTGAACGTTCACGAAGTTCCCCGCGGCGTCGACCAGCCGCACCGACACGTCCGCCAGCCCTTCCTGGTCCTGGGGACGGCCCACGTCGTAGACCAGCTCGAAGTGCGTGGGAGCGTTCACCGGCATGAGCTCAACGTCGGTCCCGCCAAACCGCAGCACCACGGGCAGCGTGGGGGGCTCGGAGGTATCAAACGCAATCATGACGTCGGTGGCCTCATTGGCAACCAGCGGCGCCAGGATGCGCCCCGGACCCAGCACCTGCGGATCGTCGCGGTCTACCGTCACCGACGCGGTCAGCGCCGCCGATGGGTTCTGCGCCAGGTCCTGCGCGGTGATGGTGATGGTGAACAGTCCCTGCGGGTCATTGGGCAGGACGCTGCGGGCCCAGATGGCGCGCGCGCCGGAAATCAACGGCGTGCCAAAGGTGAGTGATTCCCCCAGCGCGTTCTCGGCCGTGATCGTGGGTACCCCGCCAATGGGTTCGCTGAGCGTCACGCTGACGCTGAGCGTGGCACCCCGTGGCGCCGGGTCGGGGCCGACATTGATGCCGTCACCAAAGAGCGTGGGCGGGTCAAAGTCCAGCGTCACGGTGCCCAGCGGCGCGGTGACCGCGTTCCCCGCAAGGTCCACGAGCCGGACCGCGACCTCGGTGATCCCTGGAGGGTCCAGCGCGCTCACCGCATGGGTGTACTCGAAGTGGGTGGCAGCGTTGACCGGTGTGAGCGCAATCTCGCTCGCGCCAAAGATCAGCACCGGCCCGAGCGGCGGCTCCGACGTGTCAAACGCGACCCGGATTTCCGTCGTGGCGTTGGCGACGGTCGGCGCGACGTTCTGGCTCGCCGGCAGGACCCGGGGGTCGTCCCGGTCCACCAACACCGTTGCCGCGGCTGGGGCGGCCTCGTTTCCGGCCAGATCCACGGCGGTCACGACGACGTCAAAGGTTCCCTGCGGATCCTCAGCGCCGATCTGTCGGGTCCACACCACCTGGTTCCCCGCGACCAGTCCCGCGTCGAACACGAGCAGCTCACCCAGGCCGTTGGTCGCGGAGATTCCCGGGACCTGGCCCTGGTCGAGGATTTCGTTGAAGGTGGCCTTGACGGTCATGTTTTGTCCCCTACCCACGGCCGCGGGTGTCACGAACAGTGGCTCGGCAACCGGAGCCGTGAAGTCCAGTCGGACGGTCCCCAGCGCGTAGGCATTGGCATTGCCGGCAGCGTCGGCGATGGTGGCGGTGACGGCGTGCAGTCCTTCAGCCTCATCGCCCGTGACCAGGTACGTGAACGTGCGGCGTGCGCTGGAAGCCGGCGCCACCGTCATGGACAACGCGCCGAGCTTCACGCTCAAAGCCGCCGGTTCCTCCAGGACGTCGAAACCCACGCTGACCAGGTCCCCGGCTTTGGCCACCAGGTCCACCGGCTCAGGCCCGACGTCGATCTCCGGCGGTGCGGGGTCAATGACTCCGCCGTCCTGTCTCACCAGGGCGGAGCGGTTGCCGCCAAAGTCCTCGGCGCTGACCGTGACGGAGAACGGGCCGGAGGGCGTGGTCGGTGTGACCTCGTCGGACCAGATGACCTGGTTTCCCGCGATGATGGGCGGGTCCGCAAACAGCCCCGCAGGCTCCGCCTGAAGCTCCGCGGTGCGGATGGGCTCGTCGTAGACCGCGGTCAACACCAGCCGCGTCCCGATCCCCACGACGCCACCCGAGGGTGCAACCGTGAAATCCACGAGCGCCGGTGCGTTGTGGTCCACCGTCACCAGCCCCAGGGCCCACGGCCCACCGCGGTTGCCCACCGCGTCGGTCGCGGTCGCGACCGCCTGCCCGCTCCCCACCGGGTCATCGGCGGTGACGACGTGGCTGAAGGTCCAGCGGCGCCCGGACGCGGTCCCGGGCAGCGGGATGACACTGCCTCCCGTCAGCGGCAACTCCACAAGCACGACGGCCGAGTCCTCGCTGGTGACCAGCTCCACTCGGATCTCCTGCCCCTCCCGGACCGCGGTGGACGGGTCCGGCGTGATCACCACGTCGCTGACGGAGGGGCTGTGGCGGTCCACGCGCAGCTCCTGCACGATGGCCGCAGAATGGCGTCCTGCCCGGTCCGTCAGGGTTGCGGTGATGGTGTAGGCGTCGTCGTCGGGCGCGGCCTCGTCCGCGAAGCTCACCGCGTAGGTCACGGTGGTGCTGGTCCGGCTCGCGGGCGCGCCGAACAAGCCCAGGACGCTGCCTGCGCCGTTGGTCACGGTGATCACGGGCGGCTCGGTCTCGTGAAGCGGCTCGGCAGCGGTGATGGTGCAGAGCACGCCGGTGTCGCTCTCCCGGATGGGGCTGTTCACCTGGATCACCCCCGTGGGATCGCGCACGTCGAGCGTCACGCTCGCGGAGCTGGTGTCGGACGCATAACCGCGATCATCCACGAAGCGCACGAACACGGTCCGCGCGCAGGCGTCGCTGTCGGTGCACGCTTGCGCGAGATTGCGGTCCAGGTCCCAGGAGAGCTCGAAGCCCTGGAGTCCCGGGGGAGCCCCTTCGGCGGCCGCGGGGAGGGATGCCAGCTCCACGACGTCCGTCTGGCCTTCCGGGAACGTGGAGAGGTTGGACACCCGGGCGTGTTTGCCCCGGTCCGTGGTCAGCACCAGCGTGACGATGGGGCTGTTGACATAACCGGCCTCGCCGGTGGCCCGCACCGTGACGCCGCCCGTGGCGCCCGCGCCGTTGCCCTGGTTGGGCGTGGCCACCAGGTCCAGCTCCACCTGCACCCGTGTCCGCTGACCCGAAACGATCTCGAATGGCTGGGAAAGTCCATAATAGAGCACGGGCGCGCTGGTGGACGTGCTGCGGCGGAATTCAATGATCACCACCCGGTTACGGCCCACCGGGATGTCCTTGAAGTCGAGGCGGGTGTTCTCCGTGTACTCCACCGTGGCGGCAGTGCCGAGGATTCCGGGGTTGGACACGTCGGTGCGGTCCTCGACACGACCAAACACGTAGTAGCCGGCGGAATACGGCGGCTTCTCCGCAAGCCACTTGAAATGGACATCAAAGCCGGTGGTTTCCTCCCAGGGGGGAGCCCAGACGGGTACGAGACCGTTGCACGCGCCTTGGGATACCACCGCGGCCAGCAGCAAGAGCTGGAGTCTCATTTCGGCTCCCTAATCAATGCTAATCGACAGTAGCTGTGCCGCTCCCGGTGCTGCTGCGGGGGCGGAGGACCAAGGCCATCAACGTCGCTGTACCGCCGGCCATCGCGCCGAGCGTCAACAGCGTGGCGGCCGACGCCCCGGCGGCAAGGGCCCATACCCACCACCGCTGGTACCACTGGAGGGGCCGGGACCTGAGCTCCACCCACAGCGGGGTGTTTTCGGCAGGATCCACATACACATCACCGTTGAAGTCGAAGTACCCGCCGCGCGAAATCCGTACGGTGTGCGGACCCGCTGGCAGCGCGAGCGGCGCCATGGGCAGCTTCCCCTTGAGCTGCTCGTTGATGCGCAGCTCCGCGCCTTCGACCGAGGTGCTGACGGCGAGGGTCCCTTGCGGGGCCTCAATGCCCAAGAGCTTCCGTCCGGCGTGGCGGATGGCGCGGATGAGCTGGTCCTCGCTACCGGTGAATGATTCCGAGATGCGGCTCTCGACCTTGACGGTCTTGACGGAGATGAGGCGCAGGGAAACGAGATAACTCTCACTGAGCTTGCCCACGGTACCGACGATGAGCTTGTCCACCCCGAGTGCCCCGCCGATCTCGGCGAGACAGCTCGCTTCGTCGCAGCCGAGACGCGCCTTGTCTTCTTCCAGGGCCATCATGGCGCGGATGTCATCGCGGCTGATGACACTGGCACCCTGGATGCGTTTAATCTCGACGGAGAGGACCTGCGTGAGGTTTGTGGCCACCTGCTCGCTCACCCCCGTGGGAACGAGGTCGAGCACGGCGAACGAGACGGCCTGCCCCGCGGCGAGCTTGAAGCGCGGCCCTTGAGCGGCGCCCGTCCACCCGAACAGGTTCGCCACCAGGGTGGGGATGAGCTTCGCGAGCTCTTTGGCCCGGTCCACGATTCCGCTCGCTCGGTTACGTGCGTGCGCGGTGGCGGTCTCGATGAGCACGAGGTTCACCGTGAGCTTCCGGCCCACCGCGCCCACCGTGCCCGAGAGGATGAGGTCCGCCTTGGCGCCGCTGGCCAGCTCCGCGAGGCAGGAGAAGTTGGCGTCGCATCCGAGCATCTGACGGCTCTTTTCCACGGAGACAAGCCTGCTGATGTCGTCCATGGTGATGACGGTGTACTCGTCACGCCCCTCAAACGGCTCCGCCATGAAAGCCGTTGCCTGTTGCGCCACGGCGTCAGGCACGCCGGCCGCTTTCAGGTTCATCACCAGCACCCGCTTGGGCACCGGCGGCGAGGCGGCGCGCGCGGGTCCCGCGCTGAGCAGCACCGCCACGGCGAAGAGTACGACCTGAGCGCGAAGAAGCGGTGCACCTGCGTTGCCCATGAGCCCTCCCAATCCGCGGCGCCCGCCCAACGGTACTCCCGGGCTCATCGGGACTCAAAGGCCGCCGGGTCGCGCGGCGCGATAGCGACCGACAGCGGTCACGCTGCCGCGGGTGCAGTGCTCGCTCACCGGCCCGCGCCGCCGGCGCCGTCGAGCTGGGGCGGCCCCACGTCGTCGTTCGACGCCAACAAGGTCTGCAGCCCGGTGTGGCATCCCACGTCCGCCCATGGCAGCCGCGGGGCCGGCGCCGTCACGACGTTCGAAGTCGCCGCTAACCTGCCCATCAGGAGCCCATCAGGGGCAGCAGCGTGCCATCGGCCAGGCCGAGGTGGATCCACCAACGCATCGAGCCCTCGGCGGCGGGAACGACACCCAGGACCATCACGCGCATCCGCTGCTCGGTGGCGAACACCCAGACAATGTCACGCTCGCGACCACACCGCCACGACGTCATCGCGCGGCGCGAGGTGCGCTCTTGGATACCGTACGCGTCCGAGCCTGGCGATCCGACTGCACGCGTCTGCTGAGACCATGTCCGTAGAGCAGAAGAGAGCTCATCTCACCCTCCGTCACGGGAGCACCCTGGGACCGCGAGCAGACGAAGCGCCACGGTGGCCACGCCCACGTTGTCCGCCCAGTCCGTGGCTTCCACGCGGAACACGGTGTCGCGCGGGAGCGGCGTGGTGCATTCCAGCGAATAGAAGATGCCGTAGCGGTTGCCTTCCACCGGAGCGGCGGAATGGCCAATCGACGACGACACGCCCTCCTCGTACAGGCTGACACCGCGCAGGCCGTTGGCGTCATCCGCCTCCACCACCACGTCACTCAGCGCAATCCGTTCCGTGTTCGGCTGCGGCTCCACGACGACGACGACCGGCGCCGTGTGGTCCACGGTCACGGCGAGCGTCGCGGAGCCCGTGTTGCCGGCCGCGTCGGTGGCGCGCACGGTGAGCGTGGCGGGGCCTTCCGGCAGGTCTCCGGTCTGCAACGTGCCCAGGTGGTTGCCGCCGCCGCCCGCGAGGGTTGTCGACGCGGTGCCCAGCTCGGCGGTGACCAAGGTGATGGCTCCTTCGTCGGTGACCTGCGCGGCCACGGCCAGCGTCTCGCCGGCAAACGCGCTCCCCGACGTGGGCGAGGTGATGCTCACCACCGGCGCCGTGGTGTCGACGCCGCCGTCCAGGCTCACATTGCAGG